>JANMFM010000057.1:0-3855 GCA_031374125.1 Bdellovibrionales bacterium
GATGTAGTCATGATTCCGAGAGAAGCTTTTGATGACATGATGGAGAGAGCTCAGATCATGAGCGACTTTAAAGCGGCTCAAGCTGATGATGACACTGGAAATTTAATTGACCATAATGAAATTGTCACTTCAATGAAAAAAAAATATGAGTTTTTAAATGAAAATAAAATGGTCAAAAAGAGCCAGCGCAAATCTAGATAAAATTATATCCCACGTATTAAGTAATTTCAGTGAAGACGTAGCAAAAGATGTCTACCGCTCGATTATCGATGCGATAGAAGGATTGGCCGAGCATCCAAAGTTAGGTCGGCCCTATCAAGGCAATGAATTCAAGCGATACATCGTTGTATTAAAAAATTCAGTCTATTATGAAATCATTGTAGGAAAAACAAAGTACATACGTATTGCTTCTATTAGATCTCGTAAAAGTAAGTAGAGGGTGATTTTATATAATTAAATCAAAGTTTTCAGCTCTAGAAATAAGTTGTCATTTTGATTTTCTGGGTCTGCAAATATGTATCGTATTTGTAGCGCAATGTAGATTGCCTCCGCCTAAATGAGCGTAATCAAAAGTGTCTATAAATTCTGATTTCAAGCCTCTCTTTTCGTATTCTCCTTGGAGATACTTTTTAAATATATCGTTTGCAGGTTCTGGTGAAATTATAGTTTCAGCAACGGCAACGGAATTGGTGGGACTTGGTAAGAATGATTTACCCATGCCATGGGGTAGAATGTATTTATTTTTTGATGTTTTTACGGGTTGTCCTCCGTAAAATATATTTGGAACATCCAAGGTATCTATTTTGCATGCAGGAAGTGCTTTTTGCAATTTAGCGAGAACATCCTTTTTTAGATTATCTATCTGTTCTTGAATAAGTTGGTTATAGATCTTCAGTTCTGAATCTTCAGTCAAAATTCTGTAAACATCTTTATTGCTCAGGTTTTCACAATTTTCTAGAGCCGGAGATTCTGCAAAAGCTTTATTTAATAGGATATCTCTTAAGTTAAATAGCTGCGAAACTCCTTGCGGTAAAGGATTCTTTTTTTGGTCATGTGGGAGTTGGATTTTTTTGCGACACAAAAGATTGAGGCCTTGATGGTGGGTTACTCTTCTGATGAAAGTGTCATTAAGAGATTCCGAATTTTTTTTCTTAAAATTTATAAATGTTTCATCAGGATTTGATTTTAAAAGTTCGATGGCTTTATTGGGGCTTGCAAAAGTTATTGAAAAATCACAAGGTGCGGGATTGTTTTTGTTTCTTATCACCTTAATGACTTCGTCGGTATGGCCAACTTGCAACCAAGAGGTGGGAACTTTGATTCTATTTTTTGGATTTTTGTCGCAAACTTCAGTAGCATAGTTTTCCCACTCTTGGCCTTGGAAGTTATCACTGCCTAGAAGACATATCCCGGTGGGAAGGGTGCCAATATTTCCAGCAGAGTGCCCGGAGCGAAGAGCGTCAGTGCTTGGAGATACAAGAGGTTTTCCCTCTAGAATTCCACATTTTCTGGTGATTTCGGTGATTCCCCTAAAGCTGCCCTTATCAAATTTATTTTTTCGTACCGCAGAAGAGTAATTGGAAACTTCTCTCAAAGAAATTTGACCGCTTTGGGGGTTTACAAAGGCTTGCATATAGTCCTTTTGCCAAGTGTAACTTTTAACGGGCACTTGTTGTAGCAGCGCTTTGAATTTCTTTTTTTTGGCTTCGGAAATTTTTAAAGAATCAATGGAGTTGTTTATTTTTTCCATGGTTGCGTCAGATACGGGGAGCACAATCAAGGGAGGATTTTCTCCTGCGGCCAGCAGAGTTTTTTCAACAAGTTCACTTGCGAATTGGCTATCCCTTTCGTATGACCCACTATCAGATACGACCACCGCTGCCACGGGATATGTTTCGGGAACAAGTTGTCCTTTCTCAGGGCACAGGGGAAGATTGGATTTATTGCTAATCCATTCGGGGCAGGCTGCATAACTTTTAAGGGAGCTTATGAATATAAAATAAAATATGTATATGAGGCGCAATCTCATCTTTTAATTATCCGAAAAATAGGAGCTAAATTCAATGGAGGTTATGTCCTCTAGACGATAGTCAGGACTTTAGATGATTACTAGCAGATGATTACCAGCTTAATACTCAAAGAAGTCTATATTCAAACACCGAACTATCTCTGAATCCGAGTCCACCACCCATTTGTTGATCTTCTCAATAAAGGCAGGCAATTCTTGTCGTATCTTTTGGGCGGCTTCTTTCGATAAAGACATGGGAGCAGTATAAAAGAGGTTCTTGTCCTCAGCAAAGATCATCTTATTAAAACCCTGCATGCGCCAATTCTGGTGATGCTTAGTCACAAGAGGGGAATCGTTGCCTAGGTGAGTTCTCTTGGCTCCGACTAAGTATTTATTTTGCTTTAGCTCACACAAGCCACTTTCCAATAAAAAATCTAAAATTTTTTGAATTTGATTTCGAGGAATCTGAAGTCTTTGCGAAATGGAATCAATCGTAAGACTTGTATCCGTCGCAATTAAATTTCTAATCCCACTATAAATCCATGAAGAATAAAACGTGGCCTTATCATGATCTGTAAGTTCTTTGTCTTTCTCTAATCGTTCCTTAAGAACCGATGCTTGGATTTTTAATCTTTCAATCTTCTTTTTTAATTTTTGTTTTAAGCGGTGAGTACCGGCTCTTTCAAACTCAACAAGTAGAAAAAAGTAATCCGTTTCTTTTTCGTTGAGCCCAAGGTAGTCACAAAGATCGGAAGCGAGCTCTAAGTTGAAATTCTTTTCACCATTTAGTACTTGGCTGATCATGGTTGTGCTGATTCCTAAAGCCTCTGCAATACGACGACTTTCCCCGTGACCTTTCTTCGGGAGAGCTTTTAACCAGGCCTTTAAATACGTTTTATAGCTAATAAACTCATAAATATTCATATTTACATCCTACTAATAATACTTCGGTATTTTAATATATTTACTTAATAGTAAATTATTTTATTAATTATTTACTAAACAAATCTATCGATAATTAACGCCTAAAGTCATAATGCATTTAACCCCGCGACCATGAGCGGATCGTGAAAACAAAAGACTAATCAGGAGGTCGTTATAAAAAAATTAATTTTTTCTGGAGTGGTGCTAGTGGCGCTGACTGTGCAAGCAAGTCCTGCGAATCAAGCGATGAGTGATCTTATGGAATTAAAAAAAGAAGTATTTGTATCTTTGGAAGCAAATCAAAATGTGAAGGCTTGTGATCAAGTAGGGAAAGTTTTTGAAAAAGCGATAGAACTTAAAAAATTATTGAGAGCAGAAAATCGAGATGAGTCTGAAGCAAGAGAAGAAATGCACCGAGCGGAAACTTATCTCACTCTATATTGTGCAAACTGACCGGCAATAGACCCATAAGGAGATATTTATGAAGAAAATAGGATTACTTTTTATAACACTTGCAACTTTGTCTGGTTGTGCCGTTGGCCCCTTGGTAGTTCACGAGACAGGGAGAACAGTTGGCGCTTCTAATCATGAGGTTATAGTGGGTTATGGATTATCAAGTTATGTCGCAAAGTGGAACTACGGAGTAAATCCAAATCTAGATTTTGCGGTGCAGTTAGAGGCCCTCAGTCTTGGTGTTAAATTAAAATATGCATTTATTAATAACGTCGAAAAAGGATGGTCGCTTGCCGCTGCTATTGGTACGGGAGTTTCAATTGGAGGTCGTCATTATTACGCAGATGTCATTACCAGTTATTTAACCGGTTCTTGGGAGCCATACACTGCATTGCGAGTGGTGCGAGTAAAAACAGATCCTCTGGATTTTAAAAATGAAGACACCGGTAATGTGGATTTCACTGTCGATG
>JANMFM010000158.1:0-4781 GCA_031374125.1 Bdellovibrionales bacterium
ACTTCTTCGTTTGCATCACGACGAGCATGTCTTACTGCAACTCTTGCGTCCTCAACAACTTTACCGATTTGCTTAACGAGTTCTTTACGTCTTTGTTCTGTGATTTCAGGAAGCTTTAATAGAATTTTTTTGCCGTCGTTGATTGGAGTCATACCCAAATCACTCTTCACGATAGCAGCTTCGATTTCTTTTAGTGTGCTCACTTCCCAAGGTGCAATCATAAATGTTTTTGCATCTGGACAGCTCAACGCTGAAACTTGAGATAGTGGAGTTACAGTTCCGTAGTAAACCACTTTGATAGAATCAAGCATTGATGTATGTGCTTTACCTGTACGAACTTTTCCTAATTCTCTTTTTAGAGAATCTAGAGCGAGTTTCATCTTGTCTTCAGATTTTGTTTTGATTTCTTTAACCATAGTAATTCCTTTAGAAAAGTTTGAGCTTTAAATTTAATTATGTTTTTATGAGTGTTCCTATCTTATCGCCTTTTGCGGCTCTCAAGATATTTCCTCTAGTTTTGAGATTGAAAGTTAAGATTGGAAGCTTGTTGTCCATACAAAGGCTGATTGCCGTAGAATCCATAACCTCTAAACGTTTATTCAAAACGTCGATATAAGTTAACTCATCCCACATCACCGCGTCGGGATGCTTCTTTGGATCTTTGTCATAAATGCCGTCAACTTTTGTAGCTTTAAAGATGACATCGGCGCCGATTTCCATAGCTCTGAGTGATGCTGCAGTATCTGTTGTGAAGAATGGATTTCCTGTTCCACCAGCAAAGATAACGATTCTGCCTTTTTCAAGATGCCTGATTGCTCTTCTGCGAATGTAAGATTCTGCGATCTCTGCCATTTCAATGGCTGATTGCACTCTTGTGTCCACTTCGATTTTCTCTAAAGCATCTTGCAAAGCCAGAGCATTGATACACGTAGCGAGCATACCCATATAATCTGAGCTTGCTCTGTCCATGCCGTGTGCAGAAGCGGCAATACCTCTAAAAATATTGCCACCACCAATAACGATTCCGATTTCATATCCAGCTTTAAAAACTTCTGCCACATCAAGGGCGATTTGCTGAATCGTCTCTGGATCAATTCCATAACCCTGAGGACCGGCAAGAGCTTCACCACTCAATTTGAGCAATATTCTTTTATAAACTGGACGTGACAAGATGTTATCCTTTGTTCAATTGTTCTGCGACTTCAGCAGCAAAATCTTTTGATTCCTTCGCGATACCTTCGCCAAGTTCAAAGCGTGTGAATCTTCTAACAACAATATTTTCACCGATTGTAGCAATCAGTTCAGTCAATAATTGTTGGATAGAAACATCTGGGTTTTTTACAAATTTTTGATCCAATAAGCAAACTTCTGACATCCACTTGTTGATTTGACCGTCTACGATCTTGTCAACAAAGTCTGCCTTCTTGCCTTCTTCAATAGCTTTTGCGCGAAGAACTGATCTTTCGCGATCGATATCTTCTTTTGGAATTTCCGTTGAAGCAACGTATTGTGGATTCATAGCAGCGATGTGCATAGCTACGTCTCTTGCAAATTGTTGGAACTTGTCGTTCTTTGCGGCGAAATCAGTTTCTGAATTCACTTCAAGAAGAACACCGATTCTTCCTTCACCATGGATATAAGAATAAACAAGACCTTCTGAAGCTACACGACCAGATTTTTTTGCAGCTTTAGAAAGACCTTTTTGTCTTAACCAATCAACAGACTTATCAAAGTCTCCAGAGTTTTCTTCTAGAGCTTTTTTACAGTCCATCATACCAGCGCCTGTGCGCTCTCTTAAATTTTTAACATCAGCAGCAGTGATACTCATTTGAATGCTCCTCCGGTTTCAGTGCCTGCTTGGGCAAGCACTATCCTTCTTTCTTAGTTAGTTTCTTCGTCAGTTGTTGTTTCAGTCTCAGCTTGTTCAAGTTCAGCTGCGATTTCAACATCGTCCGCTGTTCCTACAGCAACTAGCTTACGAGCAGCAGCGGCTTTTGCAGCAGCTTCAGCTTTTGAGCCTCTTGGTGCAAGTTGAGCTTCGTCACCTTTATCTGTGCTGGATCTGATTTTATCTTGATAAAGTTTAGCACCTTCAAGATAGCTATCTGCGATAAGGTTAGCGAAAAGTTGAATGGATCTGATGGCGTCATCGTTTCCAGGAATTGGATATTGAATCACATCTGGATCCGCGTTCGTGTCAGAGATACCTACCACTGGAATTCCAAGAACTTTTGCTTCATGAACAGCGATGTGTTCTTTCTTTAAATCCACGATGAAGATCGCCTTTGGAAGATCTTTCATGTCTTTGATACCTTCAAGATACTCAGTCAATTTTGTTTGTTCTTTGTCCATTTTAGACTGTTCTTTTTTGTTGAAGTATTGGAATTCGCCTTTTTCTTTCATTGCTTCTAATTTTTTAAGACGATCGATGGAAGCTTTGATTGTTACGAAGTTAGTTAGAGTTCCACCCAACCATCTTTTTGTGATGTAGAACTGACCACATTTTTCAGCAGCTTCTTTAACAACTGTTGAAGCTTGTTTTTTTGTTCCAACGAAAACCATTTTTCCGCCGTTAGCAGAAACTGTCTTTACAAAATCAGCAGCTTTTTGAGCCATAGTAACTGATTTTTGAAGATCGATAATATGAATCCCTGAGCGTGTACCGAACACGTAGTTCTTCATCTTTGGATTCCATCTGTGTGTTTGGTGTCCGAAATGAACACCGCACGAAAGCATTTCTTTGATAGTAATTTGAGCCATTATAGCCTCCCTGGTTAATCTTCCTTCTCAACTGGATTACTTTATCGCTATCAACGATCAGCACCAGGTGTGTTGAGAAGTGTTTATTTTCTTGGAGTAACTCCAAGAATTGTTTCCTTATTAATTTTTAAGGTCCAAAAGATGTAGCATGGGAGGGTACACCGGTGCAAATTCATTGACGAAAATACATGCATTGAGAACCTAATAACACTAAGCGTTAGTCGAGTCCATTGCCTCTGAATCTTCAGCATGAGTCTTAGGTTGATTAGAGATGAGGTTCTTAACGATTTCTGTCGTGTATTGGGCTGCGGTTAGAGCGCCAATGAATGGATTAGTGTGTTCAACCAGGTGATTCGAACAAAGTCCAATATTTTCAATACCCTCAAGCTGACCAAAACGTTTTGATTTAAGATCAATATAGCCGTGAGTTTTCGGCCATAGGGCGATCTTATCAAATTCATGGTCATCTAAGGCTTCGGGATAAGCTCTTTTAAGCTGCCTTTTTAATTCTTTTAAAATATGGACGCCTTCTTCATTGATGTCTGGAACATCGGAATTGATAAAGCTGATCCATTGAGAAGTGGGTCCTTGGAATTTACCAACACTAACAACGGGATTTTTTTGAGTTCCGTAAAGCACATGAATTTCTTCTTTGTCTGTGATCGGAGTTTTGTGAGCGATACTCAGTTGCAGCGTCGACCAGAAGTTTCCTTTTGATAACCTAGCAAGAGCTTTTGCCGAAACCGCTTTGCCGGCTGTTGTTTCTAAATCCAAAAACTCGATTAAGTCGGATGGATTTTCCGCAAAGATAAAGTTTCCAGGAACCAAAGTGTCTTTGTCGTTGATTGTGATGTCGGTGATTTTTCCTTCAGTAACATTGATTGCTGTCAGAGTAGAATTGTAGCGAATTTCTAATCCGGAAGCCAAAATGGTTTTGATCCACTCACTGACGTTAGGAGTGAATTCCATTCTGTCTGCGAAGAGGAAATCCTGTAAAAACTCAGATTCTTTTGGAGCGTGTTCTCCAAATCCAACGAAGGGCTCAAAGTGTCCTTTTTCAAAAGTAGTGGGTGGCAAAGATTTTTTAGTGGCCTTGATATCAAAGAAATTGGTTTTGATCCATTCTGCCACTCTCAAGGAATTGTCATCATAAGATGGAGTGGTAAACAAACTATGGATCGAAGCTTGAGCATGATCAATGGACGCAAAAAATTTGCCAGCTTTGTCTGTACTTTCAAGAATAATGGTTTTGAAACCCTTTTGATGTAAATAGTAACCTGTAAGTAAGCCTTCTAAAGTTGCACCGTAAATGATGAATTCGAATTGTTTCATGAAGTCAGTATTGCAGAGAGATTATAAGAGTTTCAACCACGCATTAAGACGCGTTGCAATTATTGATAAGGCAAACCTCACCGGTTTTTTAGCTGCGGGTGAGCGATCTAGAGCACGAGCGATGGGAGGCGAAATTTTGTAGTAAGTTTCAATAAATAGATTGCCCAAGAAATAGCGTCTCAAGAAATTATCTCGGAATGCGCAAAGAATTTGCACTTCTGGAGCGAGGTTTGTGTTAAAAGCCGCTGTCGCAATAAAACATCTTACTAAGTTCTTATCCACGCTCTTCAGCACTTCGTTTGTAAGTGCTTTATTTTTCGCATACTTGGTGTAGTTTACAAGTTTTCTAGCAAGGTCAGATTGAATGTTAGAATTTGATCTTGCAAAGGCAATGAGTTTTTGGGCGATCATTTTTTGGCGATCGGCGTACTTTGCATTCGTGTCGTAAATTTTATATAAATCCCACATCACATAAGACATCACGGTGAGCTCTTTTTTGTGGCGGGGATCTTTAAAGGTTTCAGGAGTAATTTCTGTTGGTTTTATTTCAAATCCTATGGCCACGCTCTTCATGTATTTTTCATACATAACGGCAGACTCAGGATATGCTCTGATAGACATTAGATTTCTAGCTTGTTTTAAAAAGTCGACGCGATTTTTCCAGAGAACTTTTTTATTGTGCTCAATTG
>JANMFM010000177.1:0-3774 GCA_031374125.1 Bdellovibrionales bacterium
TTAAAAATTTTAGAAGAGAATTTGATAAATGGGCTCAAGAAAATAGTAAAAATAAGAAAGATGTTTATTGCATTAGCATTCAGTTTTTTAATTTAACGAATAACCAATAACAAGGAGAGAAGAAATGAAAAATAAATTATTAATTATAACGATTGCTTTTTTAGCAACAATCGAGAGCCATTATATCTGGGCCGGCGAAGTAGGGAATGGTCCTGATCTAAAAGGTAGCGCAGCTCCACTGAATACCGATAAAGAAGTGCCTATTGGAGTATTAGAGCAAATCAATAAAAAATGTGAAGATCAACTAGTAGAAGACTTTGTTTACAAGACTACGGGACAAGCTTGTAAAGATTCGCTTTGCAGGCTTAAACGCAATTCTTCAAAAATTTGGATGGCTAGTGTAGATTGGTACAATAAACAATGCCGTATCCAGGTGATATCTGAAGTTCAAACAACCAGCAGATTTTCTTATGCTTACTATGATCAAAACAATATACCGCAGACAGATTATTCAGCTAAAAAATCAGGTATAGTTCCTTATTTGGAAGGAGAGGCTACGGAAAAAGTTAACGATTACAATGAGCTCGGGATACAGACAAAATCAGGCGTGATTGCTAAGGGAATTCGTTTAGTTCGAGTTCTTCCTGAAAATTACACTGCATACTACTGGAATTGCGAACGCGAAATGATAACTAAAGTTCCCGTAGATTTAAAATCCGTTGAGGCTTGTTTGATTCAAAATTTAAATGAGTATCAATGATATTTTTGATTAATTTCCTATTACTTTTTTCATCCCCAGCTCTGGCCTGTCCTCTCAAGGCTCCTAGTGAATTACTAGGAGCCTTGAGAGCGCCGAGCGAAGTTACGCTTTCGGCCCAACTGTCGAGATCAAAGTTCATTACCGAGAGCACTTACAGTTATGTGGACCACCTCGCTGATTATTACCTGAACGGTTATCCCCAAGCGCAAAATGTAGGTTCGTGCTTAGAGCAAGAGCTCTCACCGGTGATAGATCTAAAGGCTTTGTTTGCACGCTCATTAATGCAAAAAACATTAATGCAGCTTTCGCAGTCCAAAAGTTTACTGGTCCAAAAAATTGCGGCAATCACTTACAGCAGTGAAGTTTTGATGTTCCAAATTTTTAGTAAAGAGCTTCCGGGGACGCAGAGAGTTGCAGAGGTGGATCGATCCACGGGAGTTATCTCCGCAAGCCCTTCAAAAATTCCACCCAATGAATGGCCGTTAATATTTGTGCATGAAATTTTACACCGCAGAGATGAAACCCTTCAGAGTTCCATCGTCACGTACAATAATGCTGAGAATATCGCGCAAATGATGAATCTACTAAAAAGTAATAAAAGGTGGGAAGACCTCGGCCCAAGTGAGCAACAGCTAATGCTAGATCAAATTGAGCGCGCGTTAAATCGTGGATTTTTGGCCGAGTTCAGAGCATGGACATTAACATTCCAAGTCTATCAAGAGTGGCTTGAGCAAAAAGAAATTATAGCCATTCCGTGGGTTGAAGACATTTTATTCAATAAAAAAGAAAATCAACCTCTGGCAGATTATATTTATGATTATCTGTATCCAAGGTTCACAAAACCCATCGCGGAGGGTGTTTATGCTTCCGACATCTGGCAGACTGCATACGATCTAAAAATAAAAGAATTGCAAAACTCAGACAAGACAGCCTTAATAAAAAAAGCTTTTGGAAAACTCTAAATATCCTTGGAAAATGGAAAGTGTGAAATCTCAAAAAATAAAAATAGTAATAAAAAATTCACTTTGGATTTAAGGCACCATGGTACATCTTACAAACGTAATTATCCAATAATTTGGCCTATTTAAATAATATAGGTTTTGGGTGATTTGCTTCAAAGTATTGATAATCAAAAGAAATCCTATTTTTGTATTTCCCTAAAAAAATTTTCTAATTTTAAAAATCCAAATTCAAATTTCAATCAAAAAAAGAATTGTTAAGTATTTCTAACTATCGCTGTTGACAAAATTAGCATCAAAAGAGGTATAAGTCCTCCACCAACCAATACCCAAAATGGGTATTATTAAAAGAGGAGTAACTATATGTTAAAATCATTTATCGCTATTGCTGCGTTATTGATCGGAATGGGGATGACAACGGATGCAAATGCACAAACAACAACTGTAACAACTGGATGTACGTCACAAGGTTGTTATTACAACACTTACACATGGATAAATGGTGCATGGGTGCTTACAGGTTGTGGGTTTGAAAGATTTGGCCCAGCGTTTCCACGCGATCCAGCAATGCAATAGTATTTTAAAATAATTTAAGAGTTTTTTTGCGAAATCCACCTGTCTAATAAGTCAGGTGGATTTTTATTAAAAATATAATCTGGCGTAAGTTTGTAATGCTGGTTTACGATCGACTTTCACAAGAACCAAGACTTCCGACTCGTACAGGTAAAATAATACCACAGAACTGGACTGAACAATTTTAAGCACAAAAGCTAACATATTCTTAATACCAACTTAAAAATTGAGAAATAACCTGTGATGAAATCGTACTGTGTATTAATGATGTGTCTTTTTTTAAGCAACTCTTTAGCTCTGGCTAAAAACTCAATGGACATAAAAGTTTCTAAAACTTTTTCTATGGATTTGCCTTTCCAATCTACGACTCCGTTGGAAATGCCTTCGTTGAATTCTAAATTGTTTAAAGCTGACAATGCCCTCGGTCTAAGTAGTAAAAATCAATTGTTGGTTGTGCACAATAAACCCCTCACACTTGCCAATAAATACAGTGTTGAAAGATATTGGGACAGAAGCAGAAAACAAACGCGTTCTTTCGATCAAGACGAAAAAAATCAAGGTTGTGCAAAATTTTCCAATCGCGTGTACCAATGTTCAAGAGACGTCTATCAAAATGGAAAATACATTTCGGAATCCATCTATTGGAATACAAAAAGTGATTTGGTTTTGTTGAGAGTTTCTTCGAATAAATCTACAGAAGATTCTAGAAAAATTTTGAGCGCGATAAAAATACAAGCAGACTCTAGGTTGCCTGCAGGAGAAACAAAATGATGAGAATCAAATTGTTACTGCTGACGACGTCACTCATGTTCTCTGCCTCGAATCTTCACGCCCGTTCCTATGATCCAACCAATGATTTATTCTTTGCTTTTGGCAGTAGATGCAAGGGCAAAGGCTCTGTCAATGATTCGGCTTTTAACGATGGCGCAGGTCTTAAGTACATAGCTGAGAGTATTCGTGATGATGCTTCTTGCAAGGGCATTACTGGCGCCTTAAATGATATTCAAAACTTGAACGTTCCTAGGCTATTGAGAGGCCGTAACTCTGAGGATGACTTAGAGTATATGTCCATACAGGCAAATGATTTAGAATTGGCGATCCAGGCAGAGATGAGTTCTGCCACTCCGGACATGGACTATGTGAGCGCTTTAAAAGCTGAATTGGTTTTAGCGAAGGTGAATATTGCAAAATCGCAAAAGTTATCTAACCAAGAGCAGACAAGAAGAAGATTAGAAACAATTGATAATTTTCAAAAATATTCCAATACACTTTTTGCGCGCCTTAAACAAAGTGATGAATGCTTGACCAAAAATCCAAATATTGCGGCACAAATTGGCGCGCAAATTTTGGGTTTGGGTTCAACGATGGCTTCTGGTTATGTGGGGTCTCTGATGCTCGCTACGGGAAGCATGGTGGATAACTATGTGGCTTTTGTGAGGCAACATAAGATTGGGAACAAGATCAAAGATGTTACCAATCATC
>JANMFM010000253.1:0-43052 GCA_031374125.1 Bdellovibrionales bacterium
ATTTGTTCAAGGGACGCTCTATGTGTGGGTCAAAAACGCCGTTTGGATGCATGAAATGCTCTTTTTGGCGGGCCCCATCAGGGAAAAGGTTAATACTTTCATGGAGAAGGGGTGGGTACAGCAAGTGCGTTTCACTCTTAATCAGCACGAAGTTCCAAAGATGGATGAAGATAGTGCGATGAAAGATTCTGAAATTATCAATAAGAAATAATCAAAGGCAAATTGATTTCACGGTTTCCATAAATACCAACGGATCTGTGACTATGCCTTTCCAAGCGACTTCCCAGTGCAGGTGAGGGGCTTCGACTCTTCCTGTATTTCCAGATTTGGCGATGAGTTCCCCTTTTTTAATCTTCTGGCCAGGTTTCACGAGTAGTTCGCTCAAATGATAATACTTCGAGAAAATAGCATTGCCGTGATCGATGATCACAGCGTTTCCAGGAATAACAAATTTATTTGCTATTGAAACTTTACCGTCAGCCATAGCGTAAACTTTGGTCCCAATCATGGCTCTTAAATCGAGGCCCGTGTGAAAGTACTGCATGCCAGTTGGAAGTCTTCTGTAAGAGCCAAATTGTGAGACTTGCTTTGATTTAATTGGGAGTTGCGTTTCTAAACAAAAAGATCCAGGGCTTTCTTTTAAAAGCGAAGACTTGATGATGGATTTTTCTTGATCAATTTGATTGGCTCCAATTTTTTGAAGTTCATTAAAAAAATTTGCGGGAATACGAATGGACGAAGGATTGTCCAGTTTTCTCACCTGTACGCTCGTGATCGTCCCCGCAATGTCTTGAGTGGGATGAGAAAAAAATGATTTTGATATCTTTGAAAGAGCCATAATGACGGCTTGATCATTTTTATAAAGGGGAACAACGCCAAAGAATTTGGTTGGGCTAATTCTAGACAGTTTTGCGTTGTCGAAATAAAAATCAGAATTTTTTTGATCAATCGATTCCAACCAGAAAGGTTCTCCCGCCTTAAGAGAGCTCATTTTGAAAGCAAGTTCCGACACGATGTTTGTTCTTAAAATATTATTTGAAGGAAAGA
The DNA here is from genome assembly GCA_031374125.1 of Bdellovibrionales bacterium. Classification (GTDB taxonomy): domain Bacteria; phylum Bdellovibrionota; class Bdellovibrionia; order Bdellovibrionales; family JAEYZS01; genus JAEYZS01. The sequence continues at coordinate 1,048 of JANMFM010000253.1, forward strand.
TCCAAAGCGTAAAGAAGCAAAGGTAAAATATTACTCTTTGCCTTCTTTGATCGTTTTTTGATCTGTAATCGTCTTTTGAATGATGGACTTCATGTAGTCGTTCCGTTTCCCACCCCCGAGAACACCTTTAATTTTTTCATGAATAGTTGGGTCGTTAATTAGCGCACCCAAGCTTCCACTTCCATTATCGATTTTTTCGAGGATACTTGCTAGATCTTTTGAAATTCTCTTCAGATTTTTTTGATCTTCCCCACGTAAGTCCGAGACAGCCAAATTAAATTTTTGCATTGCTTGATCCATATGGGAACTTGCACTCAAAAGGTTTGTCATCATCTTGTCGCTTCTGCCATCTTTGTTGAGAGTCTTTGCGAATTTATCAATTTCACCAACGATATCAAAGATCTTTGATAATTCTTCGCCTCTTTGAGTGAGTGTAGTAATCAGGTCTGTTGAAATTTCTACTGTTAAATAATCACCATCTTTAAGGGGATTTCCGCCAGGTTCTCCAGGAGAAATATAAACGTACTTATCTCCGAGGGCGCCCTGGGTTCTTAGTCCAGCTACAGATTTGTCAGTGATTCTTGATTGATGCTCTTTGAAAAGTTTTACATAAACTAAAATTTTTGATTCTTCTTCAGAAAACTTAATATCAGAAATATTTCCAACTTCAAAACCACTCAAGCGAACAACGCTCCCCGGGGCCAGGCCATCAATTTTGTCGAATGGAACCTTGAGAGTATAGGTGCTAGATAAAAAAGATTTTTCTCCACCTAACAAAAATATCGTTACTATCAAGAGCAACAATCCTAGCCCAACGCCTATTCCTACTTTTAATTCTGTAGCTCCACGTTCTGTCATTTTGCAACCTCTTTACCATGAACAAATTGAAATACAGGATCATTCGAGTCCTGGCTAATATCTGTCAGTTTACCTTCGTATGTAATAAAACCTTTAACTAACAGTGCAATGCGATCGCAAACTGCAACAGCAGTTGGCATATCATGAGTCACGAGAATTGATGTCACGCCTTTTTTCTTAAGCTCTAGAATCATTTCTTGAATGCGGATTGTATTGTAAGGATCTAATCCTGCCGTAGGTTCGTCATATAGAACTATATCCGGATTCATAATGATTGCACGAGCCAAGCCCACTCTCTTTTGCATACCACCAGAGAGTTCTGCGGGATAAACCTTGTCGTTACCTTGCAGTCCAAATTCTTCTAAGAGACCTAAAACTTTCTTAGAAATTTCTTCTTCGTTGAGCTTTGTGTGTTCTCTCAATGGATAAGCCAAGTTTTCGAAAACTGTAAGGGAGTCAAAAAGCGCTCCGCCTTGGAAGACATAAGCAACTTTCTTTCTCACCGGCAGAAGATCTTTCTCAGACATTTTGGAAATATCTTCGCCATCAATAATGATTTGTCCATTATTTGGTTTTTCAAGTCCAATCAATGATCTCAGGATCACGCTTTTTCCTGAGCCCGAACCACCAATTAAACCTAGGCATTCGCCCTTCATAAGATGGAAGGAAACATCTCTGTGAACTTCTTTGGTTCCGAAAGATTTTTTATAATGTTTTACTTCAATCGCCTTCTTACTCACTTTAGAATCCTTATAGGGTCTCGATAATCCAAAATAGTTTAGTTAATATAAAGTCACTTATAACAATCAGTATTGAGGAAGCGACCACAGACTTTGTTGTAGCAATACCAACTCCTCTCGTGCCTTCCGAAACTCTCATTCCATAATGACAACCAGTCAGTCCCACAAACAATGCAAAGAAGAATGTTTTGCAAACGCCCACCATATAGTCATGGATCTTAATTGTTTGAGTTACTTTCTGAATAAAGAAAGATTGATCTAAACCAAGTTCAGTGGAACCGATGACTGATGCTCCATATATTCCAAGGGAGTTGGCAAATACTGTTAGAAGTGGCAACGATATCACGAGCGCCAAAATTCTTGGGATGATGATCTTCTTAAGTGGCGAAGTCCCAAGTGCTCTGATGGCATCGATTTGCTGAGTCACCTTCATGGATCCGATTTCTGACGCGATACCCGCGCCCACGCGACCCGCAATCATAAGACTAGTGAATACTGGACCTAATTCTCTCACAATAGATAGAGAAACAATTTTAGGAACATATAGTTTTCCACCGAATTTTTCTAAACCCAGTCCAAACTGTAAAGTGATCACCATACCTGTGCTCAATGCACAGACGGCAACAAGTGGTGCAGACTTGATCCCAAGGCTATAAATTTGGTCAATGATCAATCTCGGATAAAATGGTTTTCTAAAGGCTTCACGAAAAGCATTGTAGCAAAGTTCAGAGAGGCTACCGATGAAGTAGCACAATTCAAACATTATATTTCCAAGTGAATGGGCAAATGAATGTATCATGGCACCCTGAAGTTTTTTACGAAGTTTGTAAATTGATCCAACTCTTTTTCAAAATTTTCTTTTAGAGCTACGTACGACAAGTGGTAGGAGCAAGAATTTTTCTTGAACACAACGAACTGTACTTTTACAGGAACGCCTTCCAACTTTCCTTCGATATTGGATTTCAATCCTTCACGCTCATTGATGTTAATATTTTCTTCTTTTGAAATATCTACGCCTTCAAGGCTTGTAAAGGCTGTTGAACGAATTGTTTTGAGTGCAGGTTCTGAAGGGCTACAACTTGTGAAGTAGGTAATTGTGCTCGCAGTTTTGCTGCTGACCCACATACCATCCGAACTTGCAGAGTTTGAAGATTTAAATGGAGTCGGCGGAGCTTTTACACTGAGATTTGTAGCTTTTTCTGGTGCCGCAGACATTGGTATCTTTACAGAAACGCATGCTGCTGCCATGGTTAATATCATTAAGGCGGTTAAAATTTTTTTTTCTGTCGTCATGTTGTAATCTCGCTGTGCTTTAAATTTCTTGCATAATTTTTTATGCATCTGAAATCACTGATGTCTTCACTATTATTTCGGGATCTTTCTGAATGAAATGAAGCCCTGCAAGCAGAACAAGACTAGACCATCCACCTAGACAAAAATCCTACCACAATCTAGACGTCGGCCTTAGGCAAAAAAGTGATGCTTAAAGTGACGTAGGAAGTGACGTGAAAAGGTGTCAGAAAGTTGTCGCTATGACAAGAATTATTGGTCGAGATAATTGTTTAAAATGCACATATGTGAATAGAATCTCACAAATTCTTACTTTGATAGTCTCGTAGCCTTGGCATCTGCTGTGCATTGTTATCATTCGAGTGAAGGAGTCATTCGTGTTCATCAAAACTTTAGTATTGCTTATTTTATGTGCGACAAGCTTTGAGGTTACGGCCCAAAGTACTGGTGCTGGCAATGCAGTTGCGCCAGTTGCCAACAGTGGCAGTATTTCTGTGGGAATCGAAGACATGAATGATGTTGCTCATTTCGAATTCAACGGTAGAGAAATCTGGGATTATAAGCTCACCAGAGAAGCTGACGGCATTGTTTCGGTGGAAGTGGATCAGCTTGATGATAAATCTGTTATCCAGCTCAAAACAATCAAAAGTAAACACATTGAAAAAATCGAAATTCTTCCCGGGGTAAATTTAAAAAATAAAATCGTTTTTTACCTAAAAGACAAATCGACTCAAAGTTTTGATTATATCACAGATCAACCTTCAAGATTGGTTGTGGATTTCTTTAAGGATACTCCGCAAAAACCGGCAGCCATAGTACAAGCAAAAAAAGTTCCAGCTAAAATTACAAAACTACCAGCCAAAAAAGGTAGAGCTCCTGCAGGAACAGACTTTTTAATGGATGATACAAAAAAAGAAGTCTCTCCGGAAGTCTCTAAAGTGGCTCCAAGCGTACTTGATGGAGCAGATCCCAATTATACGCGCTTTAAAATTGAAGATTATGAAATTAAAGAATCTGCGATCATTGCATCTAAATTAAATTTATACATTACTTATCCGATGCTTTTAGTTGAAATGCATGACCTTCAGGATATTTTGGCTACACCAAATATTTATAATTTTGAAAAGAGCGAAACAGACGAAGGAAAAAAAGCACAGTTGCTTTTGACCTTATTCAAAAAAGGAAAAATTGATCCTGAAACGCAAGAACAAAATCCACTTGAAAAACCTAGGAATGCAGTTTTCTTAAAAACTCTAGAATTATTTAAAAAAGAATATCCAGATTCAAAATATAAAGAGACTTTAGATTTCATGGAAGCCGATACATATTATAATTTGTGGCTCCAAGATAAAAAAGTTTCAGATTTCGATATGGCAATTAATTTCTACACAAAAATTTTATTATCAGTAAAAGCCTCCAAGTATCATGACAGAATAGAAAGACTTATGGGCTACTCCTACATGTACAGAGAAGACTACTTAACTGCCTTCACAGTATTTCAAAAATACATTAATAGAAACCCAGACTCAGAACACAAATACAGAATCAAGACTGCAATGGCAGAGTGTTTGGCCAAATTGAATAACACATCGGATGCTTTAAAAATTTATGATGAAATTGAATCAGATCCAAAAGCGGGCATCAATGCGGCGGAAGCGGCTTTTAGAAAAGGCGATATTTATGCCATCACAAAGCAGTATGATAAAGCTATTGTAGAATATGAGAGAGCCCTTAAGAAATATTCTAAAGAGCAAGATCAGTATCCGAATGCTTTTTATAACATTGCGGAAAGTAAATTCTGGCTCAATAGAAATAGAGAAAACTTAAAACAAAGCTTAAATGCCTATATTGAATTCTTAAAAAAATATCCAAAGAACGAGCATGCAAGCTATGCAATGGAAAGAATCGGCGAAACTCTAGAAATCTTAGGAGCTCCTCAAAAAAGATACAACGGAGCCTTTGTAGAAACTATTTATAGATATGGAAACTCTCAAGCAGCTGGAATTGCTAAGATTCGCTTGTTGAGAGCACAGATTCCTTCAATGAAAGATAAGCAAGTCGTTGAAGAAGTTGCTAAAGTGAATGAGTTCATTAAAACCTCGAGCTTAGAAAAATTAACAGAATTCAAAACAATTATGATTTCTGATGGCTACTACGCGAATAAAAACTATGATGAAGCCTTAAAAAATCTAATTGCTTTCTATCAAGAGCATCCGCTTTCAGACTATCTTGATGTATTTAAGAAAAGAATCGTACAAACGATCAAAGACCAAATCGGATTCTCTATTGCAAAAGGTGATTATTTAAAGGCTTTCCAAATCTACGGTCAGAATGTTGGAAGTTGGTTAAAAGGTGCAGATCGAGTAGACACGAACTATCTTTTAGGAGTAGCGTTTGAAAAATCAGGTGTTCCTGATGAAGCGCAAAAGAAATATCAATCCGTACTGAATAAACTTTATGCTATTCGTGGGACCACTGAAGAAAAAGAAAGAGGCGTTTTTGAGGAGTTACCAAGCACTGATGAAGTCAATCTAAGACTGGCAGCGGTTTTTGTTGCTAAGAATGAATATGGAAAAGCTCAAGATCACCTAAAAGAAATATCCGGAGAAGTATCCGGAGAAATATCCGGAAAAGAAGCAACAGACGACGAAAAAGTAGAAAAAGTTTACCTGTCTTCTATCGTTTATGAAAAATTAAATAACCCAGAATTCGCAATCAGAAATTTGAAAGAATTGACGGAAACTTGGAGAGGAAATCCTGAAAAGCTTTCGTCCGTATATTTAAGATTGGCAAAGCTTCAGTCAGAAAGTAATCAAAATGCAGATGCTATCACAACACTGGATCGCCTTCTCAACATGTCTGCAGATTCTTCGGTTGTAACCGATGAAGATCAAATGTTGGCTTTAAGATTAAAAGCTGAATATGCCGTAGCAATTAAAAAAGACAAAACTGCAATTGAAGCTTATAGATCACTACTTGATCGATTCGAAGACAATTACCCGCTTTACTCCGCAAGATATCAACTCGGGAAAATTCACTATGATACAGGCGATGTTAAAGAAGCAGAGAAAGTATGGAGTCCCCTCAAGGACAAAACAGAGGCACAATTGTGGGACAGATTAGCGCAAGAAAATTTAAAAAGTTCTAACTGGAACAGCGAATACAAAAAGTACACAAATAGAATTCCAGCTATGGTAAATGATAAAGCTGGCTCATCTCCTAAAGAAGGAAACAAGAAATGATCCAACAAAACCATGCTATTTTAACTCTAGATCCAAATATGAGAAAAGTTCTGAAAGTAGCTGAGAACATTGCTCACAGTAAAGCTTCTGTGCTTGTGACTGGTGAAAGTGGAACAGGTAAGGAATTGTTAGCAAGATACATTCACTCTAAGAGCCCAAGAGTTCTTAAGAGAATGGTTGCCATCAATTGTGCAGCTGTTCCAGAAGGATTGCTAGAGAGCGAGTTGTTCGGCCATGAAAAGGGATCCTTCACGGGAGCGCATCAAGCAAAACCTGGCAAATTTGAATTGGCTCACCAAAGTACATTGTTATTAGATGAAATGGGAGAGCTTCCACTTCTTTTACAATCTAAACTTTTAAGAGCGCTTCAGGAAGGTGAGATCGAAAGAGTCGGCGGCAGAGAACCAATCAAAGTCGATGTAAGAATTATCGCGACAACAAATAAAGATCTAAAAAAATTAGTTCAAGAAGGGTTATTTAGAGAAGATCTTTACTATAGATTGAATGTGATACCTGTTCATATTCCTCCACTTAGAGCGCGGCCAAAAGATTTAATTCTTTTAGCAAAGCACTTTGTGGAAGTGGCTTGCATCAATAATGGAATCCAAGCAAAGGATCTTTCGCAAGACGCTGTCAACAGTCTTCAAATTTCTCAATGGCCAGGAAATATCAGAGAATTACAAAACGTCATCGAGAGAACGGTGCTTCTGAGCCAAAACCAAATCCTCACAGAGGAAGATTTAAATTTGCAAATAGAAAATAATGTAGGAGATATGCCATTCACTCCGGGAATGACATTGGGAGATGCCGAAAAGTTTTTGATTCTAAAAACTTTAGAATTCACGAGTCAAAATAGAACTCAAGCGGCAAAAATTTTAGGAATTAGTATTAGAACATTAAGAAACAAACTGAGCGAATATCGCAAGGACGGTGAGCATGAGCAAACTGTTTGATAGAACCGCAGAAGGTCTTGCGAAGTCTCTAGACATGAGACTTCTGAGGCACAATATCACTTCGGCCAACATCGCCAATGCTGAGACGCCGGGCTATACTGCAAAGAAAATTGATTTCGAAGCAGAATTGTCTCGTGCGCTACAAATGGAAGGAATTCCAGGCGTAGAGAGTTCCAGCCCTGGTCACTTCCCAACGGTGGAAGGCGCGGTAAACAAAGTCCAAGCGGATGTTTATGACAATCCAGATATCAACGTGGCAAATGATAAGAACACGGTAGATTTAGAAAAAGAAATGGCAACTCTTACGGAGAACTCAATCATTTATAAAGCCGCCATCGAATTGATGAGAAAAAAGATGGCCGCAATGAAATACGCAGTGAGCGAGGGTGGTAGATAATGGATTTCATGACGGCAATGCGAGTATCAAGTAGTGGGATGACGGCGCAAAGAACGCGCATGAATACTATTTCTTCGAACATCGCAAACGTAAATACAACAAGAACTCCTGAGGGTGGACCGTATCGAAGAAAGGATGCAATCTTCGAAGCAATCCCAGAGCAAAAGACTTTCGGAGAAATCTTGATTGATAAGGGTGATAGAAATCTACATAGGGTCCAGGTTTCTGATATTGATGTCGATACGAAGGCACCTCTACTAAAGTATGAACCCGATCACCCAGATGCAAATGAAGACGGTTACGTTGCTTATCCGAACATCAATTTGATGGAAGAGATGGCCAACATGATCCAATCCACACGTTCTTATGAAGCGAATATTTCAGCTTTTAACTCTTCCAAGAATATGGCACTGGACGCGATTGAATTAGGACGATAAAATATAACTAAGAGTCAAAGACTCTTGGGGTAACTAGTTGTCGCCAGAAGGCGGCACTGAGGCAGGAACCATGGATGGTTTAAGATTTAACACTTCGACAACTAATGTTACGGACAATGTGAATGAGCTCAGAAAAAGTATAACTTCTGAAGCAAAAGCACCGTCTGGATCAAATTCTCACGGAATAGGTTCCAGCTCTGGGGAATCATTTGCCGATTCACTCAAGAAAGCTGTCAACACTGTAGATAGTTTGCAAAAAGACGCCGACGTAAAAATGCAAGAATTAGCTACAGGCAAAAGTCAAAACATCCATGAAACCATGATCGCCGCAGAAAAAGCAGATATCGCTTTAAAGTTGATGGTTCAAGTTAGAAATAAAATTATAGATGCGTACCAAGAAATAATGAGAATGCAGGTGTGATGATATGACAAAATTATGGTCGAGCTTAATTGCTCAATTTAAAAATTTTTACAAGAACCTAACGCCAACAAAGCGCATGTCAATGATCGCATCGCTTGGGATCGTGTTGGCCTCAGTCACGATAGTGTCTGTAATGATGTCGAGCACTAGTTTTGTTCCGATGATGAAGGATGTTTCTTCAGAAAGTTTACCTCTTGTTATTGAAAAGTTAAAATCCAAGAACATTCCGTTCAAAGTTGAAGACGGTGGAAAAACAATTTCCGTTCCGCCTGAGCATGTTTACACAACTCAAATGGCATTGATGACAGAGCTTGGAACGAGTCATGTGGGTAATATTGGTTTGGAGTTATTTGATAAGCAAGATCTAGGCGCTACAAGTTACGTCCAAAGAATCAATTATCAACGTGCCCTTCAGGGTGAATTGATGAGAGCCATCAACAGCTTGGATGCAGTGAAGAAGTCAAAAGTTCTCTTGGCTCTTCCACCAAAGAAAACTTTTCTAGAAGAAGCAGGGAAAACCACGGCTTCTGTGACAGTGGATCTGCACCCAGGAAAGACTCTTTCTGAAGATCAAGTTCGAGGTATTACAAATTTAGTGGCTTCGTCTGTTGAGAATCTAACTCCAGAAAATGTAACGGTCGTAGATTCGAGAGGTAAGGTTCTTTCTAAAAATAATGGTGATTCAGTTTCGGCAATGTCCTTAGAGATGATGGAATTGAAAGAAAAAACCGAAAGACAATTAGAAAATCGAATTGAAGGAATTCTAACTCGCGTAGTAGGCCAAGGAAAAGTGATCGCAAAAGTGAATGCGGATATCAATAGCCGTGATGTGGTGTCGGTAGAAGAAATCATTGATCCCGATAAGACTGCGGTGAAATCTACAATTACCGAAGATGAAAAATTAAATGGCAACAGAAGAAATCCAACGGGTGTGCCAGGAGCCAGAGCAAATCTTCCGGGTGCGGAAGAAGGCCAACAAGTGGCTTTCAACCAAGATGTGTCTAAAGAATATAAAACAATCAATTACGATGTGCCAAAAACAGTTAGAAATATAAAAGAAGCTCCAGGAGCTATCGAGAGAATCAGTATCTCGGTTGTAGTCGATGGCGTAATGGAAAATATTAAAAAAGAAGATGGCACTTTCGAAAAGCAATACAAGCAAAGATCGCCTGAAGAACTTCAAAAATATGCTTCTTTAGTTCGCGGAGCCATTGGTTTTAGTGAAAAGCGTGGCGATACGTTCACGATCGAAAATATGCAATTTGAGCAAGAAAATTTTGAAGAAGCAGAGCAAATTCTCAATTCACTTGAGAGAAGAAAGTTATTCTCTTACATGTTGAAGTGGGGAATCATTGGCTTAGCCTTCCTGTTGTTCTTCTTTGTGGTAGTGAGACCATTCATGAGATGGATCACAGATAACTTCCAAGAATCTGTGGAAGAATTGTTGCCCAAAACAATTGAAGAGTTAGAAGAATTGCAATCTGTAGACAATACTTTACCGGGCATGTCAGCAGCACTTCCTTCGCTTGAGGAGTCTATCGATCCTGACAAAGCAGAAAGTGAATTACTAAAAGATAGAATTCTTGGATTGGTGGGAAGTAACAACCGGAAAGCGGCTGATGCTCTTGGCCTGTGGCTTGTAAGGAGAGATTCGTGAGCGGTCTTAAAAAACTAGAAAATATGAAGTTTGAAGAACTCAAAGGATTTGAGAAGGCAGCAATCCTTCTGAACTACTTGGGTAAAGATGCTACGACTCAAATGCTTCAATTCTTAGATGATGCTGATATCAGAAAACTTCTTGGAATCATGAATAGATTGAGAGTGGTTCCAGTAGATATCACCAAAAAAGTATTAGAAGAGTTCTATGAAATGATAAGTGAAAGTAATGAATATATTTTCTCCGCGGACTTAACTAATAAAGACAATATCGTAAATGCGGTTGGGGAAGAGCGCGCTCGCGGAATCTTGGGTCACTTGAATACAAAAGGAACATCAAGAAGCTTAGAAAGCTTAGAAACTGTAGATGCTAAATCATTGTCAAATTTTTTGATCAATGAACACCCACAAACAATCGCGGTGGTCTTGGCCCATTTGGAGCCTGAGAAAAAAGCTGAAGTGATCAAGCGTTTACCAGAAAATATCCAGACGGAAGTGGTATTGAGACTTTCTAACTTGGATTATATTTCTCCTGCATTGATTGCAGAATTGGATCAAGTGTTGAAGGAAGAGCTTTCAACTGTGGGCACTGTGGATCAGGCATCTTTGGGTGGTGTACAGCCAGTAGCCGAGATGATGAACATCATGGACAAAAATACAGAATCGCAAATTATGGGTCGATTGGAAGAAAAAGATCCTATTTTGGCAGAAGAAATCAGAAAATTGATGTTTGTATTCGAAGACATTACAAAAATCGACGACAAAGGCATTCAAACTCTTCTCAAGGAAGTTCCAAACGACAAGCTTCTGCTTTCTCTCAAAACTGCAAACGAAGATATTCGTGGAAAAATCTTCAAGAATATCTCTGCTCGTGCGGCTCAATTATTGAGAGAAGATTTAGAGTCTATGGGCCCAGCAAGGTTGTCAGATGTTGAATCTGCACAACAAGAGATTGTGAATGTAGCGAGAAAACTAGAGCAAGAAGGAAAGATCTTAATCGCAAGAGGCGGTTCGGAGGATGCACTTGTCTAATTTCACTAGGTCTAACTTTGTACGCACAAGTATTGTTATTCGTCATGATGACGAAGACAAAAAGGGTGTTCTCAACTATGAGGCAAAGAAGATCGATATGGATATGCCTCGTTCGGCAAGGCAATTTGTAACCGAGCAGCCTTTGGATCTAGGACCTCAATTCGTTATTGATGAACTGATTTCTAAACAGACGGGTATTTTTGAAAAAGAAAAAATGAAAGCCGAGCAAGCGATAGATGATAAAGTTATCGAAAAGCTTAAAGACATTCAGGAAAAAGCCTATAAAGAAGCTTATGAATTGGGATTGGAAGAAGGCAAAAAACTTGCCTATGACAATAATCAAGAAGCAATTAAGTTTCATCTTTCAGAAATGATCACGTTATTTGAAAATTTAAAAACTATGAAAAAAGACATCTTAAATAAAAACGAAAGTGTCTTTGTAGATTTGATCTATCACATTGCAGAAAAAGTTGTCATGGAACACGTTCAAAAGAGTGAGACGACAACCGTAGAGGTGATCAAGCAAGTTGTTGATTCTCTCGATGTAAAAGAAGATATTTCGGTAAGATTGAACCAAGAAGATTTTGCAATCATGCAAAAGCTTATGGGCGACAATAGTCAAGAAGCGGAGATCTTTAAAAAATTAAAATTCTACGCAGATCCAGAAATCCAAAAGGGCGGATGTATGTTCGAGACCAATCACGGATTGGTTGATGCAACTCTCGAAGAGAGAATTGCAAAGCTTTGGACGCTTTTAAATCAAACCAAACCAGTGTAAATAAAAACAAACGGAGATTTTTTTGGATACGGTTTTAAAACTTGATAAGTACAAAAAAATTCTCGATCAGAATTCTCTTTCAAAAGACGTAGGGAAAATCACGCGAGTTGTGGGAAGCTTGCTTGAAGGCTACCTTCCTGGTGCCTCGGTGGGCAGTCAATGTTATGTGCAAGCTGCAAATAAAAAACAAGTTTTAGCAGAGGTTGTTGGATTCAAAGATCAAAAGGCACTCATGATGCCATTCTACGATATTCAAGGAATTGGCTTAGGATCAAAAATTGTTTTAGATAAGCAAGTTTCTACAATCAAAGTCGGTAAAAATATTCTTGGAAGAATTCTTAACGGATTGGGACAAGAGATTGATGGTCATGGACCTGTAGAAACTCATGATGAAATTGATATCTATAGAAAATCAGTAAACCCATTGCAAAGAAGACCCATCGAAGAGCCTTTGGATCTCGGTGTAAGGGCGATCAATAGTCTTATCACTGTCGGAAAAGGTCAGCGTATTGGTATTATGGCGGGTTCAGGCGTGGGGAAGTCCGTGTTGCTAGGGCAAATGGCAAAGAACACTCAAGCAGATGTGAATGTGATTGCATTGATAGGCGAGAGGGGCCGTGAGGTTCGTGAGTTTATCGAGAGCGATTTGGGACCTGAAGGTTTAGCAAGATCGGTGATCGTCTGTGCAACGTCAGATGAAAGCCCACTCATGAGAATGAGAGGCGCCTTTGTTGCGACAGCAATTGCAGAATATTTTTCTGATATGGGGCTTAACGTTTTATTTATGATGGACTCAGTGACTCGTTTTGCAATGGCGCAAAGAGAAATTGGACTCAACATCGGCGAGCCGGCAACAACAAAAGGTTACACGCCAAGTGTATTTGCATTGTTGCCAAAATTATTAGAAAGAATGGGCTCATTTGAATCAGGAAGTTCAATCACAGGTCTTTATACTGTTTTAGTAGAAGGCGATGATATGGACGATCCAATTGCCGATTCAGTAAGATCAATTGTTGATGGTCATATTGTCTTAACTAGAAAACTAGCTCACAAGGGTCATTTCCCTGCCATCGATGTGCTTCAAAGTTCAAGTCGTGTGATGAGAAAAGTAATTGCACCGGAGCACATGAACTTTGCCCATCAATTCAAAGAGCTTTTAGCAACTTACGCGGATGCGGAAGATCTAATTAATATTGGAGCTTATAAAGCTGGAGCTAGCCCAAAGATTGATAGAGCAGTAAGGCTTCACGATAAGATGGATCAATTTTTAAAACAAAATATAGACGAGAAAGCCAGTTTTAATGATTCGCTTTATGGAATGGTAGATATCTTAAGCGGTGGATGATAGAATTTAGATAACATCTCTAAAAAAGTGGACATGAAGTCCGCTTTGCGACGACAGAAAGTTGAAGCCAATGAAGTTTAAGTTCGCGCTAGAAAAAGTGCTTAAGCATAAAAAAATCCTGGAAGACCAGGCCAAGAAAGACTTTGGCGAAATTTCTAAAAGACTTAGAGATCAAGAGCAATTCCTGAAAAATTTAGAAGCGGATCTCAAGACAGCATTTGAAAATAAACATCAAATTCAAATCATGGGTGGAAATATAGGCGCATACCTAGAATTTTTCCATAACTATTACAACGCTCAGAAGAAATTAATCGAGAACCAAAAGAAAATCATTGCAGGGTTTGAGCGTATTCTCGAAGAGAAAAGACAATTTCTCGTACAAGCAGCCAGAGATCATAAGACCTTTATAATGTTAAAAGAAAAGAAAAAATTAGAATTTAAAAAAGAATTAAATAAACGCGAACAGAAACGTCTCGATGATATGAACATCATGAGACACGATAAGGCAGTGTAATAATGAAAACAGGGTACGACACACACTTTAAAAAAATTCAAAAGAACTCACGCTTTCAAGTGAAGCCGAATAGCTCTCCTGCGGCCAATCGCCCAGAGGGAATGAAAGTTCAAAAGAAAAAGAGGAAGCAAGGTTTTCCTCTTGCATCAGTTCTTTCGACTTTGTGCATTTTGGGAGGAGCTACATACGGATATATCAATCCTGATCAAGTTGATCAGTACTTAAGTAAGATTGAAATTGGATTTTTAGGTCAATCGTTTGCAGAAAGCGCACCAGCACCAAATGCGTCTAAAGGGCAAAAAGCTCCTGCGGAATCTGCAAAAATGGAAAAATCTGCCGACGGCAAAAGTCTTGAAACAAAAACAAAAACAACGACAGCTACGGGTCTCACTTCCGAAGAAATCGCTCTTTTCAATAGTTTAGATGACAGAAAAAAACAACTGGACGTGAAAGAAGCGGAACTGAAAAAGTTGGAAGAAGAATTGCATAATCAAAAGGTAGAGCTCGAAAAGCGTTTAGCAAGTTTGGAGCAACTGAGAACGCAAATTGGGAATCAGTTGCAAGAAAGAGTGAACGCAGATGCTGAGCAAGTAGATAAGTTAGTGGCTTTCTACTCTTCGATGAAACCGCAAACGGCGGCCAAGGTCATCGAAAAATTAAATGAGGACTTGGCAGTTGAAGTTCTCAAGAAGATGAAAAAGAAAGAAGCTGCTGAGATCATGAATATGATCGAACCAGATAAAGCTCAGAGATTGAGCGAGAAGTTTGCTGGATATAAAAAATAGTTAGGATAAAAAATAGTTAGGATAAGAAATAGTTAATAGACGGGATTGGGGAACGAACTAAGATGGTATCAGGAATTGGGTTAGGAAAATTTAATCCGCTCGATATGAAGGAGACTGCAAAGTCTTCCAAGCCTTCTTCTTTTGATTCTTCATCTTCGGGCCTAAATTCTTCTAAAGACGTTACACCTCGCTCAATCAACTCTTCGGTGTCACAAAATAAATCTTTAGAGAAATCCGGAGAGAAATCCGTAGAAAAATCTGATCAAAAAGAATTCAATAGCAAAGTCGAAAGTTACTCAAAAGAACCGCAAAATTCTTCAAAAGTAGACAAGTCTGGTAAGTTTACAGAAAAAGAAATTAAAGAAGCTCAATCTGAAATACAGAAAAATTCACAGAAAAATTCACAGAAAAATTCACAGGAAAATTTACAGAATGGTTCTGAAATCCCGCAGATGGCAATGCTTCAAGGGGTTCAGCCAGTATTTATAAATCAACAAGCTCAAGCCCCGGTAGAAGTGAAGTCTTCCGACTCAGTTGGATTGAACTTAGAGAATGTGTCTGGCAAAGTGTCAGAACAGACACAGCCGGTTCTTCAATTCTTAAAAGCAATGCAAGAGAACTTTGGAATTAGCCCTCATCAAGTGATGAAGGCTTTAGGTGAAATGCCAACAGAAACAATGTTGCAATCACCGCAAGCGGCAATGACTCCGCTTTTTGAAAAATTAGGAATCCAACCAAAGCAATTCACTAAGGCTCAAATCTTGTACACAGAGATGTTAACGGCAATGGAAAAAAATCCGCCAGAAGCATTTAGTGGCAAACTTGCAGTTGGAGCGGGTGCTGCTGGCTTAGGCGCAGCTGCTGCTATGAAGTCCTCTGAGCTTCCAGTTCAGATGATGGACAAGCCCGTCGCAGGACCAAAATCAACATTGGATCAGTTGATCGAACAAAAAATTTCAAGACGTGCTCTAGAGCCCTCAAATATGAAAGGTGCTCTTCCACAAGTTCAGCAGCCGCAAGTCAATATGGCACAAGTATTTAAGATGGACTCGAGCCAAATGAATCCATTGGCTACACCAGTAGATATGGATTCGGTAGCGCTTAATAAATTACAAGAATTAGATCCAAACTTAAGAATCGAAGACATCAAAATCAATCCTAACAGAGTGACTGAACAATTCTCATCAAGCGCACCGATTTTAGGTGCAGGTGCAGCAGTTACGGCTTTAGCGGCAGCGACTAAAGATCAACAAAAAGATATGTCTGAAGAAGAAATGAAAGATCAATTTGCGGAGCAGATTGGTCAAATGCCAACAGACAAAAAATTAGATGGTCAATTTGCAATGGACAAGCTTGGAGCTCCAGTAGCGGCCGGGACATTGGCAGGCCAACCGAATCAACTTTCAAATGAAAACGTAGAAAAATTAATTTCAGGATCGCAAACTCTGATTAAAAAGGGTGGCGGAGAAATGAAAATCCAACTCAATCCAGAGGGATTGGGTAAAATCCACGTGAATATTCAAGTGAAAGACGGCCAAGTTGGTGTGCAGATGATGGCTGATACTCATGAAGCGAAAAAACTTCTTGAGACAAGCATGAGTGATTTAAAAGTAGGATTGGCAGATCACAAATTAAACTTGAACCACATGAAAGTGGATGTCTCTGAACAGGCTTCTCAAAATATGAATCAAAATCATGATTTTAAGAGAGAAGAAGCGAGAGATTTCTTAGGACAATTTAGGCAATTCAATGAAGGTTTTAGACATGGTGCAAATGATACATCGGGAGCGAGAGCTTATAAAAAAGCGGCACAACCAACTCCAGATATTAATCCGGTGGAATCAAGAAGATCAGACTCAAACAAGTCTGGTGGGTTGTACTTAGTAGCGTAGCTGGATGCAGTAGTCGCCTTAGCGACTACTAGAGAAACGTATGAATAGGAGTCGCCACAGCGACTGCTGGGATAAGAAATGAACGTAAAGTTGAATACAAAATTAATTAACGATAAGCCCAACGAAAAGCTTGAAGGCACTTACAACAAGGCTTCAAATCTGGATGCAAAAAAATCAGAAGAGTTTTTCCAAGGTAAGGACATGGGTCAGGTTCTCAATGAGATCTCTGATCCAAACTGGGTTGATCCAAAGAAAATGAGAAGAGCTGAAAGCAAGATGGATAAAGATGCTTTCATGAAATTGATGCTCACTCAGCTGAAGTATCAAGATCCAATGAACCCACTCGAATCACATGAGATGGCTGCTCAATTGGCTCAGTTCTCGCAACTAGAACAATTATCAAATATTGATGAAAGCGTAAAGAGTTTAAAAACTGCCCAAGACCCAATGGCCAACTATCAAGCATTGAATTTCATTGGCAAGTCTGTGACTACGAATACTGAAAAGATCATTCGTAGCAAAGGCGATAATACCCATGACTTAAGATTCTCTATTCCACAAGGTGCTCGTGAAGTGACTGTAAAGATCATGGATGAAGTGGGAGAAGTTGTTAAGACTGTTAAAGCTACAAATTTAAAACCAGGTGAAAACACACTCACTTGGAATGGAACTAAGAATGATGGTTACCCAGCGTTCTCTGGAAATTACACCATCGCAGTAGAAGGAGTCTCTGAACAAGGCACGAAAATCGTTGGCAGAACAACTGCCTCTGGTGTTGTGACAGGATTGAATTATTCTCCTGAAGGACCAATCTTAATGATCGGTGATCAAAAAGTAAGATTGAGTGACGTAAAAAACATTGAAGACTTAAATGAAAAGATGGCTCAACAAATTAGAGAGCAAGGAAAACAAGCTCCGCAAGTTCCAGGACAAGCGGTAGCACCGGCGGGACAAAATGGGGCAAATGCTTCCCCGCCTAATGTCTCTAAAGTGACAAAGTCAAGTGGGTCTAAAGCAGAAGTTGCTGGAGCTCCAGATCGTCCTAAGGGTAATATTAATAATATACCTATGAGTGGGGAGCTTCAACAAATGTTAGCAAAAGAAGGTTCGCTTAAGAGTTAAGAATAGAGAGAGGAATAGTTGTCGCTCGGTAGAGCGACACTGAGGCAAGAAGAATGTTAAAAAATATGGGATCGATACAACCTAATTCTCAAGTGACTCCATCGACCGGTGGAATCAACAAGGGAATCTCCGCAAAAGACGGAGAATTATTCAAAGGTCTTTTAGACAAAGAAGTGTCTAAAGACTTGAAGGATTTAGGCCAAGCGAAACCTCAATTAACTCAAGGAGACGGTTTAAAATTTTCTACGCATGCGATCGAGCGAATCCAGTCACGTGGAATCAAGCTCACACCGGATGATATGAAGAAGTTAAACGATGCAGTTGATAAAGCCATTCAAAAAGGCTCTAAAGACACGCTTGTGTTAATGGGTGAAAATGCTTTTGTTGTAAGTGCAAAAAATAAAACTGTAATTACAGCAATGGACAAAAACCAAATGAAAGAAAACGTGTTTACGAATATCGATAGCACAGTTTTCATGGGTTAAGAAAAACTTAGTTGTCGCTTGGGAGCGGCGCTGAGACTAGTTAAAAGGGGTATTGGGGTTTTAAAGTTACGGATTAATAATTAGGGGCTGGACCCGCAAGGGGGGCCCTCCAAATCTCGAATAGAATGTTCGAGATACAATGTCTTTAATGACAGGAGGTCATATGAGTGTTCTTTCATCAATGCTGACAGGTGTGTCAGGTTTAACAGCGCAAGGTGAGGCGTTAGGTGTTATCGGAGATAACATTGCCAATTCACAAACAACAGGTTTCAAATATTCAAGAGCTGAGTTCCAAGACATCGTGTCGAAGAACTTAAAAGGTATTCTTGGTGGTAACCAAATCGGTCGAGGTGTGAAGATCGGTGCCGTGAATCCAATCATGATTCAAGGTAATATTGATCAAACAGAAAAGGCTACGGATTTAGCAATTTCTGGAGACGGTTACTTTACTCTTAGAGGTGGCGACGGGGAAACATTCACTAGAGATGGTTCTTTCCACTTCGACAAAGATGGTTTCTTGGTAACAAATGACGATAGAAAAGTGCAGGGTTATCAGACCGATGCAAAAGGAAAATTGATCAATCAAATTGGTGATATCAGATTCCCGAAAGCTCTTGTTCCAGCAAAGCCAACAAAAGAATTAATGGTTCACTTGAACTTAGATTCTAGAGAAGTAGCCGGTAAAACATTCGATATCAAAGATCCACATGCAACTTCAAACTATTCAACTGGTGTAGAAGTTTATGATTCTCAAGGAACTAAGCACTTAGTAACAGTTTTCTTCAACAAAACTGCTGATAGAAATTGGGAATATCGTGGTTTAGTGGATGGTAAAGAAGTAACCGGTGGTAAAGAAGGCGAGATGTCAGAAGTTATCAAAGGTAAAATCTCGTTCAATGTAGATGGTATCTTGGATACAGAAGAAACATCTTCTCAAGGATTCAACTTCACAGGTGGAGCTTTACAAGGTCAGCAAATCAAATTGGATTTTGGCGATTCATTAACAACAGACAAAGGCAAAGGATTAATCGGCTCTAAGCAATACGGTAAAGAATCAGATTTAATCACTTGGAAACAAGATGGAGCTGCAGCAGGCACAATCAATAACCTATCATTCAATGATGATGGTGTTTTAACGGCTCTATACAGTAACGGGCAAGCAGAAGATTTAGCACAAGTTGTGATTTCAAGATTTGAAAACTCTGAAGGTTTATACAAACTTGGTAACAACAGATTTAAGCAATCCAGAAACTCTGGTGAAGCCTCAATCGGTAAACCAGGTTCCAATGGTAGAGGAACTTTACAGGCGAAATCTCTCGAGAAATCAACTGTGGATTTGGCT
This sequence comes from Bdellovibrionales bacterium, assembly GCA_031374125.1. Taxonomy (GTDB): domain Bacteria; phylum Bdellovibrionota; class Bdellovibrionia; order Bdellovibrionales; family JAEYZS01; genus JAEYZS01. Next base: position 20,337 of record JANMFM010000253.1, read on the forward strand.
CTTGAATTCGTAAAACTAATTCAAAACCAAAGAGCGTTCCAGGCCAACGCAAAGACGATTACAACAACTGACGAATTGTTAGCAGAAGTAATCAACTTAAAGAGATAATTGAATTTTTAATCATCACTCATGACCTTGCTCAGAGATAAAGCCGACACAACTTTATCTCTGGCATTTTCGTGGATCTATTTGGCCAGCGGGCGGAGCATTGAATGAAAGCTTTAGTATTTTTATTGGCATTATTATTTTTATCACCTTCGATTTTAGCGGAAACATCTAAACCGGAATTGAGTTTAGATAAAGTCGTATCTGAAATGAACAAAGAAAAAGAAAACAAAGTAAAAAATTTTGTGTCCGTGGCAGAAGAAAAAAAAGATGTCGATGTCGTAAAGGTATTGAAGGCCGACAAGAATTATACTTTTATAAATACAATAATTTACGGTGAGCATATCCTCACTTATTGCATCAAAAACAAGATGTGGAAATCCGCAGAAGAGCTGATAAAAGGTGGAAGCAATCTTAATCACAAGGATAGTGATGGAAAAGTAGCTCTTATGTATGCAGCGGAAGCAAAGAACAAATATTTAGCCACGATGATAGTTGCTTCCAAGGCAGACAAAAAAATCAAAGACAATGCTGGAGTCACAGCCGAAGAATACCTTAAAAGAAATGGCTTGAACTAGATGAACTGAATTAGAGGGTTTATGAAAATCGGTTTAATAGCACTGACCTTGTTACTAGCAAATTCAGCTTTAGCGGGCAGTTGTGAAAGTGCGGGGATTTCCTACGGAAAAGATCCAGAATGGTCATTCACGCATGCTTCTTACACTAACGTGCGAAAGATATCTGAAGCTCAAAAAGGTGGATGTAACTTCAATGCAAAAGCAAAATGCGTGAATATGAAAACTCGTGTTTCCGCTTTGAGCTGTGCGATCATTTTACTTGATGGTGAATACGAAACAGACTACGCACTCACTGCGCTTTTAATAAAAAACAAAGCGAGCAGTGATGAATTGAATTTGTGTCAGTACAAACATAAAGTAGTAGAAGGAATGTTCTTCGCCACTAGAGCGATGAGTGATAGTGATTCTAAAGATAAAAATCTAAAACAACTATCAGATAAACTGTATTTACTAAGTTCTGAGACAGGCTATAATGAAAGATGTTTGTATGCTTCAAAAGATTCTAAAAACCCTGGATCGCAAGGATCACTAGGGGTAGAAGCTAATAAATGAAACCGATCTAGATGAAAAATTCTTCGCATAGAAAAAGACGATGTCAAAATTTTTGATTCTTAAAAGAGTGAATTCAGTTAATTGCATTGAATAGATAATTTTTGGCCATTGATATTGAATGTGTAGCCTTGAGTATTTCTAATGCCTTGAGAAAGAGGAATTCTCGCGTACTGAAGATCGACAATCAATCTAAAGTACTGATCCCCTCTCATTGTGACAATTTGCGCAGGAACATGGGTAGCCAGCTTACAGTTCATTGTTCCTGGAAGAAAATAGGATTGAAAATCTTTTGGCTGTAGTTCAGGGACCTTCACATCTTCAGCCTGAGTCACGGCGAGATATTCAGAGAAGCTCAGCACGAACTCACCATCTGCACGGTGGAGTTGCGCTGAAAAGGAATTATAAGCCTTAGTGAGTTCCGAGGCTAGATAATCCTTTACGGTAGCCGGTGAACAGTCTACTTTCCCTTTAATGTATGGGGTATCTAAACAAGTCATGGTCGTTGCAGCAATTACTGTTTGAAATTGTTGATCGCTCTCAATGGAGTAACTTTTTAAAACATCAATGTAAGACCGATCATTAAAATTTTTAAGTTTCATTTTAGAGAAAATTTCTAGAGCATCGGAGGGCAATCCTCCTTGTAGAATAGCTACGGCCTCATTATTCGTATTGAAAATGAGGCTTCCGGAATCACCATCTTCAAAATGACAATCTGCAAGCGAAATGGTTTTGGGTTTGGAGGTAAAAAAACTACCTGCGGCAATAGAATTTTGCTTTGCTTTGCAAGCTACTTTTTTTAATTGCGAAGAGTTATCAGAAAAATTTAATTTTGATTTATAGAAATAATAGGATTCCTCATTTTTAAATGAGGATCTCTTAAAATTAATAGGTGGGGTATCGATTGGTTTTTTAAGTTTAATGATTGCCACATCTGGCTTATTTAAATCATTTTTATCGTACGCTGTGAATACGATTTCTTTACATTCAGCGACGGTATTGCCAAATTTAAAATAAACTTCCCCTTCACAATTTTTTGATTCTAAATATCTTTCAACACAGTGAGAGTTTGTCATTACCGTGTTGGCATCAACCACGGAGGCCTGGCAGAACTCATCACCGAAAATTCCTGTAGAAAGAACGGTACCTAATCCTGCAGGACAAGAGCTATCCAGACAAATCACTTTATGAGCAAAAGCATTTTCTAAAACTCTATTGGATTGAGCTGCGGAAGCTGAAGACCAAAATACTAGAATTGAAAAAACAATTTTCATGAATATCTATTCCTTCTCACGCATTAAAACTTCATTGCATTTTGGATAGCTTTGATTCTTGATTCAAGGCCTGGGTAATTTCTAAAAGATTCTTTGTCTTGGGGGTCAATTTCTTGGTAAGCCACTTTGTGAATTTTAATAAGAGCAGAAATTAGTGGTTTTGCTGAATAGCCAGCTCTATTTAAAATTTTTGCGCCATTCACATCTGCGGTCAACTCAACATTAGGCATATTGTCAGCCACTTGATGCATGATCATTTCACCAGTGCCGTTATTCAGAGTTTCTTGAAAGTAAGGAAGAGTTTGATCCGTCATTAGCCAGTGAAGTTCTTCATTACCAAGTTTTACAAAATGAATTATAGCAGCCTTAGCTAGATAGCCAAATGTTTTTATGCTATCTCCATTAACTCCATGACCCATTTCATGAGCAATCGCCGCCCTCAGTTCATTATCGTCTAACAGTTCATAAAGTGGTTGATGAACGAATATACTACATACGGTATTGAAGCTGTTCATAATTTCCGAGGGAATTGCATAAATTTTAAAGCAATTTGCCATCTCTTTATCTAGGGAGGCACCACGGATATCATTCAACAATCTGTTGAGCCTAGCTTGTGGAGCTTTTGGTGCCACAACTTTACCGGTTCTAAATGCGCTAGTTTCAACTAACATCTGCGTAGCAATTTCATAGATTGGATTTAATTTTACTTTTTCATCAACGACAGATTTTTGTTGAGAATCCCAAAAGGCAAATAAAAGTTTTTCCTGAGCTATTTTGAGAGGAGTCGGAGCGTAGCTCAAATCATCAAAAAGATTTGGATTCTTCGCATACCAATATTCAGTTGTAGTCTTATATACAGATCTAACATGAGGAGTAGCTTGGCGATACGATTCCCAAAAATTTGCATTGGCTTGGCGTCCAATTTTTTTATCAAATATTTTATAACCTTTTATCATTTCAGGACGAATCGTATTGGTGAAGTAATCCAGCATGATCAATCCACCCTCTTTTGCTTGTTCCGTTAAAACCTTAGTTTGCGCCGCCAAAGCTTTGCAAAACTCAGGGTCCAAATCTAGTGGACATGCTTTAAGAGCATCAGAATCAAAGGATCTCTCTTGGAGATTTGAAGACTCATTGCTGCCAGCATAAACCTGGCAAGTTAATGAAAAAGCCATAAGGAATAGGAAATATTTATTTTGCCCCACGAATTACCTCTATCTTTCCCCAGCCCCAATGAAATGGGAGAATGAAGGATCATGAGATATTTAGCCAATCAATATTAGTTATTTTAGTCATAAGGTTTTATGAAAGCCTGAAAGCTCAGAAAATCGTTTTAAACCAAGACTAAAAAACGAGAGTCTTTAAAATTTTACAGATCCTGAAATTACTTCACGGAAAATTATGGGCAAGAAAGATCGGTGAGCCACTGCCATAGAAAATTAAAAAAATTTCTTAGATCGAAAGGATTTGAGTTAGCTGCATCAACTCTAGTCTTATGGATTTTTGCTTTGTAATTACTTCAGCGAGTGGCAATGTCACGATCTGATCATTCTGTATGCCGATCATAACATCCGTATGACCATGGAGTAGGCCGTCCACTGCGGAGGCCCCAAGGCGACTTGCTAAAATTCTATCTTGGGCGGTGGGACTTCCGCCTCTTTGTAGATGCCCGAGGATACAAACCTTAGATTCATAACCAGATTTTTTTCTGATGGCCTCTGCAAGATCATAGGCTCGGCCTGGTTTTTGTCCTTCGGCAGTCACAAGAATACTGCTCAGTTTTCCTCTTTGAACGGATTTATTGATGTGATCGATAACATTGTCGATATTGAGTGGGCTCTCAGGAATAAATATTTCCTCTGCGCCTCCTGCTAGGCCCACGTTGAGCGCAATAGATCCAGAGTCTCTGCCCATCACCTCGACAACAAAAAGTCTATCATGGCTAAATGCCGTGTCTCTGATCTTATCTATGGCATCGAGGGCCGTGTTGAGTGCGGTATCAAACCCGATGGAGTAATCTGTTCCGTAAATATCATTATCAATTGTGCCAGGAACACCTACGATAGGAAATTGAAACTCTTCAGAGAGCGCATGGGCGCCCTTGAAGGTTCCATCTCCTCCGATACAAACTAAAGCATCGATTCCTTGGTTCTTTAAATTTTCATGAGCTTTTTTTCTGAATTCAGATTTAAGAAATTCTTTGGATCTTCCTGTTTTTAAAATAGTTCCACCGCGCTGAAGAATATTTCCCACAGATTTTGCGGTCATCACTTCAAAGTTGCCATTGATAAGGCCGTTGTAACCTTGAATAATCCCTGTCACTTGAAGATTTCTATATAAACCAGTTCGAACAACTGCACGAATAGCGGCATTCATTCCAGGAGCATCTCCTCCGGAAGTTAAAACGCCAATATGTTTGATATCTTTAGACATTGGCTCAGTTTAAACAGGCTATTGATAGGCTACAAGGCTATTTTTCAATTTGGACTTTACATGTCCAAATTGCATGCTAATATGGACAAATGATAGCCAGATTGATAGCACCTAAAATTGAGCAGAGTCCTAAAAGCGTTCTTTTGCTAGGCCCAAGGCAAGTTGGTAAGTCTACTTTAATTCAAAGTTTAAACCCAGACTTAGAGATCAACTTAGGTAATGAAGAAACTTTTTTAGCCTTCAAGAGTAACCCTAGCGAGATTATTCAAAGAATAGAGGGGCAATCAAAATTAAACACAGTTTTTATAGACGAGATTCAACTACATCCACCGCTACTGAATACGATACAAACAATTCTAGACTCTAAAGAATATAAAAATAAAATCAAATTTTATCTTAGTGGATCAAGTGCGAGAAAGCTAAAGAGGGGCCAGGCGAATTTACTACCTGGTAGAATATTTGCATATCATCTAGGTCCATTGTGTATGGCAGAACTTAATTATGATGTGAATATGAATAAAGCGCTCAAATTTGGCTTTTTACCAGAAGCTCATTTATCTTCAGAAAACGATTTTTCAGAAAAATTATTATCTACTTATTCTGGTGTATATTTAAAGGAAGAAATTCAGTCCGAATCTTTGACTCGAAACCTTGAAGGATTTTCTAGATTTTTAATTTCAGCTGCAGAAATGGCAGGACTTCCACTCGATTATTCAAAATTAGCAAAACAGGCAAAAATAGAAAGAAAACTGTGTTCTCGATTTTTCGAGATTCTAGAAGATACATTGGTTGCAACAAAGCTAGAAGTTTTTGATAAAACATCTGCAGATATAAAGAAACGCCCCAAATTTTATTTTTTTGATGTGGGTGTTTTGAATGGCCTGCTGCAAAACTTTGTTGTTTCTAACGATAGGAAAGGACTGCTATTTGAGCATCTAGTGGCTAATCAAATAGAGACTTCGGCTAAAGCCAAGGACTTACCAATTAAACTTTCCTATTTTAGAACTAGAGGGGGCTTTGAAGTTGATTTTATTTTAGAAATAAAAAACAAAACTTATGCTATCGAAGTTAAGTCAGGAAGCATTACGAGTTCTGACGCTAAAAATATATTAAAAATCAAAGAGCATACTAATAAAATTAATGATTTTTATATTATTGGTTTAAAAACAGAAAGTAAGAGCATATCTGGAGTTAAAATTCGAGAGCTATCTCAATTTTTAAAAGAAATAGGTCTTTAATTACTTAAAGAGGTTTTTACTTAACTTGATTTTTAAAGTCAGAACCTGGCTTAAATTTAGGAGTCCAAGTCGCAGGAATTTGGATTTCTTTTCCTGTGTTTGGGTTGCGGCCAGTGCGAGCTTTTCTTTTTGCTTTTGAGAATGTACCAAAACCAACAAGTTTTACTTCTTCACCTTTTTTAACGGATTTCGTGATGGTATCAACAACAGAATCAAGCACCGATTCAATATGTGCTTTGGTCATAGAGGTTTGTTTTGCAACCTTTTCTACTAGTTCTGCTTTATTCATTGATTTTCCCCCTTGAAAATTATGTCAAAAAATTACGTCGTCGAAGTGATTATTGTAGCTCTCGAAGTGTTGGTCATTGAAATCCATGCTGTAAAAATCGTCAATGACTAAATTTAGAATTTTATAAAAAGCGCGTTAAGATGTTTTAATGAGAATCTACGGATTGATACCACAAATAAAATGAGTGGCATTTTGGGTAATTATTTTTTTTGCTCTTGACAGTATATTTTTGGTCACAGGTTATTCTTGATCTTCTTCGGAGTTTTTTTCTTCGCGATCTTCGATATCGTCGTTCTCAGTTTTGTCTAAGGGAATTGCATATTTTCCATCGGCCCAATCGGCGATATCAATGACTTTGCAACGAGCAGAGCAAAACGGACGAAACTCGTTGCCATGATATTCAACGAGTTTTCTACATTTAGGACATGGTACTTGCATAGGGATTATTTAAAACGACTTGGAAGGAATGTCTACTTTTTTAGTAGTCATATCCTTTGTCCATTGTTCCGTTAGCAATTGTTTTCCAAGATGAATTGTCTTTGAAGTTCAAAGTGTAATACGTTGAATTTCCACTTAAACCTTGGTGTAAAACTAATTCTGCGATGATGTATCTCGTTGGGTTGCTATAATACACTTGAAAAATCACCTGGTTGCTACCATCATAAGTAAACTTAGTTCCATTCAATCTTACGGTCTGTGCGACTTGTCCGATGGTTTGTCTATACCCTAAGCTAGTTGAAGTTAAGTAAACATAATACTCAGTATCGTTGATTTTTTGAACTTTAGCTTGGATATCACGGCAACCGTATGGATAGCTCCATACACATAAAGAGTAACTGTCCTGAACAAATATTCTAAGGTTAAAATCTCTAAATTTACTTTCGTCAGTGATGTTTCCGTTTGGATTATAAACGTATCCACCTGGAGGTACATTGCCATTGCCTGGATTTAAAGGATCCCAAGTACAAACACCGTTTACAACTTGGCCTTGGCAGGCTGCAGGAGCACCGTTCTTTTCTTTGTCAGAGCAGGCCACTAAAGTTAGTCCAATGGTTGTCCAGACTAAAGCCATAACAAAATATACTCTTAGCGCTTTCATAGCGTTTTCTCCTTATACACATCCTATTGTATTACAGGATTCGTGCCATACGAGGGGCGGTTATATTTCAGCTAATAACTATTTTTAGCTAGCTGCCAAAAAACGTCCACCACCTGTACAAAAAGGCGCCAGCCTTAAGCCTATAATGTTTAGAAATCTTAATACTCTCTCAAAACTCTTGAGAGAGTAGATTTTCCGAGGGAAAATGATGTAGGGAAATCCAGAAGGGTAAAATATGAAAAAAATATTAATGAAGAATAAGACCACGAGAGAATTAAGGCGTGAGACTCGCAAGATTATCGGCCTGACATCTATTCTATTATTGATCGTTATTTTTGGAATGACGGCACTCGGTTAAGCTGATTAGTAAGAAATCACGGCATTTAGAATGAAAATCAAAAACATCATCAGTGAAACATATCTGTAAAGCATAACTGTAAACTCCTGCCTATAAATACCCATCGGCAGTTTGCATAGAGGCTTTAGTCTTTTAATAAAAATTATTCGAGTCCCCAACGTTTTTTTACAGAATCTCTTGGATCCGAGGTGTACTTTTTGTCTTTCCAGATCTGAGCGAGATCTTTAAAGAGGAGATTGTTGCTGGAATCTCCATTGCCTCCATAACCATCGATTGAAATTGCGATGTCCGCATAGGCATCCCAGTAGTTTTGATACTCAGGGTTTGTGCTTCCGTTCTCTTCTTTCAATTTAAAGGCACTTTCGAAGTTTCTGGCAATTCTTTTATCTCTAGAGAACGTACTATGATTCTCATAATTGACGCTGCCAGGGGAACAGTTCTCGGTTGAGCATATACTGTATGCGTCGAGGACATACCAAACTCTATATAAAAGTTGCATGTAGGCGGAATTAACGGTTGTTTGAAAAATATCGAACTTTGTAAACTCTAATCCCAACTTGAGATAAATACCAAATTTAGCACTTTCATAATTATTTTCTAATAAATCAGGTGAATATTGTCCCAATCCATAAAAAGGCATTGCTTGCTTATCCGTTAAAGCCCATTCACCATCTTTTTTGTAGGGCCATCTCATTCTCATGAGCCCACCAGTTTCTTCGGTATAAAGTTGGTCGGTAATATAATCGAGAATGAAGAGGTCTCGCACTTCTCTTGGAGTTGTTGAGCTATTGAACATTATTGATTTGTTCTCAATGATTCCGATGGAAACCATGGAGTGACCACCGCCAACATAGTGAAATCCGGGAATGAAGGCATCACGGATAAGGTCAATAGCATATCCATCTTGGAAGAGTGTTCCAGTATAAGTCGTTTTCTGTACGTTATCCAAGGCTACAAAAAATCTCTCATCCTTTTCCCAATCTTCATTCGATGGAATAGAGAGCCATTCTACTTTCATTGTATCTTGAGTAATGTATCCTCTTTCCATTCCCATTTTTTGTGCAACGGGGAGTTTATGGATTCTTGCAAAGATCCAACGATAAGCCATCACAGCATCTGCGCAATCCGTAGCAATATTGTGTTTGGCTAGGAAATTCAACTCACTATTTGCTGTAATCCACTCGGCATACTTCTGTTCCCATTCCCAAGACCATTCGTGTTCTACTTTCCAAATGGGTTGGTTGTGAACTTCTGTAGAAACTGTAGGAATATTCTTTAATGTTTCTTTTGAGAGGGGAGCGGATCTTGTGGTTTTTTTGATTTCGCTCAATGCTGATTTCTCAGAATCAAAATATCGAGTATCCAAAACATTTGGTAGTTTATTGGGATTAAGTTCAACAGTATTTAAAACCCATTTTGAATTCTCCTCAAATAGCCAAAAATATTTTTCAGCATTGATTTTGAAAGTGGATTCTTTTGCAAAGGAGGGAATAGAAATAAGTAGAATAAAAGACAATAAAATCTTCATGTGTTCCTCTAAAGTTGAATATGAATCATTATTTCATATTCTCTAAAGAGACACACTTAGGCTTTCTTGCGTAAAAGCCAAACCGTACTAAGGACTATGAGGAGTATGCTGATGAGAGAGGAGACCGAAAGTCCTAACACAGGATCGCCACGGAAATCCCCTCGGAACTCTTCAACGACAAGTCTTCCAAAAGCATGAAGAAGGAGCCAAATAAAGAACAAGGATCCACTTTTAAGTTTTTTCCTTTTCTCCGTTAGGACTAGGACTATCCAAATGATTACTTCAATCAAAATCGAATAAACTTGCGTGGGATGGAGAAGGATATTGGCGGGAGCTTCCACACCCTCAGGGAATCGAATGGCCCAAGGAAGGTCACACTCTTTCCCAAAGCAGCATCCGGCAAAGATACAGCCAATTCTTCCAATGATGTACCCCAGTGGAAGAACAAGTGCTGAACAGTCTAGCCAGTTAAAATAGTTTTGCTTAATTTTTCTTATAAAAATATAAGACGCAAGAATTCCACCAACCAATCCACCGTAGAAAACAAAGCCACCTTTATAAATCTTAAAAACCTCTACAGGATCACTGAGGTAATATTGAGGATATTCAAAAAGAATATGAAACACTCTTGCGCCCAAGAAAGCGCCGAGCATTACCATGATGGAGATTTCTGTAGAGATTTTAGGAGGAAGGTTAAGTTTAATGGCCCTTTTGTAAAAATAAACTATAGAAAGAGAAAAAGCCAAACTCATCACCACAAGATAAATTGGAATATTAATATGTGGTGATGGATGAAAGATTGGAAACATATTATTCTAGATCATAAGTGTAAGATTGGTATCTCACATTCTTGGTGACACTTTTAACAATAATAATTCCGGCTATGATCATAATGAAGCAGAGAATTTGTCCCATCGAGAAGTATTCGGCGAAGAATCCAAGCTGTACATCTGGCTCCCTAAAGAACTCGATGATAAATCTCGCGATTCCGTAGAAAATCAGGAACCAACCAGCGATGACACCTGTGCGTTTCCACTCGATTTTTACTTTTTTAGGAGATTTGCCATTTTTTGATTGTTCAGCAATCGCAGTTTCTAGAATCGGAGCAAAACCTTTTTTCTGTTCCCACTTTTGAATCACATGGCATAGGAAAAATACGATTAGGCCCTCACCCAATGCTTGGTAGAGTTGTGATGGATGTCTTGGCATCGGCCCGCCTTCAGGAAAGATCACGCCCCATGGAACGTCAGTAAATCTTCCGTAAAGTTCTCCGTTGATAAAGTTTCCAAGTCTTCCAAAGAAAATCCCAATGGCAGCACCGATGACAACGTTATCGACGATATGATAAAACTGAATCTTATATTTTCGGCAGAAGAAAATAACCGCTACGACATAACCAAGAAGTGCTCCATGGAAAGAAAGCCCGCCTTGCCAAACGGCAAATACTTCTGATAGGTGATTCATGTAGTACATTGGATTATAAACCGCGACATATACGAGTCTTGCACCGATAATCATGCCGATCATGATATAAGTGATAAGAGCTTGGTTGCCTTCCGAATTTAAAATGTTTAAGCCGCGCTTATGGCGTCTCATCAAAATTAGGTAGCCCACAAAATAACCAACAAGGTACATTAATCCGTACCATCTGATTTGAAGTGGACCTAAATGAGCAAGAACGGGATCGATGTTGTGAATATAATGTGTCATTCGTACATTGCACTAGAATTTAAGCGACTTGTCCACTCTCTTTTGGCTCTTCTTTCCTGAAGCTCAGGAAAAATAGAATAATGATTCCGCACACAATAGCAGAATCAGCAATATTGAATGCGGGCCATGAATAAAGATGTCTAAAATGGAAATCAAGGAAATCGATAACGTATTTTACTCTTAAGCGATCGATATAGTTTCCAAGCGCACCACCAAAAACCAAACTCAGAGCAAGAACTTGAATTCTATCGTTTGCTTTTACAGATTTTAAAAAATAAATAATAATTCCCATGGCGATTGGAGGAATAAGAAGAAAAAAAGTTTCCCTAAAAGCCTCAGGGCTTCTTGCCATAAATCCAAAGGCTGCTCCTGGATTTTGCACATAGGTGAAGTTAAAATAATTCTCAATCACGGTTACGCTTTCGCCTAAGTAAAACTTAGATTGAACGTAGATCTTTGTGACCTGATCCATTGCTACTAAAAGCGCCGTTGTCGTTAATAGATAAACCAATTTTATTTTTGTGTCTGTTTTCATGGTCAGTAAACTCATATCAGTGCCTCAACGCATTTTGGACAAATGCCTGGATGTTTAATAGATGATTTTAGATCGGTATTGTATGTCCAGCATCTCACGCACTTCTCTCCCTCAGCTTTTTTTGCTTCGATGTGGAGTTTGCCTTTTTTAAGATGCACTTGAGAAACAATGAAAAATTCTAAAAGACTGTCTTTTAAAAGTTCTAAGACTTTCAATTCTTCACCTTCAGCTGTGATGATCAGCTGAGCCTCAAGGCCAGATCCAATCACTTTATTTTTTCTGAGCTCTTCTAAGTTTTTCAGTGCTTCAGTTCTGATCGCTTGGAAAGTTTCAAAAGTTTTGATCACTTCAGGATTTACCCAAGTTTTATTTGGTGTTGGGAATTTTTCTAAGAACACCGACGCTTTTTCTTTTCCCAGAGTGTGAGCATAGGTTTCTTCAGCCAAGAATGAAGCAATTGGTGCCAGCATTTTTGCTAGGCTCGTAGTGATTTCATAAAGAGCCGTTTGCGCAGATCTTCTCAAATGACCATCGGTTTTTCTGACATAGAGTCTATCTTTTAAAATATCCAAGTAGAATGCAGAAAGATCCACGGTCACAAAGTTATTGATCAAATGATAGATCTTGTAGAATTCATACTTCTCGTAACCTTCGGTTACGTTTTCAATAAGCGTATTGAGCTTTGCAAGCGCCCATTGATCAAGAGAGGTTAAATCTTTATAGGGAAGAGCATCTTTTTTGTGATCATAATCGGAAAGATTTCCAAGAAGGAATCGGATTGTGTTTCTAAGGCGTCTGTAAGTTTCTGTGATTCTTGCGATACCTTCTGGATTGCAAGACAAATCATTGGCGTAATCTTCATGTGTGGCCCAGAGTCTAAGAATGTCAGATCCGCTATTCTTGATCACATCCATTGGATCGACAACGTTTCCTAAGCTCTTACTCATTTTTTGACCTTTAGAAAACATCACGAATCCGTGAGTGAGGACAGTCTTAAATGGAGCAATTCCTTCGGCAGCGACAGAGGCGAGGAGAGAAGTGTGGAACCAACCTCTGTGTTGATCCGAACCTTCGAGATACAAATCTGCCGGTTGGGTGAGACCCGTACGTTTTTTCTGAACCGCGGCCCAGCAAACTCCACTATCAAACCAAACATCAAGAATATCTCTACCTTTTTCGAATTCAGCTTTTCCGCACTTTTCACATTTATGAGATCCCGCAAAAACTTTAATGTCTGTATCAAAGTAACCTTCGATGCCTGCACCACCTTTAGTATCAATTCGGTTAGCCTCAGTGCGATCCATGCTATCTGCAATTCTCATCATAACATCTTCTTTTGCAAGAGGAGTCTGGCAAGCTTTGCAGTACAATACTGGAATTGGAACACCCCAAAGTCTTTGACGAGAAACACACCAGTCTGGGCGATTCTCGATCATTGCAGAAATTCTTCTTTCGCCCCAAGAAGGAACCCAGTTCACCTCTTTGATGGCGTTCAAAGATTTTTCGCGGATGGTGTGACCAGAATCTTTTAGATCCATTTTCAAGAACCACTGGGGAGTCGCTCTGTAAATCAACGGAGCTTTCGATCTCCAGCAATGTGGATAGCTATGTTCGATTTCACTGTGATGAAGGAGGTGCCCGGTTTCTTTGATAAGATCGAGAACAATTTTATTTCCTTCTTTGAGAACGTGTTTCCCTTGAAGGAATGCCGGAGCATCTAAATTATAAAAACCACCATCATCTACCGGAGATAAAATCGGAAGATGATATCTCATACCAACGTTGTAATCGTCGACACCGTGACCTGGAGCTGTATGCACGAGTCCTGTACCAGCTTCAAGTGTTACGTGATTTCCGAGAAGAATTTTTCCAGTTCTTTCGATGAAGGGATGCTTGTACTCAAGGTTTTCTAGATCTATGCCTTTTAAAGTTTTTGCAGGAGATAAAGATTTAAGAGTGATGCCGGTGTCTTTTTCGAAAGCTTCTTTAAGACCTCGAGCTACGACTACATAATCAGATTGATCATTGACTTGGGTTTCGTAAATTTCGTATTCAAACTCTGGGTGAACAGTAACTGCTAAATTTGCAGGAAGAGTCCAAGGAGTTGTTGTCCAGATGACGAGATTTGTTTTTTTATGGGAATCGGGTACACCAAGATGTTTTAATATTTCAAATTTTACGTAGATCGCTTGGCTCTTATAATTTTTGTATTCGACTTCGGCTTCAGCAAGCGCAGTTTTTAGAGCCCAACACCAGTAGACCGGTTTTGTACCGTGATAGAAGGCGCCAGTTTTCAGAATGTTTGCGAGAACTCGGACTTCTTCAGCTTCGTATTCTGGTTGTAGAGTCATGTATGGATTTTCCCAATCCGCCATCACACCAATTCTCTTGAATTCTTCTCTCTGTATGCTCATCCACTTCGTAGCTTCTTCACGGCAAAGATTTCTAAACTGCTTATCAGTGAGATCGTTCCTTTTATCACCAAGAGCCTTTGTAACGACCAATTCAATTGGCAGACCATGGCAATCCCAGCCCGGAATGAATGGCGCTTTGTAGCCGCTCATATTTTTGTATTTGATCACGGTGTCTTTTAAAATTTTATTGAGAGCATGGCCAACGTGAATATGGCCGTTGGCGTACGGAGGACCATCGGGCATCGAGAAAGAACCTTTCTCTGCATTGGAGTTCAGCATCTGGTTGTAGATATCTTGAGAGCGCCAGAATTCAATAAACTCAGGTTCCCTTTGATTGAGATTTCCCTTCATAGGGAAATCCGTTTTTGGCAAGTTGAGGGTGTCTTTATAGTTCACTGGCTCTGTGACTGGTTCTTTACTCATGTTATCCTTGGTCGTATGCTTTAATGTAGGAACTAATCTATTGAAATTAGAGCTTTAAAGTCAATGATCGGGACAGGGTTCTATGAGCGATTTGGGAAAATGGTCTTAAGTTTGTCATAACCGAGGGTTATAAGCATCCTAACGACATCTGCATCTGATTCCATATTGAGTTCAGCCTTCACGGTATCGATGATGTTTTGAGATTTTTGATCTACAGATACACCAGTTTGACGTCTTTCTGAGACTTTGAACTCAATGCTTCGCTCATCATAACGAGGTGGCGTAGGTGACTTCATAGGAGCTTCTTGCTCAAACTCAAACGCACGACTCATATCAAAGTTTTGCGTGAAATCTGGAGCATCCGGTAAATTTTGTGGAACGGAGTTTTGTACGGGCTTAAGTGGTACTTGTGCTTTCAAGGTTTCTTTCTGTTTCTCAAATTGATTGAGTTCTGTTGCTAATGACTGAAGTTGATTTTTGAAATCTTTTGAACTGACGGGAGCAATGTTTTCTAGACGACCATCCCCTAAAGAGGAAACACCATTTCTTCTCGCTTGAAGATAAAGTGCGACAAGAGTTTCTTTTGTTGTCGCCATGTTTTTAACATACTCAGGCTGTGACTGTACCCAAACGTACGCTTTCGCAACGTCTTCTCTAGTGTAAGCCTGTGGTGGTATATGATTGCTTGCCATGAAGGGTCAGAAACTAGCTGGATTTCTAAGACTCATCAAGATTTAAGTTCATGAGACCGCGCAATATTTTTTGATGTTAAAAATAAAAATTATTTTGCTCTGAAGTGAGACGAAAACAACAAACAGCGGACTAACAGATTTATCCACAAAAGGTCGGGTACCTTTTGTCTACGTTGTGCTGATATAATCTCTTGGATTGATTCCGTATTTCTCGATTTTTCTCAAGAGAGTCTTCTTCGGAATATTTGCATGAAGAGCAGTTTGATTGATTCTACCTTTAAAGGTTTTCAAAGCTTTAATGATAAATTCTTTTTCGAAGAGCTCTTTGTGCTTGCCAAAATCCAATTCACCATTCACTTCAACGCCAGCAACTTGAATTTCTTCTTCGCCTGCAACTGGAGCAATGGCTTCACCAGATTCTTCAGAGCTCTGAGCTAATTTCTGAACATCTTCAAAAGAAATTCCGAGCGACTTTAATACTTTTTCAGGCAATGAATGAAGCGTGATCTTGTTTGAAGTTTCAATTACGAATGCATATTCCATGACGTTTTCTAATTCACGAATGTTTCCTGGCCAGCCGTACTTTTTAAAGCACGCCATAACCTCAGGAGAAATTCCAAGCATCTTTTTGCCATGAGCTTTATTGAATTTTGCTAAGAACATATTGAGTAAAGTTTCGATATCGTCTTTGCGATCTCTGAGGGGTGGTAAGAACATCGGGATGACGCTCAAACGGTAAAATAAATCTTCTCTGAAGGTTCCTTCTTCGATCATTTTTTCGAGAGGTTTGTTGGTAGCTGCAATGATTCTAACATTGGCTTCCAATTCTCTGTTCGCACCAACTGGAGTGAACACTTTTTCTTGCAATACTCTCAAAAGTTTTGCTTGCATCAAAAGTGGCATATCTCCGATTTCATCTAGGAAGAGAGTTCCGCCTTCAGCGTATTGAAATTTACCGATTTTTCTTTGGTCAGCGCCTGTGAAAGAGCCTTTTTCGTGACCAAACAATTCAGATTCAAATAAATTTTCAGGAATTGCAGAGCAGTTGATTGCGACGAACTTTTGATCTTTTCTTGCAGAGTTAAAATGGATCGCTCTAGCCACGAGCTCTTTACCTGTTCCTGATTCACCACGGATCAAAACTGAAGTATCTACGTTTGAAAGTCTTGAAATAAGGCTAAACACCTTTTTCATTTCGATGTTTTTACCAACAAATTTTCTATCAGATTCAATAAGGATAGGAGATGAGGCTGCTGCTGACGAAATCATGTCGTGAGCCTCGATCGATCTTTCTACGAGCTGGATCAACTCATCGCCTTTAACGGGCTTTGAAAGATAGTTGTAAGCGCCTTCTTTAACAGCAACAACAGCATCGTTGATGTTTGCGTAGGCAGTCATGATCAATACAATTGTTTGTGGGGAGAGTTCTTTGATTTTTTTAAGAGTTTCAAGACCGTTCAGGCGAGGCATATCTACGTCAAGTATAACGAGGTCGTATTGCTGAGATTCCATCTTTTCAATAGCATGCATACCGTCTACAGCATCATCGACTGTGAATCTGCCTGAGTTCCTCAGTGTAGAGCTGACCGCTAATCTTAAACCAGCGTCGTCATCCGCTACTAATACCTTCAACATTTTCCCTCCGAACATCGGTATCATAATCTTCCCCCTAATGATCCATCACTGTTCCCACTTTGATGCTGGCCACTTTGATCCATTGGTAGATTCACCGTAAAGGTTGAACCTTGCTGAGGAAGACTCTCAACAGTTATCTGTCCTTTATGCAGCTCTACAAAATATTTTGCAAGGTACAAACCTAGGCCTGACCCCTTAATAGGTGAATTTTTCACATGTTTAGTACGATAGAACTTTGTAAATATGTGTCTAATTTCGTTCTCCGTGATGCCAATTCCTTGGTCAGCGACTTGAACGATAATTTGCCCTTCATCTTCTTCGGACGTCACAAGGATTCTGGAGTTCGTTGGCGAGTACTTAATGGCATTTTCAATGAGGTTCGAGAACACTTGCTTCATCAGATCAGCATCGATTTTTACTGAGAAAAGAGTATCGAGCTCAGGAATGATCTCGATGTTTTTTTGTTGAGCAAGGTATTCATATTTTTTGATTGTATCTTCCAAGATGCGATTGATGTCGCGAGATTGAAGATTCAATTTAATTTTTTGCGATTCCACTCGGGATAAATCAAGAATAGAGCTGATGAATTCAGTGAGTTCTTCCGCAGATTTTCTGATTGTTTGAACCGCAGTCTTTTGCTCGGGTTCAAAATTTTCGGAATTCGCGAGAGCTATGTCGGCCATACCTTGAATTCTCGCAAGTGGGGTCTTGAGGTCATGAGACATCATGCTGAGGAAGTTGTTCTTAAGCTCTTCAACCTGGGTGAGGAGTTTGTTTTTTTCTCTAAGTTCCCAGAATTTTTTGTTTTCACGGATTAATCTGTAGGGAATAAAGAAATAGTAGCAAACAAATACAGCGATGAGGGGTTGAGCCATTCCAATTGCTAAGCCCGAGAATGTGAAGAGTAAGCTTGAAAAAATAAAATAGCTAACAACTAAGCCAAATATTGCGGTAATACCCATTGCTGGAGAAAGCATAAAAACCGCGAAGGTAGCAACTATAGAAAACAAAAACGTAACTGCTTTGTTTAAGAGAATTTGAGTCTTAATAATTCCATTATTTTCTAAGAAAGTTTTAATTACATGTGCATGAGCTTCAAGCTTAGTCATTCCGAGTAGATCGCGAGTGTACGGTGTTTTAATATAATAAGCTGGCGTAAATTTATCGTCATAGCCAATTAATACTATTCTATCTGTAAATGTGTTTTTCTCAAAAGAACCATTTTTAATTTCAGAGAGACTGTTTGCTATAAATGTGTGTGGTCTTTGATAATTAATATTTGTTTGTAGAGCTTCTCTAAATTCAAAAGTTCCGCGATACTTATGCGGGTCTCTTATTCCGTTATAAAAAGATGCTATATAAGGTTGAAGTAATGTCTGTCCTTGATAGTAAATCAAAGCGCGCCTAGATACATCATCACCGGCAAAGTTATTTTTGTCGTAAGTAATAACTCCGGGCACACTTTTGATTTTGTCATAAGGTTTTGGCAAAACAAGTTGGCTCTCTTGGCCAGCAATCACAACATCATCATAAATAACTAAAAAATTTTTGAATTTGGTTGTTAAGGCTGCAAACTCTGCTTTTTGATCCGCAGTACCTTGAATGTTTTGAATTGGAAATGTGTAAACAACATAGTTCGGATTTTCCGCTAATAATAAAGTTAGAAATTTATTATGAGCAGCTAAGTTGTTGTCTTGGTTTTGAATTGTGTTTTGATCAATAGCGATTGTTTTGATAAGGTCTGAGCCTGAACTAAAAGGTCGCAGTCGAAATCTTGCGTCATATAAAAGTGATTCGACATAATGAAAATCGAATGAGCTAACAATTAGAGCTATTCCTAATGCCAAAGCTAAACTCAATATTGAAATGGCAAAGTTTCGCTTTTGGGACATGTTACCTCTACATAAAGTTTTATTAGAAACGATTAATAAAGATCCTGTGGACCTGATCTCACAATTGCAGTTTGTGTTTTATTAAAAGAGACACTCTTAACTTTTCTTTTTAACTTCGTAATCATAGCTCTAATCTCCTTAATCATTTGAAACTCCTAGGATGAATGATTTTTTTTGATACCAAGACTTACAATTAGCAATAACTCTGCCAATCTTGTGGGCCTAATGTTGTCTATGCAATATTAGTAAATTCATATACTTAATGCATCAAGTTATTTATAAGCATATAAAATCAGTGAGAAATTCGGTGCCCATTTGGGAATGAATAAATAAGTAAGTGTCTGACTGACACCAAAACATTTATCTTTGAATACTCTCTCCATGGAAAAAATTCAGATTATGTCCATAAAACTTACGATTAATTTATATGGATTTAATCTGGATCTTATCAAGGTCTTTTTTACCAAAAACCTGTGCATTTAGGTCCTTAGCGATTTTAAGAATATCTTCGTTCGAAGATAAGGTGGTGCATAAAAAAGCATTAAATAAATATTTAGCGCCCTTGTCTGTGGTCATTTGAATTACATCAAACCCTGTTTCGTCTTCGTTTTCAAAAATCATGTCAGTAATAATCGTATACGGTTGTTCATTGAATAAATTGAATGATCCTTTATCCATTTCATATTTAAAATTTTTAAATGATTCGAAAGAAATAAAATTCAATTGGTTATCCTTAAATATTTTTTCCCACAGACTTCTCGTTTCGAAAACATCTTCTATGAGAATTATATTTTTCGCAGTATTGATTTCAAGGGTTCGTAAATTTGACTTCAGTAAGATAATCTTAAAAATTGTTTTGCCAGGAGTAGACGTGACCAGAGTAATATCTCCTCCGGTTTTCAATAAGGCCTCTTTCGCTTGAGATAATCCAATTCCAGTTCCAGATTTTTTATCGTATGTGAATCCTAAATCAAAAATATTCTTTTGGATCTCTGAGGGAATGCCTTTGCCTGTGTCTTCAATGAATATTTGAACACTATCTGGCTCATCAACAACTTCGATATTAATTTTCCCTATAAAACTCATTGCTTCGATGGAGTTGTTAAGAATATTTGTTAAGGCTCTTTCAATTTCAGTTTGATCTACTGGAATTAATATATTTTGACAATCATGCTTCAGATGAATGTGAATATTAGAGTGTGTTTGCTTGTAAGTATTTACTAATTCATTGAGGGTTGAAATTATATCTACAGAAATAGGTTCGTGGACTGTTTCAAACGCTCCAGATTTAAATTTTTTAAGCAATGAGTCTGCGATATTGTTTATACGAGTAATGGTTTTATCCAAAAGTTTTTGAGCGTCAGGGTTCATTTCAGTGCGAGAAACCATTTTAACTGTTTCGAGAGCCATTATTGGGGATTTAATATCGTGAGCTAATTGTGTTGCGATTCGAAAGCCGAGGTCGGCTTTTGCTGATTTTGCATTGATCTTCACTTTATTGATAGCTTTTTCTTTCTCTTCTTTTGCCAGGAAGAAGTTTTTATCATTTTGTCTCGCAAGGCGGAGAAAAGCGAATGGTATTGTAAGATATTGAAGTAAGAACAGCATCAATAATGGATGAGTAGTATCAAGCTGCCAGCTAGTAATTCCAAAAATTAGTAATGGCAATAATATTATAAAAAAGAGTTGTCCAAAGCTAAATAAAAACAGATTTTTAGCAGGTAATCTGCTGGCTATGCAAATAAAGAAAAATAAATTAAAAAATGTCCAAATATAGTTATAAGTGACAGGTGGGACTTTTGGATTGTCTTTTTGAATTAGAGTATCGAATCCGTTTGCGATAGCCTCGTTGACCATCATAGCAAAAACAGAGTGATCATATGGAATTTTTCTATAATCAAACAGATCATCTTTGGCATTTAAACTTACAATTACAATACTATCTTTGAAAAATGTAGGAGAGATTAGCGCAACATCATCAGCATTATTAACATTTATAGACTCATAACTATCTTTTTTGGAGAATCTAGCTTTTACTGCCTCTCGACCATTTTGAAAAAAAGTTCCTTCATACTTTGGGCTTCCAATCACAAGTGTTTGAATAGATTCATTTGGATTATAATCCACTAGTATTCTTCGCACGACTCCATCCATTGCGCCAGAGACAGTCTCTGTTCCAATTCCTGGGGAGGTTATTCGTAGCTTCGATAGAGTGGGGTGTTTGTAGACTAAGCTTTGGAATAATGGAAAAGTATTTGGTATATGAAAGAAAACATTTTTATATTTTTTCGTGAATTCTACAAAGTCTGCGATGGGATAATCTTTTTCATTGGTGAGTAGATAAAGCGGGTCGTAGGCATATGCGACAATTTTGGCGCCACTACTTACGGCGCTTTCTATGATTGCTTTGTGAGTTTTGAGGCTAAAATTATGAAAGTAGAGAGAGCTTTTTGAATTTTTCTCAGTAGGCGTAAGATTTATAAGTTTTATATTAGCGCTAGGCGATGTTCTTTTGAACACAGTGACATGAAAATCATAAAAGAATGCATCAATGCGTGGAAAATCAAATTTCCAAATAACGGCGGTAAGGGCCAAAGAAATTAAAAGATTTATGATAATAAAAAGTATAAGTTTGTTTTTTGAATTAAGGCTAGGCATACTTAAAAGTAATATTAAATGGTTAAATTGAAAAGAATTAAATAATAATTGTGGATGTCAGATGAACTTATTCGGATTTGAATTGTACCAAAAAGCAGGATCAGCGGAAATCAATTATCATAAAGGCTGGTCTTGGAAGCCATCCAGATTGGAATTAATTAAAAATCCCAAGAAATTATTAAATTTTAAAAGCACTATGTATACGTTCTTGCCCCAAAAATTTTCCAAAGGTTATATTCTAATTTTATCTAAAAAAAACACGGCCGTGGGAAGCTTGATTTCTGAGCTTAAAAAGGCAAAGAAGCCATTCCTTTACCTTAATTGGGAGGAGTTAATAGGTGAGGGTATTGTAGAATACAATTCAGCTGAAAAAAAATATTTAATCAAATACAAAAATAGCTCTTTCGATTTATCAAAGGTGAAGTCAATTTATTGCGACTATACTAATATTTCTGAGGTTTTTCATTTTAAAAGATCTAAGTTTTCCAATAAAGAAAAAGTTTTTTTAAGTAGGTGGATAGAGGCTTTGCAAATACTAGAGTATATTCTCAAAGAAAAAAAATGGTATCCTGCTAAACCCTCCCAAATGAGATATGAGTCGCAAAATAAATTTGGGGAACTTGTTGTGGCCCAAAAGTTAGGAATAAAAGTTCCGAAAATGATTTATACAAATGATCCGAGAGAGGCACAGAAATTTTTAAAAAATACTCCTTCTATAATAAAAGAATCAGGACTAAAGTTTTTTGAAGATTCAAAAGGGAATATTCAGATTTTTAAATCAAAAAAAATTGAATTTAATAATAAGAAAATTTCTGACATCCAATCTTCCCCATGTTTTTTTCAGGAATTTATAAATAAAAAATTTGATATTCGATCTACAATTGTAGGAAAAAAAGTCCTAAGTGTAAAAATTCAATCTCAAGATAATAAAAAATCTGCGTCTGATTGGCGAGGCAATGAACATCTAACACCGATGTCTTCATTTGAACTGCCAGCTGCTTTAGAAAAGAAACTGATCCAGCTTCAAAAAATACTAGGGTTTGAGCTATCTAGCTTTGATCTTGTCGTCGATGACAAGAATAATTATTTTCTTTTAGAAATGAATCGCCCAGGACAATGGCTATTTATGGAAGCTTTGGCAGGTGTTCCAATTTCAAAAACCTTAGCTTCTAATCTTTAAAGATCAGTTGAATAGGTTCCAGTGGGCGCTTTTCGTCTTCTGGGACGTTCATGGCTTTTTGGTCTTCGACTGAGATTTCTCTCGCTTCTGTATCTTCCGGTAATTCGAAATCCACTGCGGGTAAGT
>JANMFM010000300.1:0-1777 GCA_031374125.1 Bdellovibrionales bacterium
CGCATCAGTGGTGGGACAAACTTTGATGGTTTCAAAAATACGGACGTGGTGGTGGAAGCCATCGTTGAAGACATGAACATCAAGAAAAAAGTTTTAGCAGAAACTTATGAAAACTGTAAGCCCGATGTGATTTTAGCGACCAACACATCTTCGTTGAGTGTGACTGAAATGGGAGCTGATCTTAAAAAACCAGAAAACTTTGTGGGCATGCATTTCTTTAACCCGGTTCACAAGATGCCGCTCGTGGAAGTGATAAGAGGGGCAAAGTCTTCAGATGTTGCGGTGGCTACGATTTTTGATCTTTGTAAAAAAATGGGAAAAACTCCGGTGGTCATGAAAGATGGTCCGGGATTTTTGGTGAATAGACTTTTACTTCCGTACTTGAATGAAGCGGTTTATCTTTTGGAAGAAGGTTACGCGGCGGAAGATATCGACAAGGCTTTTTTAAAATTCGGCATGCCCATGGGACCTCTGCATCTGATTGATGAAGTAGGAATCGATGTGGGCGTAAAAGTAGCAAAGATTTTTCATAAAGCTTTTGGTGAGAGAGCGACTCCTTCAAAGAGCATGATGAAGATTATTGAGACGGGAAGATTGGGGAAAAAGAACAAGAAAGGTTTTTATCTTTATGATGATCGAGGTTATAAATTAAATCTTGATCCTACGATTTACAAAGATTTAGGTCTCCCAATGCCAACCAAAAAATTGGATGCAAAAGTGGCTATAGATCGTTGTATTTTTGCGATGATCAACGAAGCAGCCTTGGCCTATCTAGAAGATAAGATCGTGGAAACTCCAGAAGACGTCGACATGAGCATGATCATGGGAACAGGCTTTCCGCCATTCCGTGGTGGATTGCTGAGATACGCAGACTCCGTGGGCAGCGAAAAGATCGTGGATACCTTGGAAGAGTTTGCAGTGAAGTTTGGCCCAAGATTCAAACCGTCCAATCCACTGAAGCAAATGGCTAAGACGCATAGAAAGTTTTATAATTGATTTTTAGATTCTTTCTAGAAATAAAATAGCTCTAGCTACTCACAAGTAGCTAGAGCTATGCTGGAGGGTTAACTTTAGCATTTCTACGTACCCCTGACATAGTTAAACACAATTCAAATAAAGTTTAAGGGCAATTCTCCATACTTTCTAAAGCTTTTTTAGCTGCGGCATCCACACCATCTTTGATAGCATTCAAAGATTTATCTTTTAGCAAACCCATCTCGATTGCTTTAGTCAAAGAATTGTAATGGAGGTTAAAAAGATCTGCAAATCCGTCCAAATCCTTTGAACATTGTGAGGCTCTTTTTAATACTTTAATGATTTGCTCAACAGAAAAAACAGCTGTTTCCATTGATCTTTTAGATGGAGGGTATATTTCCTTTTGAATATCATTTAGTATGATAATTGATCGCTCTACAAACTCAGATCCAGATTCAACAGGATCCTCACCTTCTTGTTTATGTAAGCGCTCTTCCCAATTGTATAAAAATACATAAATAAAATGCAGCTCTTCTTCAGTTCCTTCATTGTCATCGTTACTCAATAAGCCACTTACGGGCTGGAGCACTGCATTTATAGTGTTACCATTCGTATCCCCATCTTTTGCCCACAGAGATGTCGCAAATAAAGCAAAAAGCAGACTAACTATTAAATTCATTTTCATTTTTTCCTCACACCTTAATTTTTAGATTATATTACTTGAAACAATTTATCTTAACTAATCAATTATTGTTCTCAAACTCTTCTACCGAGTTATGTCTAAAAAATAATTTTTTATCAC
>JANMFM010000310.1:0-16928 GCA_031374125.1 Bdellovibrionales bacterium
GGAAGCAAAACCTCTCTAAACACAGAACAATTTTACTGCAATCTTAATAGTCTCTTAATAAACCAACAGTTCCTGTGCCGCTCTGGTATGGAAAGTTTTGATTATCGATTAACTTTTGGTCACGTGAAAAAATAGTTATAACTTTTCGTGAATATCTCATGATGAGAATCCCCTATTCTATCCAATACATATCGTGTCTCATTTTAAGTCATCACTGAATTATACCAGACCTTTAGACCACTTAGACCTAGGTTGAGTTTGTAGTCAAAATGCCGAAAAATAATCATAAGGTTTAGAGAATCCTGTATGTAAGCACTCTCACTCTTCCACCTTAAAACACATAGATATAGTTCTATGTTTTGAATTGGAGTGCTTTATGAAAAGATTAAGATTTCCAATTTTAGTTATCTTCTTAATCTCTTACATGTTTGTTCTTACAAGCTGTTCAGACAAGAGTGGCGATATTGCAATTCTTTCGGATTCAGATGTATTCCAAGCCTCTTCGCTCAATAACAAAATTGATATTCTATGGATGATCGACTCTTCAGGCTCAATGCAAGAAGAACAAGACAACCTTGCAACAAACTTCAATGCTTTTATTAATGATTTCGTAACGAAAGGCTATGATTATAATATTGCGGTCGGTGCGACAGACGCTTGGAGATATGAATTCAATCCAGCAAGCACTACATTTCAAAACCTTGTGAAATTTAGAGATGGGAATATTTATACTGGTTCAACTGCCGATAACTCTGGTGTGTTTATGATCAGTATGCTCACTCCCAATATTATTCCGACATTCAATAAAAACGTAAAAGTAGGTATTACCGGTAACGGTGACGAAAGAGCCTTTGAAAGTATTAGACAGTCTTTACTTGCTCCCATGAATTCTGGGTTTAATTTTAGAAGAAGTGATGCTTATCTTGCAATCATCATCGTATCTGATGAAGAAGATTTCTCTCGTGATGATTCAACTCTTGATCCATGTACGGCAACACCGCTTCCAGCAACTTGCCAAGACCTAAGACCGATTTCTGAATACACAGGCTTTTTGGATTCATACACAAGCAGTACTCCAACGGATGGAAAATATGGTGTGTCTGCAATCGGTGTATTTGATAGCGCATGCTTAACGGAAGCTGGAGCCAGTGATCACATGGGTGAACGTTATGCAGAATTGGCAGTAGAAACAAACGGTGTCACTGGAAGTATATGCGATGATGACTTCTCACCTACCTTGGATGCAATTCAAGCCCGCATCTCTGAAGAATCAACGCAGTTCAGACTCTCTAGAATTCCGGTTGTAAGCTCGATCGTTGTACGAATTAACTCTGTATTGATTCCGCAAGATGCAACCAACGGATGGACTTATGTGGCTCCTAGTAACAGCATTAAATTCCACGGTACAGCTATTCCAACACAAGGAGCTTCGATCCATGTATTATTTGATCCTACGACTTTGAATTAGGTATTAGAAATAAAATATTGAAGGGGGATTTATGTTGGACTTAAAGAAGAAAATCCTCGTGTTAGCTGGTGCAGTAATGGCCCTCGGCGCGTGTGCAGATAAAAGTGGTGATATCTCGATTCTTTCGGACTCAGATACTTTTTATCAATCGACATCAGTAAACAATAAGATCGATATCATGTGGATGATTGATACTTCAGGGTCAATGGCGCCCTATCAATCTAATCTTGCCACAAACTTCAATGCCTTTATTGCAGACTTTGCAACTAAAGGTTACGACTACAACATGGCCGTTGCAGGAACTGATGCTTGGGTTAGAGAAACAAACTACGTGAGCACGGCTTGCGGAAACACAAGCAATGGTACTCCTGGATTTACTTACCGATCTTCAGCAGATTGTAATAATACTTCTGCCAATTACGGACAGCTGACTCACTTTAGAGATGGTGATATTTATAATCCCTCGACTCCATCTACTCGCAGCGGAAATTATTTGATTACGAGTTTGATGAACCCGACAGATATTATCAATACATTTGGAATTAATGTAAAAGTAGGTATTCGTGGTGATGGTAGCGAAAGAGGTTTCCAAAGTATCAGGTCTGCACTTCGTAGAAATGAAAATGGCTCCGCAGGTTATAGCGGAGAAACTCACACCGCTCTTTCTGGATTTAAAAGAAGCGATGCCTTTACAGCCGTAATTATAGTGGCTGATGAAGAAGATGGTTCAAGAAAGCAGAATAACAGCACTTATGCCGATACAACTGAATATACAAATTCATTTGTTAGCTTCTTGGATGGTTACACAGGAAGCACTGCTGGCAATAGAAAGTACAACGTTTCAACTATCACTGTAATGGATATCAATAACTGTCCTGGACATCATGCAGGAGCATCTGAAGGTGATCGCTATATGGCAGTGGCCGGCGCAACCAATGGGATCATTGGAAGTATCTGTGATACAAACTTCTCAGATAATTTAGAAGATATTGCTTCAAGAATCGTGGAGTTATCGACTCGCTTTAAACTTTCACGTGAACCGCTCCCGTCTTCGATTGTAGTTAAAGTCAACTCTGTAGAGATTCCTCAGAACGCGACAAATGGTTGGACGTATGTCGTTGACTCAGGATCTCATTATGTTGAATTCCACGGCACAGCGACGCCTCAGCAAGGTGCCGCAATCCAAGTGGACTTCGATCCAGTATCACTCGAATAGCTGAGCTGAGACATTCTGGAAGCTTAAACATTCTGGACTTATGCTAGTGTATCCCTCTCACGTAATATCATGTGAGAGGGATTTTTTTGAAGAATATCAAGAAGAGCTTAACATTTACGACTCAACAAAATTACATAGGTCTTTTTGTATTTTTCTTTGTTATAGGAACAGTCTGGGGAAAATTCTTTTACTACCATGAAGAAAACCGTGCAGCCCTCTTTAAAAAATCCACATTGAGTTTGCTGGCGGAAGAAGGATTTCTACCTGATGATGTCACGGAAAGCTTTGCTATGGAAAATGGACTTCATATCCAGATCATAACTTACAAAACCAAAGAAGATCTTATCATTCAACTTAAAAATAAAAAAATTGATCTTGTCGCTTTTAAATCCTTTTATGCTCAAGAGGTTATGAAGGATCTTTCGAAAATTACTTACAATAATATTAAAAACAAAGAATTGATTTCAGTGGACTTTAAAAACCCGCCTTATGATCCAGAAAACAAATTCGCTATTCCCCTCTTCTGGGGTATTGAGAAAAAAGGAAGTACAGAGAAATTTTTACTTTGGATTGAAAGTATTGGCATTGTTAAGAGCTCTCTTCACAAAAAAGAAGCCCACGAGTTCTTGGATTATATTCTTCAAAGTGATGTGATTTTGCAGGTTATAAGTTTAAAAAAAGTTGCCTCGACAAATAGATCCATTGAAAAGGCCAAAAATATTGAATTCAACCTTAAGCCTTCGTATTTGAGAAAAATATCGATCAGAAATTTGGCCTTTGCAGATCGCGCAAGCTTCTAATATCAATTGCCACTTGGATATGTAAAACTACCCGCCGGTAATCCGATTAAACGCGTTCCACTGAACATCGTTGTTGCACCTTCAAAATTAAATTCCGTTGGATAAGATATCTGTCTCATCGTTGTATCAGTTAATTCTGGATATACTGTGGCATAAACCAAAGACATGACTTCGTTTTCGTTTACATAATCCACCGTATTTCTATAAGCTAAGTGGTGCACAATCGTGTTGATATAAAACTGACTTAATCCATTTCCAAAATATTTTATTTGAGTATCTGTTGCATCAGAGATTGAAGCTCCCAGAACATGGCGAGTTTTCATCTTGGTGGCGCCAGCCAAGAAGTGCATTATTACAGCGCAATCTCGAGCTGGAATTGCGACACTTAAATCATCACTGTAAACGCATGTGGTATTGTTGTTGGCAAATGTTACGCCCTTTTGGACCATTCTGTAACTTAGATTATAATCTCTATCATAAAGACCATTTAAAAATCTATGCGTGAGACAAAGAGCAATTCTCTCTATGGCGCTACTCGTATCATACCCTACAGTTCCCACTAAAGGATCCGTGATACCTGGGTTTAAGCCACATAGAGTTCCATTCCCGACACTCTTGTAAGGAATCGTTGTTGCGCCACCCAAGAAATAGATATTTCCAGAAGTTCCTGCATAGTTGTTGCTGGATCCAGGATATATCGAAGGAGAAATATCTTCTGTCGCTCCGAGCAACCATTTTACGATGAAAGCTCTTGTCCCAAAGCCATAGCGGCTCTCTCCGTTTGTAACCAAAGGATCATAAAATTCATCTGCTGAAGTTAAGATTCTAAAAGCTTGATAATAATCATTGTTACCGGCGTTGGTTCCATCTAAGGCACCCGTCGCAATATCATTTGAGAAATTAAATGATTTCTTTACCCTTCTTAAAACTTCTAAAAGTGGTTCAGCGAGCCAACCTTTTCCTGATCTTTCGTCTTTGAAATGCAAAAGTAATTTTCTTACGCTAAATACATCGTAGTTGAAAGTGACATCTCTTTGAAAAAAAGCGAGTGCCACCAAACGATTTGTCATAAGATTTAATGGATTATTGATGCAATTGTAATCCCCGGCTGTGCAGGTAACAAACTGTCCTCCAGTGTATCTCATGTAAATCGGAAAAGCATCGATCTGAAAAAACCCTGTTCGCGCTCCTCTATTTGGAGAGTTCAATGCCGCTGAGTTCTGGGCCACAGGTTTGCACTTTGTTGGAAGAGCAATTGCCGTATAGGTACTAGAACCTTTGAATGAAAGCTTGGCGCTGATATCATCAGCCGCGGAATTATAATCACAGAAGCCCTGGATGTACCCATCAAGAGTCACTTTATCGCTGTCCGTTGGAAAATAATAAATTTTATCTTGAGCCCAAAAATTAGTTCCCGTGAACGAAGCCAATACCGGAGGCCTGATCGTATTTTGAGCTTGCATCTTGATCGGAGCCAACTTTGAATTTTTACCATAAACCTCTTGCCCAAATTCATCTAATCCCACAATTTCTAAATTTAGCTTATGAAACCCTGGAACTAGTGTACTCACCGTTTCGGAGATTTCGAAATTCGTATTCATATTGCAAGAGGTGGTATTGATGTACTTTAAAGTATCACAGACAGAACTTGAGCCAACACACTGATAAATTTTGATTTTTACCAAAGTTTTCTCGTAACCACCGTCTTTACAGTTTCCTGTCAGCCTTAGGTTTTCAAATCCACTTTCTGGGTTTGATGAAATCTTAAAAATTCCCCCGGGAACTAAATTCAAATCCATAGCTATGGAAAGTTGATCTGGATTTGCAGCACAGCTCTCGTCGTTGCAGCTTTGACGGAATAGACCCCCCTCTTGAACTTGTGCACAGTTTTGATATGTCATTAACAAACCAAAAGCGAGTAAAAATAATACTATTAGCGATGGTTTTTTGAACACTTTAAATACCCCTGATGACATAAGAGTTGTTATTATGTTATCGGTTTTTCTATGGCTCATATTAAGACTTTTAGCTATAAAAACTTGATCGTAAAAATCTCATTGATTGTTGCAATAGTGTTGCTGACGATAACAGCATTAAAAGCAGAAGAGCCAGTATTTAAGTTTTTCCTCACCATGTCGCCGCAGACTCTCAACCCAGCTCATTTTTACGGAACAGAGACAACCTATTTAGTCTCTAACCTGTTTCGCGGGCTTTATAGAGTTGATAGCAAAAGAGGAATCATACCTGAGGGTGCAGAGAAATGCGACTGGGATGGATTAAAGCTAAAATGCACATTGAATAAAAATGTAAAATGGAGCGATGGCGTTGCTGTAAAAGCTCAAGATTATGAAAGAGCCTTTAGGCATCTTATCAATCCAGAATCCAAAAGCCGCGAAGTCGCTCATCTTTTAAAACTTAAAAATGCGAAAAAAATATTGGAAGGTTCCTTAAAGCCCGAAGCCCTCGGTGTAATTGCTCAAAATGATTTTAATCTCATCTTTGAATTTGATGTTAAAGATCCTGAATTCATAGCCAGATTGACATCAACGGTTTTAGTTCCATGGAGAGTTCTTCCGGACATTAAAAAAGCCACAGAAAAAGATATAGAAATTTTGGTCAATGGACCTTATAAACTTAAAGTTTTTAACAATAAAAAAGCTTATTTAGTGAAAAATGAATTTTATCCTTTTGGTAATCCATCAAGACCCGATGTAGAAATTTATTATGTTGAGGAAAGCTCAACGGGACAGAATCTTTTTGATCTTGGAAAAATTGATTTGGTTCACCAATTGGTAACAGCTTTCATTCCTAAATATAAAGACAAAGATATGTTCAACGTGCTTTTTTCAAGATTTGATTACATTGGATTTGGACCAGAGTTAGAGGGAAATATTCATTTTAGAAAAGCTCTTGTTATGAGTGTTGATTATAAAGAGCTCAAAAAATTAATCTATGCTTCCGGCATGCCAGGCTGTCCGAGTCTTACAGACACTTACATTGATAAAAGACAATGTTACGTTTTTGATGTGAAAACTGCACAAAAAGAACTCAAAAAAGTGCCCAAAGAATTATTAGAGAAGAAATTGACCATAAAATTCAGTCGTGCCAGTGGTGAAGAATTGTCTCGCATCATTGAATGGTATCAGAACCAATGGAAAAAGAATCTAGGAGTTAATATTCAGATTGAAATGATTGAGCAAGGAATGTACTTGCAAGATTTAAAAACCAATACTCCTGCCCTTTTTAGAAAAGGTGTGGTTCTGGATCGTCCAACTTGTCTTTCAGCTCTTGAAACCTTCCAAAAAGATAACGTTGATAATTTTATTAAATTCTCGAACAAAAATTATGAAACAATTCTTAAAAAATTAGAATTTTCAGAAAATGAAAAAGAGAAGAAAAAATTGTGTTCTGCTGGTATTAAAATACTAATGGATGAGTATAGAATCATACCTCAAGGTGTTCTTCACTATACAATGCTCAAAAGCGATCGTTTTGAAGGGATCGAATTCAATGAATTGAATCAGCTCAATCTCTCTAATCTTAGATCGATCCAAGTAAAAGTTGAAAAAAAAGCTCAGTGATTTCTCCTTGAGCTTTTTTTTGGAAGCGTATTGTTTAGGAATTCCTTAAGCTGCTTTACGTCTTTGAAGAGCCTGCATTTTTTTGTCAAAGTCAGAAACTTTAACACCGTCTTTGTTTACAAGGCCTTCTTTAAACCACATATAGTGTTCTTCACAGAACCCGGCTCTAGTGTCTTTCTTTGAACAGCCTTCACCTCTACATTTTTTTGGTAATTCTAAAATTTTCCCAGGTGCCGGATTTGTATTTGGTTGCTTATTTTCTTTTGCCATTGTGTTGTTCCCCTTTAAGTCTTTAAGTCAGTAAAGTCCGAAAGTCTGGTTTCCAGTTAAATTTTCGAACAATCCACTATTCGGAAGTCCTGAGACCAAAGTGTAGAGACTTTTAAAAAAAATCATAACGTGTTGAAATGAAACAACTATAATTTCGCCATCTAAGGTAAATTCAAATTAATAAGTTTTTCCAGCAATTTAATTCAGTTTCATAAAAGTTAAGACGATAAATTTAGTGGCAACATCGGTGATATGCATAAAGTTGAAAGCGGTGAATGAGAAAAATAACTAAGAAAAACAACATGCCTAGGTCAGTTCCTGTTGAAGATCAAAGTGAGTTACAAGCTCTCTTAGATGTAGGAAAAGCTTTATCCTCTGAGCATGAGACTGAAAAAATTCTCGATATGATATTAGAAGAGGCCATAAACAATACTCAAAGTGATGGTGGAAGTATTTATTTGATCGAAAAAGTTCCGCAAGACAGCATGGGTGGTGCTCGACCTAAATTCAGCCACAAATTAAAATTCCATAAAAGTTTAAACAAAAGTTTATCTTATATCCAAGAATACAACAAATTCATGAACATCGATAACTCAAGCATCGCTGGCTACGTAGCTCTTTCTACAGAATCTATCACAATTAAAGATTGCTATGAACTTCCCAGAGATACACCTTTCACGTTCAATTACGATTTTGACAAGAGTTACAATTATAAAACAAAATCTGTCCTCGCCGTCCCTATTAAAACAAATAAAGGTCGAGTTGTAGGTGTTGTACAATTGGTAAATAAAACTAAAATTTACCGTAGAACAACAGATCCAAAGAACAAAAAAGCTCAACCTATTTCCATGGACAACGTGATTGCCTATTCAAGCCATGACATAAGACTAATGGAAGCCTTTGCCTCTCATGCAGCAGTTGCTCTTGAGAACGCAAAGTTGACCCAAGACATTGAAAAACTATTTGATAGTTTCGTGAAAGCATCAGTTACCGCAATCGAATCGAGAGATCCATCAACATCGGGCCATAGTGATCGTGTTGCCGATTTGACTTGTGGAATGGCAGAAAAAGTAGATGCTTCAAAATTAGGTATATATAAAGAAATCAATTTCTCTTTACAGCAGATGAGAGAGCTTCGTTACGCTGCCCTACTTCATGATTTTGGTAAGATCGGTGTAAAAGAAAATGTTCTCTTAAAAGCTAAAAAACTTTATCCTTATGAGCTTGAGAGCATCATGCAAAGACTTGATACTATCAAGTACAAGAACGAAGCTACGGTTTGGAGAGAGATTGCAGAACAAGCTACAGAAGTGGTGGAAGAATTAAAAACTCTTCAAGAAAAACCTCACATTTGTGCTTCTTCGGGTTGCGCTCACCTTGTCCACACTGCAAATGATCAAAAAACTCAACTTGCACAAGCTCTTTGGAAAGTAGATGGATTCAATAGAAAGATCGAACAAATTCGTGAATCCATTGTTAAGGCCAACGAGTCACAAGTTCTTCAAGGTGATTTGAACATTAAAGAACTTGTGGAATTCATCGAAACTCTTTCTAAGAATGTGAATCGTACGATTTTAATGCCAGAAGAAAAGCAAAGATTATTGATTCCAAGAGGAACTCTTTCTCCGGAAGAAAGAAAAGAAATTGAATCTCACGTATCGCATACCTTCACGTTTTTATATCAAATTGCTTGGACAGATGATTTAGGTGGTATTCCTGAAATTGCTCACGCCCATCACGAGAAATTGGATGGAACTGGCTACCCTCGCGGACTCAAATCAGATCAGATTCCAATTCAATCTAGAATGATGACAATTTGTGATATCTATGACGCCTTAACGGCAATGGATAGAGCTTATAAGAAATCAGTTTCTAATGAACGAGCACTTGATATTTTAAATCTTGAAGTCAAAGAAGGTAAACTCGACAAGAACCTTGTTGATTTATTTATCGAATCTGGCGTTTACAAGATCGTACAGAATTATAAGAAAAAGGCCGCGGCTTAATTTAAAAGTTAAGACTTAATTTGGAATAGATACTCTTTGAATAAAAAGCGTAAACCTAAATAACAGGCACGGAAAATGAAATCTGTGCCCGTTCATGTAGTGCAAATTTCAGTTATTACAAGGCGTCGTTCCAAGCTTTTAAAAAATCTTCGTAGTTGTTTTTCACAAATAGTTGAATGGTTTTTACGTTATTTTGAACATGGTCTTCATTTAATTCTGAATAGAAATTCAATACAGTGGCATCTCGATGGATTGCAATCTTCACGATTGTCTTATCGTAAAGTGGTCCAGATTCCGTAACAACGCCATTCATTTTTGAAATAAACGATCCTCTTGGATAAGTGCAATTCAGAGCAACAGAAGGTTGATTTTGCTTTGAAGGATACATACTTATTATGCATTCATGTTTATCAGCTTTGGAGATGCTAACAGTTCCAAGATTGAGTTCCTTCGGAAGGTTTTTTGTCAAAGCATCTGCCGCATCAACTACAGACTGAAACGAAGTTGATTCAGCCTTATCTTGGGTCAAAGCAAACGAAACAAATTGTCGCACAAAATTTCTTACAGGAGCGGTTCCATGAAATTCCAAAAGCTCTGGATTTAAGGCCTTAACAGCGCAAAGAGCGCTTTCGTGCAGCTTCAACGCCGCCTTGCTATCATTATCCATTAAGTTGAATTCCTTTTCATTTATAATGACTAAACCGTCTTTTTGAATTGCAACTTGACGTTTTGTGTTGGGATTGAAGACACGCATAACGCCTTCATCTTTAATATCTTCTAGATTTGAATTTGTGAACGCCCATTGCAAGACTGGTGTTCTATACATGAGCCAGCCCTTAGAGTCTTTTGCTTTTATTATTCCAGAGCAGACAGCATATGCTCCTTGGAAGAGTTCATTGATGAGTTGCGGATATGAAAAAAGCTCTAAGGAGGAATTAACATACTGCTCGTCACATAATGAGCCGAAACAAGGGGTTAGCATTTTAGCATGTGCCTCTGAAATTTTTTTGCTATAGTTTTGCATTAAAAAATTAAAATATCTGAGGTCATCAATTTCTTGCAAATCAAGCAGACTGCGTCCGCCATTTTTGTTTTCAATAGTGTCAGCACCCCCTCGACCTTCGGCACCAGCGTGGGCGTTAAACCCTAGCAGCACCAAGCCAGTGAAAAAAATAAGTTTTAAACATTTCATAAAAATCTCCTTTTTGGTTGTTTATTTATATTTTTTTGAAATCGGATAAAGTTGAATACCTAAGTTGTAGACTCTCGTTTGAGGACCGCCCTCTAAAAATTTACACATATCTCTTCGAAATTTTGTGATCATTTTCTTAGCCTCAGAAATTTTTGATTCATCAATTGCCATAGTGATCGAGGAAATGTCTTTTTCTTCGATAGGAATTGTGTCGATCGCATTCAATGCCTTTTGCAGAAGATCTCTCTGAAGATTCTTATGGGCAGAGCTGGTGAGAGCATCATCACCATTCGTAATAAATTTTTCTGTTCTGCTAAGAATGCCATTTTTCTCAATTAATAAATTGAGCCGAATGAGTCTTTCTAATGCTTGGCGGACTTCCGTGACGGAAATTTCGAGTTTATTGGCAATCCAAACACTATCATTTTTAAAGCCTATTGTGGAGGTCATTTCTAAAATGGTATAGTGATACCAATCAGAAATAAGTTTGAAAGAATCGAAAGCAATCATATTGTATTTGTCATTTGATTGGAGAGGTGACCTTTTACTTTTCGATAGAGATTTTAAAATAAATTCTTTTTCATAAGGATTTATATAAAGTTTACGGAAGAGCTTATTGGCAAACTTTTCCGAAGGAGTGCGCTTTCCAGCGAGCAAATGGGATATAGTCGCAGGTGAAATTTGAAGATATTTAGAAAAAGCTCGGATTGAATAGTTTTCATTCTTTTGACGGCGCTTGAGATACTCTCTCTGAAACCATTCTAAAAAATTTAATTCAGATTGTACCGGTGTTTCTTGTGGAACTGCGTTTTTCATAACTATGCTGTTTAAGATATATAGCAGGGATTAGCAAATAAAGCGCTACAAAGTGTAGCATTTTATTTGCTACAGCTAATAAATTCACGATTAGCATATCTATGATGATATAATACTATCTAATGCCGTTCGGTTAAGACCTGCAAAACTTATTTGAACAAAACTATTATAAATACGGAAACTAAAACTATCTGTCTTCGACTTTAAGTGTACCGTATGTTCTTGGAGAGTATCCGCTGTGCTTTTGTTTTAACTTTCCGATTTGAGCGATACGTCTTTCTGCAAGTTTATCTGCGGCGAGATTTGTTGGGATGTTTTCTGTCTTGGCGATATCAAAAATAGCGAGAGTGTTATCGTAAATAGTTTGAGTCTTAGCAAACGCTCTTTCTGGAGAGTAATTTTCTAATTCTACGAATACGTTCATTAAACCACCGGCATTGATCACATAGTCTGGAGCATAAAGAATTCCGACCTCTTTAAGCGCTTGACCGTGTTTTTGCTCTGCCAATTGGTTGTTTGCCCCACCCGCTATGATTTTTGCTTTTACTTTTGGTATTGTTTGATCGTTAAAGATTGCACCCAATGCACATGGAGCTAGAACATCACACTCTGTGAATAGAATTTGATCCTTATCCACCACTTTAACGTTGAATTCTTTTTCTACTTTTTTGCATTTGTCAGTGTCGATATCTGCAACTGTAACTTGCGCACCTTCTTTAATTAGATACTGAACTAAGTGGTAACCCACGTTTCCTAAACCTTGAACCGCAATACGAACACCTTTGAGTGAATCTGTTTTTAGCTGCTCTATTACAGAAGCTTTAATCCCCATCAACACACCGTGTGCAGTGAATGGTGATGGATCGCCTGATCCACCTAAGGCTTTTGAAATTCCAGTGACCCAACGAGTTTCTGCGTAGATCCATTCCATATCTTTTTCGCTAGTCCCAACATCTTCTGCCGTAATGTATCGACCATTTAAAGATTGCACGTACTGTCCGAAAGCTCTAAATAGTGCTTCGTTTTTTTGTGTTTTTGGATCGCCAATGATAACTGCTTTACCGCCGCCAAGGTTCAATCCGCTAGCAGCTGCCTTGTAAGTCATACCTTTTGAAAGTCTAAGCACATCCACTAACGCTTCTTCATCCGATGCGTAATTCCACATTCTTGTTCCACCCAGGGCTGGACCCAAAGCTGTGTTATGGATTGCGATGATGGCTTTAAGACCTGCATCTTTGTTATGACAGATAACGATTTCTTCGTGTTCACCTTGTTTCTCGATAAGATCAAAAAGCTTCATATTTTAGGTACTCCATAAACATTTCTATAAACATATGGTGGCTAGTATTCGGCCACACTTAAAGAACAGTTTGAGGAGTCATGTAATCACTTAAATTCATGAAATTCAAACGTTACATTACGAGTAGATGCAGAGCTTAAAAAATGCTTAAAAAGCACTCAAGTTTCATAAAAATACGTCTCAAAACGATATTAAGAGTTCTTAAAGTTCAACCTTCAAAACTTCCGATAAGTAGCATTGGCAGCATAATGGAACGTCAGTGGGGTTTTATAATGAACTTGTCTAAAAATAAGGTTTTATTTTTATTCGTAATTTCTGCGTTTGTAATTCTATTCAATACGGGCTGTAGCAGAAAAGTTCAGGATAGCTCTATCCTTCAAATTTCATTGCCCGCTGGAATGAGTTCTAAAATAACAGAATTTAAATACTCAGAACCTATGAGCATGCAGAGCGTTTCTGTGCAAAGTGAAGACAACGGTGCGGAATGGAACTCAGCTCTCAATCCCGAAACCATTGCTGATGTGAATTGTTATATGATTGCTGTTTCGGGCCCAGAATCTGATATGAGCAGAAATACCTGTGTTACAACCACTGGACAAAATTTAAAAGTGGGTCGTTTTGTTGGCGGTATAGCCGCAGGCGCCACCCTCTCCCTTGAAGTTCCTTCTGGATCTCAGAGGGAAATCACGATAGTTGGATTCAAAGCCACCGCCGGAGCTTGCACAAATTTTAAAACTACTGATGTCAGTGGATTGTCGCTCTCAGAACCACATATTTTGGGAAAAATAATTAAAGATCTTTCTCCTGGAAGCGTAGCTGTTACTGTTCCTGTCACAGTGAATGCTACAACATTAAAAATTGATGATTGCTCTGGACCTGATTTTAACTTTGAACATGCTCCACTTTATTTCGGAGATAAAACTATTGCAAATGGTACGGATACAATCATTACAAGTACAACTTACGCAGGGCTAGGTGGAGCTTCATTTCAGGTTACAAATTTTAATACTCAACCTGCAAATCCCAACGAAGCTTATACGTTTATCCAAACTTCCGCTTTTCCTACGGGCATTGCCGTTGATGACGAAGTGATGTTAACGATTCAAGGTCAATCTGGTGCATGGACTATGCTGAGCGGTGTCCCTACGATTGGTCCTTGTGGATATCGTGCCTGGGATGGACGTTATCAATTTGGTCGAGTTGTGGCGGTCACCTCAACTCCCAACTATGGGATTTATATTTCCAAAGGAACATTCTTTGATAAGTTGGATTGGAATCCTGCAATCAGTGCTTTTGATCCCGCTCAAAAATCTGCAATCGTAACCCACATGGCCGCATCACCTGATCCCGCTAACGTATTCTGTAAGATGAGAATTTCAAAAGTGCTTCACTTTTATAATCTAACGATAACTAACGGAGTGACTATTTCGCCTGATATGTTTGAACTCAATATGGGGAATTCTGGTATTTTACCAATTCGTGTTGCAAACAATTTAACTATGTTAGATGGCGCTATCATTGATGGAAATGGCAAAGGCTACATGGGAAATTCGACTCGTCACGGTAGCGGTACAAGAGGAGCCTCTTCTGTAGCTTGTGTAGCAAGTCCTACAGATACAGGATCTGGAGGAAGCTGCTCTCCTGATGCTAGAGGCGCCGGAGGTGGCGGACATGGAAATCCTATCGGCACAGCTTCGCCTTACTCTGGAAGCGGTGGCACCGGCGGTGGCGGAACACAACTTGGTGGCCAAGGTGCTGGTGATGATTGCGGTGATGGATCTTGCTTTGGATTTTTAACATACAAAATGTTTATGGGTGGCGCTGGTGGAAGTAGCATCAACAGCTTAGCAAGTACTGGCGGCTCTGGTGGCGGAATAATTTATATTATGGCAAAAAACTTGAATGTAGATACAAACGCTAACGTAATTATTAGTAACAATGGTGATGACGGACAATCCAACACCACCTACGCAAACTATGGATCTGGTGGTGGTGGCGCTGGAGGATCAACTCTTCTCGGGTTCCAAAACTTTACTGCTCCCGGAACGGCACAAATGGATATTCAAGCTTACGGTGGAAATGGTGGTCTTGTGTCTGGTACTGCGACAAATGGATCTGGTGGTGGCGGTGGCGGCGGAGGCAGAGTCCATATCATCGGTTGCAATACATCGACAATACCTGTGACCTCTGCCCTGCTCAATCTTCAGTTGAATGGCGGTAGCGGAGGTAATTCTTTGAGTGGTGGCTCGGTCGGAAGCGCAGGATATTCAGGATCTGTCGTAAAACAATCAGTTCCTTGTAACTAAAAGTATATCATCTAGTTTTTTTGGGTTTTCTCTTAACATTCTTAGAGGTCTTAATCTTTGATTTGGTTTTTTTAATGGACTTGTTTTTTTTGAAAGATTTTTTGAGAGACTTCTTTTTTTTCTTAAACGTTTTTTTCTTTTTAGATTTTACTTTCAAAGAGCCTGGTTTTGATTCAGTTGAAAGCTTGGTAAAAAGTTGATCCATTTTTTTCTCTAAATCCTGAATCGTGCTTTGAAGCTTCTTATTTTCATATTTGAGTGAGTCCACTTCCATCATTTTCAGTGGAATCATCTGGTCTCTGAATTTCAAAAGAATATTTTCAAACGAGTTCTGAATCTTTCCACCTAGCTGCTCGAATACTTCCCTTTTTTCTAAGTTATCACGACGCAGGGTTTCGACTTCTCTTTTTATGCGAGAAAGCTGGATTTCTGATTCTTTATTTGAAGATTCGAACTTCTGTGCGAGAAGCTGTGGGGCGTTCTGTTCAGGATTCTGCTCTACCAATTTCATATACCATTCGAGAGATTGATGAACGTGCGGAGGTGCTCCTTGAGGAGTTTTCATCCAACGCGTCCACGCCGATGGATCTACTTTTAAAAGTTTACAAATTTGTCGTCTAGATAAACCAAGTTTCAACCGAATAGATTCTAATTGTTCCATCTGAGATGCCGCCTTTCTAGAGATGAAAAAATCTCATCTACGAGAAAAAGCATATTTTAATGTTGTGAAATACGCAATTGATATTGTGATTTACATATATTAATGTGGTATTTCACAATTTTTAGTTTAAATAACATGTAACTATATGTTTTTACTTAGTTTTATCATAAAGCCATAGCCAGACACACTGTTTTTCAATTTGAACTGCATATTATAGTTATAAGTTGTAGTATTAAGTGCTTGTAATTGCTGTTTAAATAGGTATGATGATTAGAAATGACCTCAAAAAGGCTGTTTTTCGAAAAACGGAAATTCGGACTCGCGAGGCAAATTGAAAGCATAATTTTGAGGCAGACACCATGGCAACTTCTACCCGCTACTCTCTCAATAAGAATAAATATCTTTTGGAACCTGAATTGGAAAAGCTCAATTCTCTCCTCGACTCTTACATGGACACAGACACGCGAAATTGCTTACTTCTAAGACTCGCCTTGAAAACTGGCGCACGGGCTCAAGAGCTTTTAAACCTTAAAAAAGTAGATATAAATACCTATGAAGAATCCATTCTTATCCGCGGAATCAAAGGAAGTAATGATCGAGAGATTCCACTTAAAAATGATGTATTTCGCCTTCTTAAAAAATATTCTGACCAACAAGATACGCAACTTCTTTTTCCAATCAGTTATTCTCGTTTAAGGCAAATTTGGGAATTTTATCGTCCCGTACCTAAAAAACTTCATTGTTTGCGGCATACTTTTGCTATTCAAATATATAAAAAAACAAGAGACATCCGACTTGTGCAGGTAGCATTAGGTCATCGAAATGTTATGAATACGATGATCTATGCGGACTACGTTTATTCTCAGCAAGAGTTAAAGCGATTAATTCTCTAGAAGCTGGGCGTAATTTTGTAATGTCTAATTTTATAGTGTCTTTGTCTTTGACTTAAAGAAGCTTAGCTTTCAGACTTAAATAGAGGTGCATATGCACCGACCATATTATTGATTCAAGGAAGGATCGCATAATGAAGTTGCAAAGCTTTCTTAGTGTTTACTTGTTTATATTTTTAACTCTACTCACCTCTTCGTTTTTACCTTCAGAAGTTATTGCTGCTGAAGCAGAGGAAGATATTTTTGCAGTTCCAAAAACCTATGCAGTTCAAAATCGCAAATACAAATTGGGTGGCCAATACTCGGCACATTTAGGTTATATGCCGATGGATTCTTTTACCAAAGGTGTTGTTCTCGGAGCTTCCTACACGAAATATTTTTCTGATTTTACCGAAAACCAAACAGCGCAGTTTGGTGCGTTG
>JANMFM010000314.1:0-6920 GCA_031374125.1 Bdellovibrionales bacterium
CTTATACGTCGTAACTACGGCCAGTAAACCGAAGAAAAGAACAGTGATTCCAAATATTTTAGCCATATATCTTCCACCCATATCTATCTTGATGTTTTCACTTATGAGGGTAGGGACGAAAATTGTTATTGTCTAAAGAATTCGTAAAAAAATTCCAAACCATTGATTTTGATAGGTATTTTACCATGAATAATTTGCTGTACACAATAATAACAGTGTTTTTAGGCTTATTAATGCGTTACGTGCTCCTCAAATTTTAAGTAAAATCAATGGGTTATCGTTTGTTTAAGATGGCATAAATATTGGAATAGAAAGGGTACATGCTGGACGCCCGTGGTGCGCGAAGTGGGCTTAACTCTAATAACTGGAGAACTGAACGTGAACTTA
Organism: Bdellovibrionales bacterium; assembly: GCA_031374125.1. Lineage (GTDB taxonomy): Bacteria > Bdellovibrionota > Bdellovibrionia > Bdellovibrionales > JAEYZS01 > JAEYZS01. The sequence goes on from JANMFM010000314.1 coordinate 388, forward strand.
AAAACTCTAATTACAATATTCATAACGATGACCTTGGCGATATCGTGTTCTGATGTGAAGTTCAGCAATGCTCCAAGCTCTGATTGTGCTGCCGCTGACAGATGCATTACGGACCCTAGCGGTGAGACTTTGACTAAGCATCTAAAAGTTTCCTATCCAAATACTAAAGTAGATATTTTGTTCGTAGATGATAACTCAAGAACAATGCTTGATGAGCAAGCTAAAATTTCTCAGCGCCTACAAGGCTTTTTGAATTCAATCTCTGGTTTAGACTATAGAATTGCTATAGTGACTACAGATAATAAAAATGGACCACAAGACTATAGAGATGGAAAAATGGTTCCATTCTTGGCAACGAACAGCAATGGAGTGTCGACGTACGCAACTGATGGTGCAAATAAAATCTATTATATTACTAAGAATACACCAAACGCGGCCGTACTTTTTCAAAATACAATGTATAGACCGGAATCTTATACTTGTTATCAAAATCAATCGGCTTGTCCTTCGATCGTATCTGGTGATGAGAGAGGTATTTACTCTGCCGTTAGAAATATCAAATCAAACTCCAATGGTTTTATCAGAGCAGACGCGCAACTTCATGTGGTAATTATCTCGGATGAAGATGAAAGATCGAATGGTGGTGGATTCGCCGGCATGCCGATAGAGAACGGTAATGATCGTCCCGAAGATCTTTTGAATGCTTTGAGAGCTTTGAACAAAAGAACAAGAGTTCACTCCATCGTAGGTCTGCCAGGTGGATTTAATGTAAATAATTTTAACTTTGAATCTTGTGTAAACTCTCAAATAGGAAATGTGCAGGGTCAAGAATATGTGGGCTGCCATTATTTAAAGGCAAGTATTGATTCTGGTGGTATTGCTAGAAGTAAAGATGAAAATGATTACACTTCAATTTTGAGCGCTATCAGCACTGACATTCAAGACACAAGCATTAGCAGATTCACATTCAACTGTGTACCGACGGAAATAAAGTTAGAAGCGGTTCAGGGAGCTCCATTTCCACCGCAATTTACAAGTCCGCAAATCTTGTCTGCAAACGGACAAAGCCATATTGACTTCAACCCTGTGTTGACTCCAAGTATGGAAATGATGATCACTTGGAAATGTCCAAGGGGTTAGGTTCAAATTTTCTTTGATAAAATTACACGTTCTATATTTTAGATCACTTTGATCTAAAATATCTTTTAAAAAAAATTATCCTCATATACAAGCAACCCCATACAAATAAATGTATGAACAATAAAACGAAGGTGTTTATATGAGAAAAGTATTTTTATTTTTAATGATTGCAATGACCACGTGTCAGTCTTACGCCAAGCAAGGAATTTGCGAGCTCTATAGCAAACAACAAAGATCTGAATTCCACTTTTCTAAAGAAGTAGAAGAAGGCGAAGATATTGCTTCTTACTACATAGCGAAGGCAGGCGATTACACTGCTGAAATGCGACTCACTAGCAGCAACAGTGTTGTAAACGGAATGGATTACACCATGAAGCTCAGCTCAACTGCGGGATTCTCCTTAACTAAAAAAGGCAGATTGAACGACATTCCATATGACGGAGCATGGTTTGTATTCGACTTGCGAAAAGAAGATACGTCCCTATGGTGTCAAAATATTTTAGGTATGGATAAATAAATCGGTGCTAAATAAGTTAGTCATGCAAGTGGGGCAAGTTATTTATGTTTTTAGGTGAACAAAAGCTAAAAGAAATACTAATGACAGAGTTCATGAATTCTAAAACTCGGAACTCAAGTTATTCGATGAGAGCCTTTTCTAGAAAGGTCGGTATTCCGCAGTCAGCTATTTCTGAGATTTTGAGTGGTAAGAGAAGCATTACAAGTAAGATGGCTCTAAAGATCATGAATGGTTTGAGCGTAACCTCAGAGCAAATCAGTGAGGTATTTGGAAATGGCTCTGCCGGTGAAACTGAGTACAAGTCTCTTGAAATGACAACCTTTGATGTTATTTCGGACTGGCACCACTTTGCGATTATCAGTTTGATTGAAACAAAGAACTTTCAATCTCATCCAGAGTGGATATCTAAAAGATTAGGAATCTCTTTGAAGACAGCTAAAGACTCTCTAAATAAGCTTCAAACTTTGGACTTAATCAAGATAGATCCAAAAAGTAAAAAAATCTCTCTAACTAACGAACAAGTAGCTGCCATTTCACCAGTGGCCACAGCAGCGTTAAAGAAAGCAAATAGACAAAATTTAGATCTGGGGCTCGATAAATTAGAAAGTACGAAGTTTGAAGAGAGAGATTTTACGGCGATCACGATGTGTTTTGACCCCAATCGTATGGAAGAAGCAAAGAAATTGATTAAAGATTTTAGAAGAAAGTTTTGTAAAGCTATGGAATCTGGAAACAGAAAAGAAGTCTATAAGTTATGCGTACAACTTTTTCCACTAAGTAAAATTGAAGATACAAAAAAATAATAAAAATTCATCGGCATTTTTGCCATGAAAGGAGATTTATGAAGTTTCTAATTATGAATATAGTTTTTCTGATGAGCATAGCTAGTTATGCTGGTGATGATAAAGTAGTAAGGAAGCCAATCTATCGCGGCAGTGATCAGGGTGGTGGCGGTCACGTGATTGTCGACGCCAATGGAAACCTTATTCCATTAGATCAATATGAAGGAACAGCTCTTGGTAAATATTTTAAATTAGAGGATGTATGTCCGAATGGACTTAAGGAAATTGAAATTTCCAATTCGCCTCAATATGCCAAAGCTTATTCAAGTGTTTTGGAGAAACTATCTGTTTTAAGGGAAGACAAAGCTTACAGATTAGCTGAAATCAATCTTCACCAGTCCTTGTCTAGAATGAAATGGTACGCTTGTGACCAAGATCTTCCACTGATTGCAGATCACAGGTTTAGAGATGGAGTGCTCACGAAGGAGTTATTGCAAATTGCAATGCAGACTCCTAAAGGAGAAGTTGTATTTGCATCTCCAGTATTGAACAGGCTCTTAAAACAATCGAATGGCCAGGCGGCTTTAGAAGCGACAATTGTACATGAAATTGTATTGCGCACTTGGGGATCAGGAATCACAAGAGATAAATTATCTACTTTAGTAAGAGGATTTATAGAGCGAAACGAAAGATATCTTTTAAAGCTATACAATCAAAAAGACTATCTAGTGCTATTTCTTACAGCACAGGTGAATGAGCGGGCTGAAACTCCTATTGCCTACAAAATAGATATTCATTTGGAAAGCGGAGAAGTTTTTTCTTTGAAAAAAAATAAAGAATCGATTGCTTGGGATGATGATTTAGATTTCGGTATAGATAAAAAATATGTCGTAGTTAAAAATAAGAAAGTTCTTACCAAAGGTGTGAACTACACCCATGAGATGATCGGTGATCGTTGGGATATCAATCGTCGAGATAGGTATTCGTTTAAGGACAAAATAGTTAAAATTTGCATGAGTGACATGTTGTTTGATGTGAATAGATCCTTGTTTCAAAGTTATTTATATCGGGACAGGAATTATCTTTTCAAAACTGTTGATTTTACGGCGGGCTTATACAATGCCGGTGAAGAATATGCCAAGCTACCTTCATTTTTTGAACTCAAAAAAATTCCATACAGTAAAACTAAAAGTTTGATTCGAACAACTGAGCCAGCATGTGTTGATTTAGGTTTTATCGATTAGAATGAGGCGAGAGCGTTACTCTCGCTTACATATTTAAGACACTTTTTTCTTATTATCTGCTGTACGGAGAACATACCCTTGTCCGTACACGCTGTCGATCATCTCACCAAGCTCTGGAAATTTCTTTTTGAATTTAGAAATCTGAGCATCGATGGATCTTGGTGAGATCTCTTGTCCCTTCCAAACGACATCTTGCATATGTTTTCTTGAAACCAATTGATCTGGGTGTTCAAAGAAAAGTTTAATCAGTCTGGTGTGGATAGGTTCGAGTTCTATAAATTTTCCGTTGTGTTGAATTTCGTGTTTTAAGAAATCAATAATATAGGGACCGAATTGAACCACGCTTGAATTTTGGAAGCCATTGATTCTTCTATTGAGGGCGTAACACTCCAAGTAGATTCTTTCCATCTCTGTATATTGAGTAAGCACCATGTCGCTACCCAATTCAAAAAGTTCTTTTTGTTCTGCCATGGAGGGATTGCTCATCACCGAGATTATACCATGATTGTAGAATTGAGGATTTTCTCTGATCACTGTTGTTTGTGCTTTCAAAAATTCAAATGAATTTGAAACAAACAAGAATACCAAAGGGTTTTCTTTCAGCGCCGTAGAAAAGTAATCATGTGGCTTTAGTAAAGCACACTTTACTCTTCCGCTTAAGAAGTTATAGATAAGGTTTCCTCGAATTGGGTCGTCGCTGACTATATAAATTAAATCCATGAAGTATTTATCGACCAATTGTTGTGAAACATTAGTCATAAATTAAAAGACCGGACCTCGGTCCTGCTTTTGTATAAAAATCTAAACAACTTATATATTGAGAGCACGTATCAACTGAAGTTAGATGGCTTTAGATTTAACTTAAAAGGAGTTTAACTTATGAAAAAGTATTTATTAGTCCTATCTATTCTATCTCTGCCACTAGTAGCTTGTACCAATAGCGGTGCAGACAATGCAGCAACTAGCGCTCCATCAGAAACATGGACAGAAAGAAGAGATGAATTCATTTCGGGATCACAAGCAAAGCTTGATGATATTTCAAAAAAAATTACAAATCTCGAGAAATCAGGAAAGTTAGTTAAGGCTAATGATTCTCGTAAAGCTAGAAGCGAAGCTAAAGAACTCAAAGAAGACATTGCAGACTTAAGAGAAGATATTATAAAAGATGCTCCTAAAGTTTCTGCAGGAAAGTGGGAAGAAGAGCGCGTTGAACTTCAAAGCGATCTTAATGAGCTCGAGCAAGAATTTGCAGAATACAGCTCACTATACAGATAATTTAACTTTTTTTAATCGGTTCATTGGATACGGCAGCTGCGATAACGAGATCGCCGCTGACGTTGATTGTTGTACGACACATATCCAATAATCTATCTACACCCAAAATAATTCCCACACCCTCAGGAGGAATTCCTACGGCCTGAAGTAAAATCATCATCGGTGGCAGTGATCCTCCAGGAATTCCGGCGGTTCCAATTCCCGCTAAAATTGAAATTAGAATCACGAATACTTGTTCCGCCAGCGCCAATTCGATTCCATACACTTGTGCTAAGAATAGAACCGTAACACCTTCGAAAAGTGCCGTTCCATTTTGGTTTGCCGTAGATCCTACTGTCAGAACAAATCTTGCGATTTGAGGAGGAAGTTTCAATTTGTGCTCTGCAGTTTCTAAAGTTCTAGGCAAAGTGGCATTTGAAGATGCCGTTGAAAATGCATACAAGAAAACCTCTCTACAGTTTTTATAAAAATCCATGGGTTTGATATTGGTGAATGCTTTTAAAATTGCGGTGTAGACGACAAACTGCTGAATCAGCAATCCTAATACCACAACAAAAACATAAAATAATAATGATTTAAAAATATCAAAACCAAACTTATAGGCAGAGTTAAATACCAATGCGAAAACAGCAAAAGGCGCAAGCTTCATTGCAAGCTCAACCATCTTCATGCAGGCTTGAAGAACTCTTTCTAACAAATCAATCAAGACATTTTTTTCTCCGACAGGGGAGGAAAGCATAACTCCAATTCCAAAAAGAAGCGCGAAAAGCATAAGAGCTACAATTTCACCATCAAGAGCCCTTGCGGCAGAATCGATAGGATTTTTGGTAAATAGGTCAACCACAATTTGTGAAAATGGTTTTGATTTCATTACATTTTCTTTGAGAGTTTGTAGAGTGGAGGCCTTTTGCTCAATTATGGATTGATCAATTTTTAATCCTTCGCCAGGTTTAAAAACATTCACGAGAGTAATCCCAATCAATACAGAAGCTGTGCTTGTAATAACTGTAAAAATAATGGTCTTCATTGCGACTCGCCCGAGACCGCGAGCTTGGCCCAATTCGTAAACTCCCAGAACTAATGCTGAAAAAATTAGCGGTACTACAACCATAAAAATCAATCTTAAGAAAATTTGGCCAACAGGGTTAAGAATGTGCGCATTGATCTGATTTAACAATTCAACGTGTGAATAATTATGAAGGATTGTTCCAAGAAGACCGCCGAGAACCAATGCCAATATAAGTTTATAATGAGACTTCATTTTTACCCCTCGATTTTGTCTTAAAAAGATTATGTAGACAAGGGGCGTATACTACGTTTTATCTTATAAAAGATGCAAACACTTTTAATTCCAATTCTGCTACAGATTATAATAATTTTGGCTATTTCGCGCCTGTTTGCTGCATTATTTAAGAAAATGGGTCAACCGCGCGTAGTTGGCGAAATGCTTGCGGGTCTTTTTCTTGGTCAATCGGTTTTTGGTTTATTTTTTCCCGAGAGTTACAATTATATTTTCCCGCCAGAGTCCTTTCAATATCTTCATATCTTAAGTCAAATAGGTCTCATTGTTTTTAT
>JANMFM010000015.1:0-1543 GCA_031374125.1 Bdellovibrionales bacterium
ACAATAAAAAATCTGATTCCTGAAATGCGAAATAAAAATAATGGGAAGCGTGCACTCCTTGGATCTTTTTTTGTTGATTGGGTTGGAAAACCGATTTTAGGCCTAAGTTCTTCTAACGATGTGGATATTTTAAACGCTCACATAAAGGAAATATCCAAAAATACCGGAAGGGAAATCAAAGTTATGCGGGAAACCACCACTCACTTATCTAGCATGGTTATGACAACAAATGAGCGTGTAAATATAATGCTAGAAGCAATAAAAGTTCAAGCCCAAGAAAGTAGTCAGGTGTGGGAAAAATTAACAAACGATGTGGAAACGCAAATGTTCTACTTGAATAACCTAATTTTAAAAATAGTAGCAATTCAGAATACTTTTCAAACTTTAATTGGTCATCAGCGAAAATTTTTACAAGCAGTGGAAACATTACTTTCAGGTCATATCCCAATTTATTTGGTACCAAAAGAGCATTTAATCGATGCTCTCAAAATTATAAGCAGAGAAATTGAGCACGATCATCATAATTACGAAATCTTGCATCAAAATGTAAATTGATTCTATCAGTACGCGTCGTACATTTTCACACGAAACGCCACAAATATTTTAATTAGTATTCAGATCCCAATTACGACAGTTCCACACACTTTTTCCGTCTATGAGGTAAAGAAATTTGCTTTAGCTTTGCCAAACTCGGAACATACAACAATATTAGAAAACATCCCACAAGCTATAGCCATTTCAGAATCAAACCAATTATACTTTGAGATAAGCATGAGCGAACTACAAGAAACCATTCTCAAACATCATTTTGAAAGAAGGTTTTTTTCCCCAAATATGGATTATGTTTTCTAAATATTTACCTGGATCAGAGTGACAGGATCCAAGAGAATTGTAGATATTCTATCCAGTTAGATGCAAGGCAGTCACGAGTAGCCTACTTTAAAGGCTCAACTTTCATGCTAATTGACGTGGGAAAACCACAGACTAAATTGTATTGGGAAAGTGCAGTATCATCTTCCATGCACAAATTGTATACGAGAATTGGCGTCAAATTGTTCCTTTGAAGATAATCGAACGTTTATTGCGTCGTCGATCACAGTATCGCTTCAAAAATCACCGCGTTACCCCGTAGCTCTGCCCGAAATACACATTTTGAATTTAGCAATTCTCCATAAATTTATGGAGAAGGAGTTGCACATTTATTCATGAGATTCTTATTTAACACACGAGCCTAAAATTTCGTTACCAGAATTTAACTTCTATACATGTACACAATATTTTAGATATTCTCGCGGGTGATGAAAGTTAAAGATTGATCTTCAAAAAGCAAGCAAAAATGTAAAAACGGGTCAAATAATTCTGTAAGATTGCCACCCTCCGTCCGCATCCAGCAGCTCGCGATCTCGGGCGGCACATCGATGGACTCCGCTCCGGTCTCCACCGAGCCCACCTGCACGCTCCGAGGCTTTGTCGATCTCTCCAAGACACACGATGCATCGCAGACCATCAAGCAGATGGCCGAATCGCTGAGCGCGTTGCCCAT
>JANMFM010000084.1:0-4557 GCA_031374125.1 Bdellovibrionales bacterium
TTTGAAAGTGCTGTTGATAAGGAAATGGAGGCTGCTCCAAATACTAAGCCTGCTCCGCCTGAAACAACTTTAGAGGCAGCAAAGGCAGAAGAGATCAATTCGAATAAGTTAGTCGAAGAAGTGGAAGCTCTTGCCCAAGCAAAGCCGCCTGAAGGGCAAGATGATGGTAAAGATAGCAATCAAAAATTGATCGAAGAATTTGAAAACTTTGTAAACAAAAACTAATGAAAGAAGTGAAATGAAAATAACAAAAATAGTTTTATTAAATCTCTGTTTAAATTTTGGTGTAGTAGGAATGTTCCAAATTTCAGAAGCCAGCATTCCAACAAAGGCCGTAAAACCAAATCCAAGATCTATTGTTTTCAACAATCAGTATCCTCTTGAAGCAAGATGGGATGCTTACCACCAGATCGTTACTAAGAATAAAAAAGAATCTCTTCCCATGGCTCACAAAGCGGTGAAGAGCAAAGATTGGTTTTTAAGAGAAGCCGGACTAAAAACCTTTGTGGCCCTTAAGCCCGAGCAAGCAAAGGTGATCGCCAGAGATATGTTAGAAAAAGATCCTTCCATGTTGGTAAGAGCTCAGGCACTGAGCGCAATTAAAATCTTAGACGATAAGACGAGCGAAAAATTACTTTGGAAGACTTTGAAAGATCCTAAAAACTTCAGAGGCGATCAGAGCTTATGGATCAGACCAAAAGTTGTGGCGACTCTGATGGAATTTAAAATGGGAAGTAAAGAGCAGTTCAAGGCGCTTTTAGACGACAAAGATCCACAAGTTCAAAGGTTGGCAAGAGAAGCTTTGAAGAAGTAATCTTTGAGAAACTTAACGTCCTTTAATTTTTAATCGGATCACCGGAATAGTTGTGAGTGCCCCATTTAAATCGGTATAAAATTGATCATCGGGCTCTTTAATAATCAAAAAGGCAGTGTTTGCACCGTTATCTGGCAACATAAATTGTACAGGAACTATGCCATCCTCTGGTAGGCGCTCGGGATGTTCTATTTTTACACCCTTAAGTTGGAACTGATTGGCACCATCCCAATTCAATTCTAAATTCATTAAATTTTGTCCAGGCAGCATCACCGCAGGCAAAATATTTTTACTTAGCCCAGAAATGGCATCGCTAGCTGAAAAAGAAATATCAAAAGTTTCGTCCACAAATATTTCACTCTTTGAAACGCTGAATTGAGTGATCACGGGAGGTGCAATATCGCTTTTAGAATTAGGCAGTACTTTGAATTTGATCACTGGAATTTGTGTCTGGTCGCCATCGTCATCGTAATAATAATTGCCCGCTCCTTTATGTAAGGAGTGTATCTCGAAAGTATCTTTTTCAAAAAAAATAATCTGTTGAAGGGTGTAAACTTCTAAGCGCGGATAAGCCCAAGGATTTACAGTGAGGTTTGTTATCCTATAAGAATTTTCCCCGGTGGGTTCACTCATGCGAGTCAATTCGCCGCTATTGATAAAAATATTTTGTTCAAGGAATCCTAGGTAAATAGACATGCTGCTATTCGGTTCGATAGAAAATTTTTCTTTGGTTTCAAAGTGAATATCTAGAGCTTCTCCGGCAGAAACCACGGTATTTTTTAATGTGACATTCTCAATCGGGGAGAACGCTAAAGCGGAAAAAGAAAATAAAAATGCAAAAAGAAAAATCCGATATGACATATGAACTCCTGTTTTAAAACTAAATAACTTTAAATTAATTTGTACGTTTAACTTTAGCGAGCGCTTCTTCTAAAGCTAGTTCTCTTTCGATTCTGTAAAGCAAGGACAGTTCTTCTAATCCATCCGTTTGAATTTTTTCTGAATCCGCAAAGAAATCTTTTTGAAGTTCTGGTTGCTTAAGCACGATCACCTTCGTGACAGGCTTTACGCCCTGCTTGCCTTTGATCACGCGCAAGTTGAGCTTGTACTTGAACCCGCCTTGAATATATTTTTTTCGATGCGGCGCTACCCAAACATCTTCGCCGCGGATAAAATCTGTTTCGATAACACCAGATTCTTCGTCGTAAGATTTCAAAGGGTATTTTCCCAAGACTATAAGACAAGCTTTCCAAGTGTTGAGAAAAGAAGTGGAGAAGGTTTTTGTTTTTGGCCCGGGATCTTTGATGTCAATTTGTTCGGGTTCCACGCTCGCAGAAGAACACCCGCTGAGTGCTCCCACCGAGATTGCTAGGGCAACGAGAAGAACCTTATAGTTGAACTGCGCCTTAAAATTGAACTGCGTTGTGAACTGCATGTGTCGCCTGGTTGAGGGTCTTTGGACCATTAAATTGTTTATTCTCTACAGAGTCAATTCCATAAAACACCACTTGCCAGCGTTGATTTGCACGAATTGCATTCACATCTGGAAGGTCAATTTCCTCGATCCATCCTGGAGAATAAATTTCCCAAGAAACATCTGCACGTTCTGCCTTAATATCTGAAAGAGCAGCGTAAGTGGCAAAGCCTTTTATATTTCCTTTGAGCGTGGGCTTAGAGAGTTTCATTCCTGAAGCGGTCATTATTGGAGCTTCTACTCTTTCAAGCAAATGTCCTTGATCCAATTTTTGTGAGTCCACAAGAGCCGTAGCCATGCTGTTTGATAATTTCGCTTCGTCTTTGTTCGTCTGTTCTTTGTCAGCATTGACAAGGAGTACAGTTCCTCTCGCCGCAATTTCGGGTAGAGCCAGTTTTTGAACTTTTGATTCTCTCAGCTTGATATCGCTAGGAAGATATTTTCCGTCTTCTTCGAATAAGGAAACACCAAAAAGCATTCCTTTTGCTGGAATCGGCGTAGTGAAGTTGATTTTGGGAGCTAATTTCTTTTGATTCGCATCTATATCAAGAGCTACATTTTGTGAGTTGATATTTACAGTTTTCGAACCTAGAGCGAGGAATTCAAAATCATTTACCACTTCAAAATAACTTTGGCCGGCTTTTAATTTGTCGGCTACTTTTTTGAAATCAAATTTTCCGCGATTGGCTTGAACTTTGAATGTTCCTTGGAAATCAAAGAACAAACGATAAAAGGCTTTCTCTACTGTCACGGGAATAAAAGAGTAGCTTTCTTTTTGCTTGGGCAGAAAAATATTGGTAGGGATGTCTAGCTCTTGTCCCATAACACTGATGGTGTCAAATTTTTCGCTGATCAATTGTGTGATATCAAAGTTTAACGCTTCGGTGGCATTCAGCGTGGAAATCGCTAGTCCAAAATCAATAAAGCCATCGCTTGGCATTGGGCCAAATCCGCTAATAGATCCTTTCGCTTCGTATCTTTCGGTTTTCTTTCTGTGACGAACATCAAAAATTTGCGCAATCGGAGTTTGTTTTAAATAAGTTGTGCGAATAAAACCTTGTTTAGAGATAGTTACTGGCAATTCTTGAGTCCAACCGGAAGGAATTACGAATTCACCGTTGGCATTTGTTGTTAATGTGTTATTGGGAAATGGTGTATTGGCACTTTGTCCGATGAGGACTTCAGCGTTAGCTAAAGGAGCACCAGTTTCGTCTCTAACAAGAACTGCTTTTCTTAATTCGAGGTCAGCTCTTATCAACTGATCATTTTGATCATTGAGAATGTCTCTATGGCTTAGTTGTTTGTTATTTGAGCAGCCTGCTGCCAAGATAAGTACTAAGATCCATTTGGCCTGATTTTTAAGTTTCATTATTTCCCCCAATAGTTTTATACAGAACAATTCCATTAGTAGAGGGATTTAGAGTCAAGAAGCATTGCAGAAAATTTCACTTCCCAGAGGTGTAAACCGCCGTGTAGGCTTTAAGCATGGGATTTATTAGGGTGCTTATTCCAACTTGGAGATTTTTCGATCGCTTAGGGCGGGTGCCAGAGCTTCTTTTTCGAGTCAAATTCGGAGGTAAGTTTGGCCCATGGCTACCAGTCTTGGAAAAACCAACTCGCAAATTCTATCATTTGTTTTTAAATCCTGAAGGCAACTTGCATCTAGCTTACAATACGTTGGTAGATCGCGTGCTTGATGATTCCCAAAATAAGTCCATAGATTTTGAAAACCAAATATCCTTTCAGCAGATAAAAAATCTTGTCCACCAAAAAGCCTTAACAAGTGCCACAAAAGAAACCACTCATTTTGAATTCAAGGTGAGCGTCACTCAATATGAAAAATCCGCGCCTTATGTGATTGAAGTCTTTAAAACTTCCGAGTACGAGATAGGATACAAAGTTTGAAAACTCTAGAGCTCATTACAAGATTGATCTCGTTTGCGGTGCTCTTGCAAGGTTTAGAAATTCTTCTGCTTCGTCGCGCTTGGTCTAAAAACGGTGCATGGGATTGGGATATTCTAAAAAAAGAATATTCTCCAAAACTTCAAAGGTACCTATCGGTATTTTTAGATGAAAAATATTTTCTAATTCTTATTTGCATTCAGATTTTGATGGCTGCAATTAATGTATTTGCGGCGCAGTTTCTGTTGAGCGGAGGTTTGTTATTTACGACAGTTTTAATAGCTGTAAGATTTCGTGGAACATTCAATGGTGGCAGTGATTACATGACCACGCTGATTCTTTTGGCGGTGTTTATAGCGGGATTTTG
>JANMFM010000086.1:0-5542 GCA_031374125.1 Bdellovibrionales bacterium
CGTGTTCGTGTCATCAACAACTGGAACTGATAAAAAGTCATACCGCTCAACAATTTTAGAAACCTCAATCTGATCTGTTTCTAAAGCCACGCTCACCACTTCAGCAGTCATAATGTCTTTTAAAGTTTCACGAGGCTTTGAAAGAATGATTTCTTTTAGGGAAACAACCCCGGAAAGTTTATGGGAGTCATCAATCACGTAGATGTAAAAAGTAATGCTCGCATTATTTTCGTCGCTTTGCATACGACTGATAACTTCTGAAATCGCCATATCCTGAGGAAAGGCCAAATACCCAGAACTCATCAATCCCCCGGCCGTGTCCTCCGGGTATTTCATAAGATCCGTGACTTCCCTTTTTTCATCGGTCTGCATTGAATCTAAGATCGTTTGCGAAAGTTCTTCCGAAAGATTTCCCAAGAGATCGGCGGCATCATCAGTTTCCATTTCGGTAACGATGGCCGTGACTTGGGCCTTATCTAGCTGCTCAACAACCTCTTTTTGGATGTCTTCGTCCAAGTGGGACACGATTTCAGATTTCTTTTCTATAGAAAGTTTAAGAGCTAAAAGCTGGCTGCGCTCATGCGGATCTAATTCTTTTAGAATAGCAGCGATATCTGCCGCATGCGTTTTATCCATGATAATTTGGATATTTTTAAGAGCATTACGTCTTAAAAGCTTTCTAACGCTAGATATGAGGATTTTGAGTCTATTATCTATCATAAAATTATAATAATGCGGCCCTTATAAGATGTCACCGATTGAATTTACTAAAATTTTATGAAATTATGGCCTCCTCAGAAAGATCAGAAAAAGGACGTGAAATTATGAAAATTTGTGTCATTGGAACAGGCTATGTTGGATTAGTTGCTGGCGTTTGCTTTGCAGATGCTGGTCACGATGTTACTTGCGTGGATAAAGACCCTAAGAAAATCACCCTTTTAAACGACAAAAAAATTCCTATCTATGAGCCAGGGCTTGAGGAATTATTAGAGCAGGCTGTTCAAAAAAAGAAAATTCAATTCACCACTGATCTTCCAAATGCCGTGCAAGCCAACGAAGTGATATTCATTGCCGTTGGAACTCCAGAAAAAGATGACGGGAATGCCGACATGGGACCAACTTATCAAGTTGTTCAATCTATCTGTGACGCTGCTAACGGACAAAAATATGTAGTTCTAAAAAGTACAGTTCCAATCGGGACCGGCCGGGACGTTAAAAAATATTTCAAAGAAAATTGTAAACACCCAGTTCAAGTTGTGAACAATCCAGAGTTTTTAAAAGAAGGCGCCGCAATCGAAGACTTCTTAAAACCAGACAGAGTCGTAATTGGTTGCGAAACTGAAGAGACTAGAAAAGTTATGCAAGAACTCTACGAGCCATTCGTGAAAAACGGAAACCCTATCATCTTCATGGACAATACATCCGCTGAAATGACCAAGTATGCAGCGAACTCTTTCTTGTCGGTTAAAATTAGCTTTATCAACGAAATGGCAAGACTTGCAGACGCTGTCGGCGCTGATATTGATTCTGTGAGAAAAGGATTCACATCAGACTCAAGAATCAACCCAGCGTTCTTCTATCCAGGCGTAGGCTTTGGTGGAAGCTGTTTCCCAAAAGACGTTCATGCTCTGATGAAGTCTGGTCACAAAAATAATGTACCTATGAAAATCGTAAGCTCAGCCCTTGAAGTGAATAGAGATCAAAAGTACTACCTAGTTCAGCTGGCCGAGAAGCACTTTGGTGGAAATCTCAAAGGTAAAAGAATCGCAATGTGGGGCTTAAGCTTTAAACCTAAAACTGACGACGTAAGAGAAGCTCCTGCTCAATACATGATTGAAAAATTAAATGAACTTGGCGCGACCGTAATTGCTTATGATCCCGTTGCTGGTGAGAATGCGAAAGAATTCTTCGGAACTCCATTTGATTTAGGAACTGACGCGCTTGAAATCACAAAAGGTGCTGATGCGCTCTTTATCGTGACTGAATGGAATGAGTTTAAAAATCCAAATCTTGAAGTTGTGAAAGCGAATTTAAAAACTCCTACGATCTTTGATGGTAGAAATGTTTTAAATCCTGCAAAAATGAAGCAGCAAGGATTCAATTACTACTGCGTAGGAAGACAGGCTTTAGTCTAAGAAAGGATTTACTGGATGAGCAAAAAAGTTTTAGTTGCAGGTGGAGCAGGTTTTGTTGGAAGTCATCTTATAGATCTTCTCTTAGAGAAGAACTATGAAGTGACGGTGATCGACAACTGCATTACCGGAAGTAAGAAGAATCTTGCTCACATTAAAGACAAAGTTCGCCTTATTGAAAAAGACATTCGCGAGCCATTTAAGTTCGATCAAAAATTTGATCAAATTTACAATATGGCTTCTCCGGCCTCACCGATTGATTTTGAAAAAATTCCGATGTTCATCATGGAAACCGCATCTATCGGACACAGAAATCTTCTTGAAATCGGGAAAGAAACTGGTGCCAGAGTATTCTTTGCTTCAACAAGCGAAGTCTATGGAGATCCGGAGGTTCATCCACAACAAGAAGACTATCGTGGAAATGTAAGCTGCCTTGGACCAAGAAGCTGCTATGACGAAGCAAAACGTTACGGCGAAGCTCTCTCTATGATTTATCATCGCACTTATGGTGTGGACACAAGAATCGTTAGAATCTTTAACACTTATGGGCCTCGCATGAGACCCGAAGATGGAAGAGTGATCCCGAACTTCTTCTCTCAAGCCATCGCAAAAAAACCTCTGACTGTTTTTGGCACTGGAAAACAAACCAGATCACTTTGCTATGTGCGCGATGAAGTGGAAGGCTTATTTCAACTTATGGAGAGTAACGAAACTCGTCCTGTAAATATAGGAAATCCTCGTGAACTAACAATGTTGGAACTTGCTGAAACCATCAATAAGCTTTTGGGAAACACTGCTGGAATAGAATTTAAACCTCTTCCTACAGATGATCCGCAAAGAAGAAGACCTGATATCACTCGCGCTAAAGAAGTTCTCAACTGGGAACCCAAAATCTCTTTAGAAGTTGGACTTCAAAAGACATTTGAATACTTCGACAAAGAATTAAAAAAATAGGAACTATAAATGAAACTTGCAATCGTTGGCGCTACTGGTGCCGTTGGTTATGAATTTTTAAGTGTATTAGAAAAAAGTTCTCTAAAATTTAGTGAACTCAAACTTTATGCCTCACCAAAGAGCGCTGGTAAAATCATTCAATTCAAAGGTAAGAGCATCACCGTAGAAGCTATGCCCGAAGGCCCAATTCCAGCAGACATAATTTTGGCCTCAGCAGGTGGCGCGATCTCTAAAACCTATGCTCCTAAGTGGGTCGCAGGCGGATCAATAGTTATCGATAACTCTAGCGCTTTCAGATACGATAAAGATGTGCCTCTCGTAGTTCCTGAAGTGAATGCGGAAACTGCCTTAAAACATAAAGGCATTATTGCTAATCCTAATTGTACGACAGCTATTCTTGTTGTTGCTGTTTATCCTTTGCACAAAGAATTCAAAATTAAAAAAATGATTGTGAGTTCATATCAAGCTGCAAGCGGTGCAGGTGCGAAAGGTATGGATGAACTGTTGGAGCAAACAAAAGTTTATTTTGACGATAAGAAACCGGGAAATGAAGTTTTCGCTCACCCACTTCCATTCAATATCATTCCTCATATTGATGAGTTTCAAGATAATGGTTATACCAAAGAAGAAATGAAAGTGGCTTGGGAAACTAGAAAAATCATGGGCGATGAATCTCCAAAGATTTCTTGCACGGCGGTTAGGATTCCAACTCTCAGAGCCCACAGTGAGGCTGTGACAATGGAATTTGAAAGACCCGCAACTCCTGAAAGAGTTCGTGAGATCTTAAAAAAATCTAAGGGCGTACAAGTTGTAGATAATCCTTCGGAAAAAATCTATCCAATGCCTCTCAATGCCGCCAATAAGTATGATGTTGAAGTCGGCAGAATCAGAGCTAGCCTCGTGTTTGATGGTGGAATAGATTTATTCTTATCGGGAGATCAGCTTTTAAAGGGTGCCGCTCTTAATGCAGTACAGATTGCTGAATATCTACAAAGTCAGAATGCTATTAAGCAACGTTAATAGCACATCATCTTCATACAAAATACCGAGCCCCCCGACTTCATAAACTCCGAAGTGTCTACTTCTATGGTTTTAAATCCATGAGCGTGAAGTGACTTGATTAATTTTTCAGAGCCACTCTGAAGGATTACGTTCTTTCCATCTGGGCAGTGGCAGTTTCCTGCAAAATTATTTTTGGCCTCATCGATATCGATTTCAATTATATTTGCAAATTTATTCTTTAATGATCTTAAGTCATCGGCTGTGAAGGCCTCAGTCACAATTGCAATTGTATTTTCATCTAAGAAGGAAAGACATGTATCAAGATGGTAAAAATGTTCGTTTTTTAGTTCTAAAAGAAAAATTTCGTAATTTGTTATCCTTTGAATCTCATTGTAAACATTTTTGTCGGTTCTAAAACCATAACCACCGAAGATTTGTTTTCTGCCAGGTCTAATCAATGCATCGCCGTTTCCCTCGAAGGCTTGGCCGGACCTCTCTAAAGTATAAATTGTATATTTGTTTTCGGCATAATATTTTTCGAAATACGATACTTCATTTTTCCTAAATTCTGATCTCATACTGCTAATAATAACGGAAGGTTGTTCTTTTTTATGATCCCAGAATGGAAAACTTTGGTTTGCCGCAAAAACCATATCTGGAAGTCCCTTTACACCTGGAAGCACATCAACTGCATATTCTAATTTTGAATAGGCATTTTTTAATTCATTCCATTGACTCTGTGCTTTTAAACGATCGATTTTATGCAGCTGACCATCGTTAGATGTCATATATGGATTTATAGCATATTCGACATCAAAAAACTCTGGCGTGACCATTAATATTTTTTTCATAAGTTGACTCTATTCCCTATGGGACTTGTAATTATCAGATGATAAAATCATCACTTATTCTAACTTTGTTATCAATAAATTTGTTTGTCCTAAATTCTTTTGCTGCTCACGCGGAGAACCTTCCGATAGGTTTAACAGAAAAGGAAAAACCACTTCTCGAAAGTTATCTTCAAGGTCAAATGAGAAACGTGACAGCTCCTCCAGTGGGACCCGTGCATTCCCTAGGAGAATGGGAAGAAGCAGACGCGGCAATGACCCTTTGGCAGAATGATTCTCTAATCAAAGCTCTTTCCGAGAATGGAAATGTTAAAATTTTGACTCAAAATAACTCTGGTAAAAATTCTTGGATCAGTAGCATTAAGAATTTAAACCTCGATGAATCTAAATTCAGTTTTTATATTGTCCCAACTGATAGCATTTGGATTCGTGATTACGGTCCATGGTGGATTGTTGATGGGAACGGTAAATTTGGGATCGTAGACACTATTTATAATCGCCCGCGCCCAGAAGATGATGTGGTTCCAGAATTTATTGGAAGACAACTCGATGTTCCGGTTTATAAACCAGGTCTCGTTCATACTGGCGGAAACTACTACAGTGATG
>JANMFM010000108.1:0-6518 GCA_031374125.1 Bdellovibrionales bacterium
TATCGAAGTTTCATACGCAAAACAAGAAATGAAAGTTGCAGGCCGCACCTTTAAAAAAGGTGATGTGATAACTCTAGATGGCGCTACTGGTGAAGTGTTTGAAGGCCCAGTAAAAACTATCGAGGCAGATCTAAGCGGTGAGTTTGAACGCATCATGAAACTCGCAGACAAATACAGAACAATGAACGTAAGAACAAACGCAGATACTCCACATGATTCAAAAACAGCTCGTAGATTTGGCGCGGAAGGCATCGGACTTTGCAGAACAGAGCATATGTTCTTTGATGTGGATAGAATCGATATCGTTCGTAGAATGATCATGGCAGAAACTACGGAAGAAAGAAAAGTGGCTCTAAGAGAACTTCTCCCAATCCAAAGAAAAGATTTCTTTGAAATCTTCCAAGTGATGGAAGGTCTTCCGGTTACAATTAGATTATTGGATCCACCACTTCATGAGTTCTTGCCGCAAGAAGAAAAAGATCAAAAAGATTTATCAGAAAGAATTCAAATTTCTCTCGAAAAATTAAAAAACAGAATTCACTCGCTTCATGAATTCAATCCAATGCTTGGTCATCGTGGTTGCAGACTTGCGATCACGTTCCCGGAGATTTATGAAATGCAAGTGCGTGCAATTTCTGAAGCTGTTTGCGAATTAGTGAAATCTGGAAAGAAAGTAATTCCAGAAATTATGATCCCACTGGTTTCGACACAAAAAGAGCTTTCCATTTTGCGTGGCCAGGCAGAAAAAGTAATTCAGGCGGTTCAGGCGGAGACGAAGACCAAATTTGATTATTTGATTGGCACTATGATTGAGCTACCACGCGCCGCAATATGCGCTGATGAGATCGCTGAATATGCTGACTTTTTTAGCTTCGGAACGAATGATTTAACACAGACGGCGCTGGGCATCTCTAGAGACGATGCGGGCAAGTTTTTGGGAGCCTATGTAAATGCTGGGATTTTCGAAAAAGACCCCTTCGTTACCATTGAAAAGCATGGGGTCGGAAAATTTGTGAAAATGGGTGTTGAATTAGGCCGAAAAGTGAAACAAAAATTAAAGGTCGGAATTTGTGGTGAGCACGGAGGGGATCCTGCCAGTGTGGAGTTTTTCCATTCGGTGGGCTTAGATTACGTGAGTTGTTCGCCATACAGAGTTCCAATCGCGAAATTGGCTGCTGCACAAGCTGCCATCGCGAATAAAGCTGAGGGAGTTCGTCATTGAGAATTAAAAAATTAGAACTAGTTGGTTTTAAATCGTTCAAAGACAAAACAGTCATCTTGTTTGATGCTGGCGTAACAGGGATCGTAGGTCCTAACGGTTGTGGTAAATCAAACATCGTTGATGCCATCACTTGGGTGATGGGTGAACAGTCTGCAAAACATCTACGTGGTCAAAGCATGGAAGATTTAATCTTTGGTGGTGCCGAAGGTTACGCTCCAGGTGGATTCGCAGAAGTTACAATGACTCTCGAAAATGACGGTGGTCCATTTCCTGTAAAATACTTAAGCTTCACAGAAATTTCTGTGACAAGAAGATTGCACAGATCTGGTGATAGTGAATACTTAGTTAACCGTGAGCCAGCAAGACTTCGTGATATTCAAGAAATTTTCATGGATACAGGAGCAGGTTCAAAAGGTTTTTCGATCATCGAACAAGGTGCTATCGGTAAGATCATTACGGCAAAACCTTTAGATCGCCGATCACTCATTGATGAAGCTGCCGGAATTACAAAGTTCAAAATTAGAAAAAGAGAATCGCAAAGAAAAATCGTAGCTACCGATCAAAACTTAGTTCGTCTCAAAGACATCATTGCGGAATTAAAACGCCAAATCGATAGTCTCCAAAGACAAGCAAAAAGAGCAGAGAGATATCGTGAATTAAAAATTCAAGTGGAAGATCTAGAGTTACTACTAAGCTCTAAACAATATCTCCAAATGAACGAAGAGCTATCAACTCTAAAAACTAATTTCTCTGATAGCGAAGATAGCGATATCCAATCCACAACAGAACTTGAAACTTTAAGTGCTGACGTTGAAAGATTGGCTTTAGAAATCGCGGAAAAAGAACAATACGTTCAAATCCAAGTTCTTCAGGCGAACAATGGAAAAGAACAAGTTCGTGAAAAAGAAAATATCATTCAAAGATTAAAATTCGAAGTGGAACAAGCAGAAAGAAATCAGCTTGTGCAAACTTCTATGAAGCAAGAGGCGGAAGCTAGAAAAGGCATTCTAGAGAACCAATTGATGGAGTTGAGAAATAGACTTCAGGTTGTGACTTTAGAGGTCGAAAGCTTAGAGCTATCTCATACGGAAAAGGAAGAAGTCTTTCAAAAGATGCAATCTCGCATTCAAACAGCCGATCAAGAGTTAACCACAATTCGTAGAGAATTGATGACAGTGAACTCGGCTCTTACTCAAGTTGAAATCAATATCTCAAGCGTTGAAGCAAGAATTGAAGAAGTTGAGCAAAAAAGAGATGTATTGCTAGAAACTGTGAGTTCATTGAGAGAAAAAGAATCGGAATTCTCAAAACGTAAAACTTCATTCTACAATGACCTTGAAAAAGAAAGACAAATGCAGCTTTCGATCATGAGTGATGTCGAAAACTTCGAGGCGAACAAAAACGCTTTAGAAGATCAAGTTGAATCAAGACGTGTAGAAGTACAAAAATTCAAAGACGAATTGAACCAAGTGGCATCTCGCTTGTACGGATTAGAAGATCTCCAAGCAAACTTTGAAGGGTTCGAGGACGGCGTTAAAAACGTAATGCTTTGGAAAAAAGCACAAACTGAAATCCATGCCGATGGTTCAGTGTCACAAATCATGCCCGTAGCGGACGTGATCGAAGTGCCACCTGAATATGAAATTGCCATGGAAGCAGCTTTGGGTCCTAAGCTCCAAATGCTTCTTTCTCACAACTCGAAAGACTCATTGTCAGCGGTACAACATTTAAAAGACAAGAGTGCGGGTCGTTCAAGTTTCTTTGCCAGTGATATGGCGATGATTTCAACTTTGAAGCGTCAAGGTGATCCTTCCAATGAAGACGGTGTAAAACAATTATTATCAAAAGTCATTTCTGCTCCAGATAAATATAAATCTCTCGTGGAATTCATCACTGATGATATCGCGGTCGTAGACAATATCTCTACAGCTTTAAGACTCAGATCACAATACACAGGCTGGAACTTCGTAACAGAAGATGGAGATGTGTTAACGGCTGGTGGCGTTCTTACGGGTGGAGCTTCGGATTCTGCTGACAGCGGAATGCTCAAGCGCCGTCGTGAAATCAAAGAACTTTCTCAAAGCAAGGATGAATTGGCTGGGAAGCTGGCCCTTTCGCAAATGACTTTAGAAAAATTGGAAGACCAATTCGACAAAGTAGCTAAAGAATTAGAAAGCGCTAAAACTCTACAAATTCAAAAAGAACTTGCGATCGCAGAACTTAAGAAAGATTTAGAAAGAGCAGACAACGAATTAAAGTCTGTAACAGAATCTTTAGAGAGACAAAACCAAGAATTATCAGAAGTAGATAACAGAAGACTTTCTTTGGAAGAAAAGCGTGATCAAGAACAAGAAAGAGCAACAGGATTTAGAACTCGCAAATCTGAGCTCGAAAATGGTGCGCAAACTATTGAAGTTGAGTACCAAGAAGCAAAGCAAGGTATTGATCAAGTTCGTATTGATGCCATGAACGCAAGAGTTCAATTCGCGCAAAGTTCTCAAGAGAAGCAAGGTTTAACGAACCAAGTGAACATGCTCGACATTTCCTACACTGAAACTGCAACAAAACTCGATCAAATGATCAACGAATCGGACTTGAACACAGAAGTGCTCAGTGTGAATCAAGTTCAATTGGAACAAGAAAAAGTATTATTAGAGCAAATCATTCAGCAGGCTCAACATGCGGAAGAGAGATCTTCAGAGCTTCGCAATGAATTCACGGAAATTTCAAACGAACACATGAAGAAACAACAACGTGTGCTTGAAATCCAAAGAATCAGAAATGAAAAACAAGCGCAAGTGAATGAAATGAGATTCAAGATCGAGCAGATTCAAATGAAACTGCAATATCTTGTAGATCAAATGAGAGAGCGTTACATGCTTGATCTGGCTATCAAATCCCAAGAGTATATCGAGCGGGAATGTGATGTAGCGGCGACTGAGCTTGAAGTGCAGGAGCTTAAAGATAAAATCAAAAAAATTGGTGAAGTAAACTTATCTGCGATCCAAGAGTACGACGATATTCAAAAGCGTTATGAATTCTTAGTTCAACAAGAAGCAGATTTGACAGAAGCCAAAGAAAATCTCAGACGCGTTATTGATCGTATCAATAGAATTTGCAACAAGCGTTTCAGAGAAACATTTGAATCCGTGAATGAAAGATTTCAAAAAGTATTCCCAGTATTGTTCGGGGGCGGTGAGGCTCAATTGACTCTCGTTGAAATCGAAGGGGAAGACGAACAAGGGATCGACATTATGGCAAAACCTCCAGGCAAGAAATTGCAGAATATCACATTGATGTCGGGTGGAGAGAAAGCCTTAACATCAGTGGCGTTAATCTTCTCGATCTTCCTCGTTAAGCCATCTCCATTCTGTTTACTGGATGAGGTCGATGCTCCTCTGGATGATGCTAACGTATTCCGTTTCAACGATTTAGTTCGCGAAATGGCAAAGCGTTCACAGATTATCATTGTCACTCACAACAAGAACACTATGGAAATCAACGAAAAACTTTACGGCGTAACAATGCAAGAAAAAGGTGTTTCAAGAATGGTTTCTGTATCACTAGAAGAGGCAAAGGGTAGCGTAGTATCAGCACTGTAATTATTAATTTTATTAACAGCGCTACCTAAAATTATAAAAATATGGATCAAGCACACACCACGGGACAGGGATCTCAAAAATCAAGCTTGCTAATTTCATTATTAGCACTCGGTGTGGTTTTTGGTGATATCGGGACAAGTCCTCTTTACGCCTTCAGAGAATGTTTCGGGCCGCATCATCAGGTGGCTTTGAATGAAATGAATATCCTTGGAGTTCTTTCTCTTATTGTTTGGACTTTGATTGTCGTAATTTGTTTCAAATACATCACTTTAATCTTAAGAGCAGACAACAATGGAGAAGGTGGGATTTTATCTCTTATGTCACTCGTGTCTGTTGCTGAAAAAAATAGAGGATGGGTATTTCTCACAGGTCTTATCGGGGCTGCACTTTTATTTGGTGACGGAATTATCACTCCGGCAATCTCGGTCTTATCCGCTGTGGAAGGTCTTCAAATTTTAAATCCTGATCTTGAGCATGTGATTTTACCTTTGACCGTAGGTCTTCTAGTACTATTGTTCTCATTTCAAAAACATGGAACTGCAAAAATTGGAACTTTCTTTGGTCCCATAATTTTAGTTTGGTTTCTAACACTCTCTGCGCTTGGAATTAACGGCATCATTGATAATCCTGAAGTTTTGAGAGCTCTAAATCCAATTTATGCAATTCAGTTCTTTATGGAAAATGGCAAAGAAGGATTTTTTATTTTAGGATCGGTATTCCTAGTTGTGACTGGTGGAGAAGCTCTTTACGCTGACATGGGACACTTTGGAAGACCACCAATTCAAAAAGCTTGGTTTTTTGTGGCCTTCCCCGCACTGATCATAAATTATTTTGGTCAAGGCGCGCTTCTTCTTCATACGCCATCTGCTATATCAAATCCTTTTTATAAATTAGCTCCCGAATGGGCACTCATTCCTGTGGTGATCATTGCTACGATGGCTACGGTGATTGCATCTCAAGCTCTGATTTCAGGTGTGTTCTCTTTAGCAAAACAGGCAATGCAACTTGGATATTTTCCTCGTATGCAGATCGTGCACACTTCGAAAAGTGAGATTGGACAAATTTATTTACCATTCATGAACTGGGCAATGTTACTTGGAGTAATCTTACTCGTGATCGAATTTAAGAGCTCAAGTGAATTGGCTTCTGCATACGGTGTTGCCGTGGCAGGTACTGCAGCTCTCACAACTATTCTTGCAACGGATGTCGCTTTAAAATTATGGGGCTGGAAGCCTTGGAAAGTTTTAATGATATTTGTTCCGTTACTTTTAGTTGATTTGGTTTTCTTTACTACGAACATCGTAAAATTTTGGAGCGGTGGATGGGTCGCGATATTCGTTGGCAGTTTAATCTATGTCGTAATGAAGACTTGGCAAAAAGGTAGAATTCAACTCTTAGAAATCTTAAAGGGTAGATCTATCTTGGTCGAAGATTTTTTAAAAAATGTTGAGTTATTAAGACCTCACAGGGCGAAAGGTTATGCCATCTTTATGTCTGGTGATGCTTGGGGGGTTCCATTTCCTCTCATTCACAATATGAAACACAACAAAGTTCTCCATGAAAATATCATGTTGCTCACGATCAAAACCAAAGAAGTCCCGACGGTTCATCCTGATGAACGAATTAAAATTAGAGACCTGGGACCTAATTTCCACAGAGTGCGTGCCTACTTTGGATTTATGGAAAAGCCAAAT
>JANMFM010000139.1:0-6138 GCA_031374125.1 Bdellovibrionales bacterium
GCGCAGTTCCGCCAGTTTTTTCTACGGCGAGATCGATGGGCCATTGCGGGTCGGTAGTGATCGTATTGATTTTTGCCACCGCTTGATCAAAGCTTTCGGCTTTACGACAGAGGATGGCGTATTTTGCGCCAGTTTTAGGAATGGCAAAACTGGCGGAAGCGGTAAGGATCAAGGCTGCAAGAATAAAAAACTTCATTAATGATTTCGTCATTCTTAATCGTCCGCAAATTCAAATACAACGGCGAGTGAAATGTAAGAGAAAGCCTTATTGAGTTTCAATCCAACTTCGCCCATGAAGCTTACGTTTTCCCAGTTGTAAGGTTTAAATTCTGTTCCACCTGCGAGTTGTACGGGATATATAGTGTTTCCATCTACAAAAGCCACGCTGATCGGTAAAGAAGCGTAGGGTGTCAGCACTCCAATGTCGGTTTCAAATTCTTTACTCACGAGCGGAGCGAATCTTAGGCTGAGTACATCTTCGGTCTCATCGGCAACTTCTTCTCGGGCATAAGTTCCGCCAAAAATAAAACCCAGCGCTGGTTGATTTTCAAAATCAGGATATGGAACCCATTTCGCAAAAAGACCGCCATAAAGGAATTCATCTTCCCCAACACCGATTAAGCCTCTCATCGTTGTGCTTTCACCGATTCCCGCATCGAATCTACCAGACAGATTAGTGCCTTCGTTCCCACCAGTGGTGATGAATTGCGGACCTACGATGGCTCTGTACTTACCTGTAGGAACGATTTTCCCAGTATCCATAGTTGAGTAGTAAGCATTCGCAGTAGAAAAAGAGAACATTAGAGCAACAGCAAAAATAGCGCGAAAAACCAGTAATTTCATAAGAGCCTCCAAAAGGTCGAAACAAGTCGAAAGGTGTCAGTCTACTTTTGTTTCGCAGCTGCGAAATCCAATTGAGCAGACACTTTCAAGATTTAACTTCAAGCTATGCTAAAAGGCCATAGCTTTTACGAAACAAACCTTTAAATTGGGCGATGCGAAATAGCCTTCCATGATGGACAAAATAACCTAAGGTTCGTAAGCTCCGAGCAGATGGAAAAACGACCAATAACTCTTGTGATTATCACTCTCAACGAAGAAGAAAATATTGCTCGTTGCATAGAGAGCGTTCCGTGGGCCGATGAAGTCATTGTTTTAGATTCGGAGAGCAAGGACAAAACAAGAGAGATCGCATCTTCTCTAGGGGCAAAAGTTCACGTCCAAAAGTTCTTGGGATTCAGGGATCAAAAACAAAGAGCTACGGATCTTGCTAAAAACGATTGGATTCTCGCGCTCGATGCAGACGAAGCCCTCTCCCTCGGACTCTCTCAAGAAATTTTGCAAACATTTGATACAACTCCCATCCAAGACGGCTATAGAATGCCAAGACTCAGCTTTCATCTGGGCAGATGGATCAAGCATGGTGGCTGGTACCCTGACAGGCAATTGAGATTTTTTAATCGCAAGAAAGCAAAATGGGGCGGCGGCCACGTTCACGAAAAAATTGAATGTGAAAATATAGGCACACTTCAGAACAATCTTTTGCATTACGTATTTAGAGACCTTAAGCACCAAGTGGATGCGAACAATCGTTATTCCACCTTGGGGGCGCAAGATCTGTATGATCACGGCAAGAAGTTTTCCTTGGTGAAACTTCTTTTGAAACCGATTTCAAAATTTTTAGAGACGTATGTTTGGAAATTAGGATTTTTAGATGGCCTTCCGGGATTTATTATTTCGGTGGGAGCCGCGTATTCGGTATTTTTGAAGTTTTCGAAATTAAAAGAACTTCAACAAGTAGTTAAGAGAAAAGAACAACAAGAAAAAGATGTTCGATCAATCGAATTGGGGATGACATGAAAATTTTAGTTTTAATGGTATTGGTAGTTGGGATGACTTTAATAAACTCACAGACATATGCGCAAGATCAAAATAGCTTAGAAAAAGCATCAGGAGCCGTAGTGACGGACAAAAAATCTATGTGGGGAAAGGCTCCAGGCGAATCGCTCTTAAAACCCATGCTCAATAAATACGTGGTGAATGAGATGATTGATATTCGTCCCATAGAAGGTCATCACTTCAACCTTAAGGCCAATAACAATTGTAATCTTGTAAAGCCTCAAACTCTTAAGCCAGAATTCATGCAATGTCAGTTTGAAGAATCCGGCACATACAAGATCAGCGCTTACATCTGCGATGACAAAGAAAGCTTCTGTAAATTTGAAAAATTAGATGTGCTAGTGAGCGCGCCAAGAGGTTACAAGAAGGCTCTAAAGAAAAGAGTTTCTTCAAATATTTTGTATGTTCCTAAGGCAGAGCTCAGTGCTCCTCCGGGATTTGTGAAAAACCGTGATCAATTTGCAATTGCTGAAGCAAAAAAGAAAAATCAGCCTTTGTTGATCGTGTTCTCAGCTCAGTGGTGCCCAGCATGCAACATGCTAGATGAAAACGTATGGCAAAACAAAAAATTCCAAGACCAGGCCAGGGGCGTTGTGAAATTGATCTTGGATGTGGATTCAGATATTTCTTGGGACTTAAAGGAAAAATTCAAAATCGGTGGATACCCAACGACAGTTCTAACAACTTCGACGTTGAATGAGATTGGAAGATTTGTGGGCTATAGAACCGAAACTGCCGTTTCAAATTGGTTGGCTACGCAGCTCGCACAAAAAGACAATCCAATCGAGATGGTCGTATCTAAAGTTGAAAAAGGCATGGCTCTAGAAAAAGACATCCTAAGACTTGCTCAATGGCAACTCGATAGGGACGAACCTGCCAACACCAAGATCACGCTCTTGAAGCAAACAAGTCCTGATGCCAAGAAACTTTCTTTGATTGCAGATTATAAAATTTTTGAAAATGACAATAAGCCAAAAGAAGCCGCGGAAGTTCTCGCAAAACTTATCGATGAAAATCCAAAAGATATTTTAGCTAGCCAATGGGCGATGGCTCTTTCAGAAAAAGATCCAGAAGCACTTAAGAAGAGAATTGAGAAGGTAAAAGAAAGCGTTGCCACTTGGGCCGCAGGGACCGAGATTGATTCTTCTGAGTTTACCAGAGCTGAGCTCTATTACAACTTGGGTAGCGCTTTTGAGAATCTAGAGGATGGTACAACGTCTCGCCAAAATTTTGCATCTTGTGCGGAAGACTACAAAAAAATCTCAGAAAAATCTCCTCTCAAGACTCCGCGTGGTGCTCAGATGGAGAGAGGTTTTTGTTTAGTGAAAGCGGGAATGAACGAAGAAGCTCTAAAGATCTTTGGTGATCTTGTAAAAATTTACAGAACAGAGTTTGCGTTCAACTATTACTATGCAAAGGCACTCTTTGATACCGGGAGCATAGATAAGGCTTACATTTATGCGAAGAGCGCACTTGAAGGCTCTTATGGCGACAATATGATCAGAGCTGCTGTATTGAAGGCACAAATTGAGTTAGAGCAAAAGAAACTGAACATTGCGGAAAGCACGCTTACAAAAACTTTAGAAAAAGTGTATTTGCCATCCACGACTCAGATTAGATCTCACAGATACGTGGCAAATCTAAAAGGATTACTGGCAAAGATTCAGATCCAAAAAGAAGCTTTGAAAACTCGCGGCAAAGAATCCGACGACGCCAAAAAGACGGAATAGGTAAAACATGGAAAGTATTATTGGACTATTAGGGTGGGTAGTGAGTTTGGCTCTGGGTGCTTATCTTTTTAAAGTTAAGTCAGAACTGGCTAGAGAAAAAACTGAGAAAGAACTTCGCGTTCAAGAAACGGACAAGCGTTTGGCAGAGCAAAAATCTTTCTTCCAGGATACACAAAACCAAATGGAAAAGATTTTTAAAGGGCTAGCATCTGAAACCTTAGAGAGCCAGTCCAAGAACTTTTTAAATCTAGCGACAGAGAGATTAGACAAAAAGACTACGGAAGCTAATGGGACATTGAATGAAAAGGTTTTGGAATTTCAAAAACTTCTAAACCCAATGAAGGACACGCTTTCCAAACTTCAAACAGATTTAACGACGGTAGAAAAAGAAAGAAATGAACAGTTTGGAAAGATCGCTCAA
This sequence comes from Bdellovibrionales bacterium, assembly GCA_031374125.1. GTDB lineage: Bacteria > Bdellovibrionota > Bdellovibrionia > Bdellovibrionales > JAEYZS01 > JAEYZS01. The sequence continues at coordinate 4,051 of JANMFM010000139.1, forward strand.
CAATTAACTCAAGTGACAATCACGAGTGAAAAACTAAAAGAAGAGGCGAGCTCACTTTCAAAAGCTCTAAGACGTCCCGAAGTTCGTGGCAGTTGGGGTGAGATCCAGTTGAAACGTGTAGTGGAACTTGCGGGTATGAATCAATTCTGTGATTTTGATGAGCAGGTGGCCGTAAGAGACGGGGAAAAGAATTTGCAGAAGCCTGATCTGATCGTTCGACTTCCCAATAATCGTGTGGTGGTGGTGGATTCCAAGGCAGTTCTCGATGCATTCCTTGATGCTGTAGATGCTCCAACTCCAGAAGAAAAAAAGAAGGCTCTCGAAAGACACGCCAGAAACCTACGAACTAGAGTTCAAGATCTTTCCAAGAAAAGTTACTGGGAACAATTCGAACATTCTGCGGAATTTGCGGTATTGTTTATTCCCAACGAAGCACTTTTGGGCGCAGCGGTTGAAATCGATAAATCAATTATCGAAGATGCGCTAAAAGAAAAAATCATCATCGCAACGCCAACGACTCTTGTGGCATTGCTCAAAGCGATTGCTTACGGTTGGAGCCAAAATCAAATTACAGAAAATGCGCAAGGGATGATCAATCAGGCAAAGGAATTCTACGATCGTTTGACTCCATGGCTTAAGCATTTATCAAAACTGGGCGCCAACCTAGAGGGTGCTGTAAAGTCGTACAATGATTCTATGAGCTCATTGGATACGAGGGTGCTCCCATCGGTCAGAAAGCTCAAGGAACTTGGGTTCCAGGATCGGGAAGAGCATATAAAGCTTGAGTCTATAGATTTGACTTTGAAACATACAGAGTTAGAAGAGCCGGATTCGCCAACGCCCACGGCACCGTAATTATTGATCTTTTGGGCACTTAAAAGCTTTGGTGAGCCATTTGTAAAGTCCTCTGGCGCTTAAAAAGAGGTTGAAAAGAAACCTTAAAAGCTATATTTATTTTGTTCGCTATTGGCACCGCACCCACTGTGCGGTAATTACCAGTTCACCAAACTGGTAAACTTTCTTTTGTGGCGGTCGTAGCTCAGTTGGTAGAGCCCCGGATTGTGATTCCGGTTGTCGCGGGTTCGAGCCCCGTCGATCGCCCCATTTATTTTCGGATTTCTCGGAATCTTAAGTCTAAGTATCGAAAACCAAAGGTGAAAGATTTCAATTAGTTGGCAAAGGCATCTGTGACGGTCAGTCACAAAAAAACACGGTAAATCACTCTAAAAAACACATTTTTGTCTGATTCTGGTCTGACGTAAAGGATTTTGCACATCTTCGATTTGCAAATCTGCGGTCAACTTAGCTCAGTGCTGAGTTGATCGGCGTCAGAAATTATTTCTACGAACTGAGTTACGGTCACCAGATCGTAATTCTTTTTTCTCTAACGAACAGCAACAAAAAATGTGTGTCTACATAGTGCCCAGATCTGAATTCTGCTTTGCAAAAAAATATAAAAATGAAAATTTGAATAAAAATTTAGAGTTCCATGCCGATCGGTGATCGGTAGGAGGCACACTTGCGCCTAAAATTTGCTTTTTACCTCGCAGGATGAGTGAACTTACGATTGGCGAGCTCATCGTCTGGGCCAAAGAATGATTTTTTTGTAATAGAGATCATTAACTCTTGCGGAGTGTAGCGGTAAGGCCACGAATTTTGAGCCTCCGTCAACCAAATTTCCAAACCAAAAAAGTTTGTACTATTCAGTTGTCAAAGATCTCTTGTGTTATGATGAATTACATTTCATCACTTGGACAGAATGAGGCTTTAACTGCCATGCCTGTTTGAGCTTATCCACCTCCTCTTTGAATTTCTTTGAAACTTTTAATTTTAATTGCCTTGCATGACTCACAAGTCTTCCAGCTTGAAATATAAATTTTCGTCGAAGTTTTTTTGCATACAGTGGCTTATCAGGCTTTGTGATAACACTGATCCATCTTAATAAATTAAAAGAAACTAGAAGTAACAACATAAACGCATGGTTCGCCTTAAAACTTAAACACGGCAAATGATACGCATCAAAGTTCATCTTAGCTTCTTTAATAAAATTCTCCATATTCGCTCTTTTTAAATACCTCGAATAAACTT
>JANMFM010000147.1:0-2546 GCA_031374125.1 Bdellovibrionales bacterium
TGATAAATTGGATGCAAAAGGAGCATTGGCTCGAATAATTGATAATATCAAGGAAAATAAAATTGAAATCAGTGCTAAAGGTGATTTGAGCGAATACCTTATCAAAAGTATTTTAGATAAATGGCGTGAAATCAATGAAACGTATGAAGGCAAAGTAGAAGTTTCAAGAATCATTGTGCATGATCACAACAAGAAAATGGAAGTTGTGGTTCCTGACAACCAATTGAGCTTAGCAATTGGGAAAAAAGGTCAGAACGTACGTTTGGCGGCGAAACTTTCTGGATGGAAAATTGATATCGTTTCTGAAAACGCTCTGGCTCAAAAAACAGCTGCCGCAATCTTCAACTTAATGTTGATTCCAGGACTTACAGATACTCAAGCGCAAAACATTTACCAAGCTGGTTTCGTTTCATTCCAAGATATAGCTGATGCTGCTGTCACAGAACTTCAAGTGATTCCAGGGTTTGATAAGGATACAGTTGCTGAAAAATTATTGAAAGATTCTCAAGGCTTATTGAAAAAATACGAAGATTCTGGCGAGGCAATTCCTGCGGCACCAGTTTCAACGGAAGGTTCAAAGGAAGTTGTATCTCAAATGGCAAAATCTTCTGCAGACCAACGTTTGAAGGAAGAATTGGCAGCATTAGAAAAAAATGGATCAACGAAAGAAAAGAATTAATTAAGAAAAATCGGTTGTCGTTCGCATTCAGCGAACGATGCATCCGGAGGAGCAATACTTGTCGCAACTTAGATTATACGAATTCGCAAAAGAAATTGGCGTAGAAACGCTAATGCTTATGGATAAACTCAAGACTTGGAAAATTCCAGTTAAGAGTCATATGGCTACATTGGACGATGACACAATTGAGCTTATTAAGGCCAAGCTCGATGAAGAGAGCAGGCCGAAGGCGGGAGCAACTAAAAGAGTTGCCAAGAAGAAAGTTGCAAAAAAAGCGACTACGGCAAAAGAAGCTGCTCCAGTTGTAAAAAAGAAAGTCACGGCAACAAAATCAACTGATGGGATTGTAAAAAAAGTTGCAGAGAAAAAAACAGTTCTTAGACGTAAAGTTGACGAACTAGCTCTTGCAGAAGAAAGAGCAGCGGCCGAAGCTGCAAAAGCGGAAGAGAAAGCGGCTCAAAGTATTACAGAAGATCAGGTTGTTGAAGGCGTAGCAGAAACGGCATCTCCTCAGGTTGAGCCAACAAAAGCTAAAGATCGCGGAAATATCATTGGTAGAATGGATCTTGCTAAACTCAAACCTCAGCCAAGACCTTCTTACAATCAAGGTGATCGCAGCAGTAATCAAGGCAGTGGAATGAATTCACCCACTTCGATCAGTGGTGGAAATACTAGAAATTTAAGAACTGGATTTATCTCAGCTCCTATGGACTCATACATGGAAGCAGATTTCGAAGCCCGTAAGAAAAAATTAGAGGAAGAAGAGCTCGAAAAAGAACGTAAGAAAAAAGCAAAAGCTGAAGAAGCAGTAGCAACAACATTTACGGCTACAGAATACCGTAAGCGTGAAGTGATCTTCCAACCTAAAAAGAAGAAAGCTCCAACCAAAGAGGCAAAGAAGACTCAAATCACAACACCAGCGGCTCACAAAAGAGTTTTAAAAATTGAAAACAAAATTAGACTGACTGATTTTGCGCAAGAATTGGGTATCAAAACTGCACCGTTGGTTTCTCGCCTTATGAAAGAAGGCATGATGGTCACTCCAAATTCAGAATTGGATTTTGATACTGTGGCTATCATTGCTCCGGAATATGGTTTTGAAGTGCAAAACGTTTACAAATCAGCAGAAGACATTTTAAAAGATGTTGCTGAAACATCGGCACCTACTGACATGATTGTGAGAATCCCAGTCGTGACAGTCATGGGTCACGTGGATCATGGTAAAACAAGTTTATTGGATGCCATTAGAAAAGCAGATGTGGCCGCCGGTGAAGCTGGTGGTATCACTCAGCATATCGGTGCTTACAAAGTAACTCTAGAAGACGGAAAGCAAATCACGTTCATTGATACTCCGGGTCACGCAGCCTTCACGGCAATGAGAGCTCGTGGAGCGAATGTTACTGACATCGTCGTATTGGTTGTTTCAGCTGATGATGGTGTAATGCCTCAAACAGTAGAAGCATTAAACCATGCGAAGAGCGCAGGTGTTCCGATCATCGTTGCAATGAACAAGATCGATAAGCCTTCAGCGAATCCAGAAAAAATTAAACAACAATTATCAGAATATGAATTACTTCCTGAAGAATGGGGTGGAACAACAATTTTCCAAGCCGTATCCGCTCTTAAAAAAGATGGTATCAAGGAATTATTAGAACACATCCTTCTCGTCGCTGAAGTTCAAGAATTGAAAGGTGATCCAAATCGCGCAGCCAGTGGAGTAGTGATTGAGTCTCGTATGGATAAGGGGCGTGGCGTAGTAGCCACTGTTCTTGTGAAGAACGGAACTCTGAAAGCTGCTCAATATATGGTTGCGGGCGGATCATTTGGTCGCGTTCGTATGATGACGAATGAAAAAGGTCAAAAATTA
>JANMFM010000157.1:0-14535 GCA_031374125.1 Bdellovibrionales bacterium
ATCGACGCGTACAAGAAAATCCTCAATAGATCTCACTATTAAGCTTCTACGCCTCTTTTCGTGGCAACATAGCGTTATTTAGCAAAAAATTTAGGTCGAGGTCTACGTTTCCCATTGAAATGCAAAAATCGCGGGGGCAGACTTAAACATAGGAATTAACTAATCATTTAAGGATTTTCATGACCAAAGCAGATCTTATCAATCTCATCTCAGAAAAAGCTGGAATCACAAGGGTCAAAGCAGAAACCGTAGTGAATACTATCTTCGATTCTATGGTTGAAGCCCTACAAAAAGGCGATCGTATTGAAATCAGAGGATTCGGATCTTTTGTGAATCGTAAGTATGATGCATACAAAGGAAGAAATCCAAGAACTGGCGAAGTGATCGAAGTTGAACAAAAGAAACTTCCATTTTTCAAAGTCGGAAAAGAATTAAAAGAAGAAATCAACGTGAACGCGGGCAAACCTTTGCCTGAAGACGACGACTAATTGAACTGATCCTGACTCTTTGCCTTTGGAGGTGTTTCCACTTCCTCAGGCGCGGGCTCCATGTCAGATCCCTCCATCGAAGCTCCATCATCCTCTTGAATTTGAATATCTTCAGCACCCTCTTCAAGTTGATTTTTGTCGTATTTAGAATTGAATTCAACTCTCCAATTGACGTTCTTTAGGCTTTTAGAAACCGTGACATATCCCCATTGCCCCACCTGAAAAACATAACCTTCTTCAAACTTGAGATAATAAAGACCATCAAGATCTGCTTTCAATTTGCTCTTGTAAGAAGCAAAACTGCTATCCACTCGAGTATTGAGGGCGGAGGTTTTAATGATATTCCAATCCGACTGAACTTTTTTGAAGAGCTGAATTTTTGCGATTTTTTTTGCCTTCTCTACGTTTTGAAGACCTTCTTTAATTTCCAGTAGATAACCTTGAAACTGGCTGGAATTCTCTAGCCCTTGTCCTAATTTTTTATCAAATTCTTTAGAATTAGTTCGCTTGAGCTTTGCTAAATCTTTTTTAACGGCGCGCTCATGAGCGGAGATCACGAGACCTTCTTTATCGGCCTGCTTCATCACCAAGTTGGGATTGATTCTTTCTACCCCTTCACTTCTATAAGCATAAGCCTTCGGAGTGCACAAAATGCAAAAAACTATAACCCATAGTAATTTGATCTCTAAAGTTATAAAACTCTTTGAAAACATTTTGCCTCTCACGGAATACCTGTGTATCAATGCAACACAGATGAATACCACCAGACAACAATACCTTAAATCAGAATGGAATCAATACCCTTTTTTAGAGCTCAAAGTCTTTACAGTTAGAGATTTTTTAAAGCATTTTGCAAAGCTCAATTCAGGTGAAAAAAAAATAAAAACTGATGATTTTTGGGTCGCAGGCAGGATCTTTAAAGGCGAAGCCCAGAATGGTGTTCATTATTCTATCGAAAGCCAAGATGAAACCCTCACTCTCGATTTTAGCTCCAATTGCAAACTTTCACAAAAATATTCCAACGATGAGATTTTATCTACTGGCGATCACGTTCTGGTGAGAGGCTATTGGAATGAAGTTCAGGTGGAAGGATTTGAAGTTCGTGTAAAAACAATCCGAGCGCACTCTCTGCAATTGTTAGCGCCATCGCACGAACCTTATTATCTAGAAAATTTTAATTTCAAACGCAGCAAACAATGGCAACATTTTTTAAAATTGATTAGAAAAACTTTTGAGGTTTTAGATTTTACAGAAGTTCATACCCCAACACTTTTAAAAGCTCCTGGGACAGAACCTTTTCTGGATTTTTTTAAAACAGATTTAAAAATCAATAAATCCAAAGAAACATACTATCTTCCAACAAGTCCAGAGCTTCACATGAAAAAATTGATCTCTGCTGGCTGGACACGCATTTATGAAATCAAAAATTGCTTTAGAAACAACGAGGTCTCCGAGCATCACCAACCCGAATTCTGGATGCTAGAATGGTACAGAGCTTACTCACCTTTTGATGCCCTGGTGAAGGACATTCAAGGAATTCTCAATTATTTAAAACTTCATTGGCCTCATCCCATCGTGGGTCACGGAATGCTAAAAATCATAACTGTGGCAGAGCTTTTTCAAGAGTACTGCGAATTCGAACTGACTCCAAAGACCACAAAAGAAGAATTGGTAAACTTAGCCAAGAAACTTGATATTTCAGTCAGTAAAGATGACAGCTGGAACGATATTTTCTTTATAATCTTTTTAGAGAAAATTGAATTGTCATTGGGCTACGATGCTCCCACAATTGTAAAAAATTATCCGCCGTCACAAGCCGCTCTTGCGAGAATCAATCCTGATGGCTGGGCAGATCGTTTTGAACTTTACTGGAAGGGTTTAGAAATCGCCAATGCCTTCCACGAATTGAATGACCCAGAAGAACAGCTGAGACGTTTTAAAGAAGAAATTGCGTTCAGAAAAAATCGCAGTGGCGAAGAGATTCCGGTGGATGAAGAGTTTATGACCGCCTTAAGAGCGGGATTCCCTCCTACCGCAGGAATTGCTTTGGGGCTCGACAGATTATTTATGGCTTTAGTAGATATCAAAGACATTTCGAAAACCAGAGCCTTTCCAATTAAGAGCGATCAATGAAAGTTCTCGAAACCGAAAGATTAATTTTTAGACGCACGGTGGATTCGGATGCGGAGTTTATTAAAAAATTAATGAACTCGCCTGGATTTATTGAAAATATTGGTGATCGCAATATCAAAACGCTTGAGGATGCTAAAGCTCATATTGCATCTAAATACACTGCCAGTTACGAAGCCAATGGCTATGGGCTCTACACTGTTGAACTTAAAACTACAAAAATTCCTATCGGAACTTGTGGACTTGTAAAGCGCGGTCCAAAAGAAGATCCGGATATCGGCTTTGCTTACCTTCCAGAATTTTGGGGTCAAGGTTATGCCATTGAAGCTGCTCTTGGAATTTTAGATTATTCAAAAAATATTCTAAAATTAAAACGCATCCTTGGAATTACAATCCCTAGCAACATTGGCTCAATAAAAACTCTAGAAAGAGCAGGATTAAAGTTTATAAAAATGTCGATCTCCGAAGTCGACGGCGCGGAAATTCGAGTCTACGAAGTCCTCTTATAATTTAATTGTTTATTGAAATGGCCTAAAAAATGCAAAAGCAGATATCGCCTGCGCGAGATCTGCTTTTGCGCGAACCCTCTGTCCAAATTCCGGAAGGAGGTCCGATATGCGTACAAAACTACAAAGTTATGTATTCTTTCGGCGTTTTTTGAAGGTCTCTAAAGAGCTAATAAAAATTCTTCTACTTGTATTAGAATTGATTAGAGCTCTCAAACTTTAAACGAATTGCCTCCGACTTGCTTACGAAGTGATTGAGACTAATGACTAGGCTAAACCTTGGACATGGTAAGCACGGAAAGCGGATTCTCGCGTGGGCACCCATTTAATTAATTTCCAAAGCTAAATCATTTAAGTATGTCTTCATAACCTCTACACGTTTTTTCCCAAGCTCTCTGCCGGCTTGAGTTTGTAGTGTCTCTGCTGTCTTAAATAATTTTTGATAGAAATGATCGATAGTATATGTTTTATCTTCGGGGGCTCGCGATTCACAGAAGGGATCCTTGTCACTATAGAATGGTCTTTTGAGTAATCCTGCTGTTGCAAAACATCTTGCAATTCCTATGGCCCCAATCCCATCTAATCGATCCGCATCTTGAACAATTTTTGCCTCAAGAGTTTCACAAGGAATATTGGCACTGAAACTATGACAAGCGATTGCATGAGCAATCTCAGAATAAAATTCCTTTGGATAGCCAATCGATTCAAGATATTTAATGGCTTCTTCCGCCGAAATTCTCGAAGCCATAGATCTCTTGGGACTATCCTTTGGAATGATCACAAAATCATGAAGCCATGCCGCCGGAACAACGATTTCCATCTTTCCATTTTCTTTTTCACAAATTTCTTTGGCAACTCTTACCACACGTTTAAAATGAAGCAAATCATGCGCCGGATCTTCCGCCGTAGCAATTTCCGAAATTTTCTTTTCAAATAATTCTTCCCAGTTCTTCATAGTTTATCCTCGACAAGCAAATGTTGAGCTCCTCTTCCAGAGATAACCTTTGCGTTCAAAATATTTAAAATTATTAGCTTTGAAAGCGCGCTTTAATTTTCCAGTACACGCGTAAGTTCCAAAAGAACATTTTTTGTGCGCATTTCTCGTTAAAAATTCTGTCAAGAATTCTTCGGTCCAAAAAGGTTCCATGGCTTTGGAACTGAAAAAATCATAAATCACCACATTGTACTTCTCACGATCTTGAGAATCCCAAGCACTCTTGATTTTCCAATTCCCAGAATCAAAACTAGAAAGCATTTTGGATTTTATCTTTTCTTCCGAAATATCAAATACATTCGCCGTCATTTCTAAAACAGAATCATAAATTTTAAAAGGAACTATTTTTTCTTGAGAATTTTTTAGCCAGGCAATCAGAGCTTCGTTCAAATCGCTATTTGCTTCATAACTTGCCATCTTTAAAGGAGCATCAAACACAATTGAAAATGCCGCTGATAAAATTTCGTTGTACGCAATTCCTGTCCCCAAAGACAGTATTTGAGGGTTATCAAGCTTGGCAAAACCCCATTGAATCGCCGGTCCATAGATATAAACACTTTCTCCAAAGGCACCGCCAGAATGGTGCATTTTTTCATGTTGAAAATTGTTAGGTCCGAAATTACCGAAGTATGCCGTCGGACTGCCATCCTCGGTGAGAACAAATTCAATGGTTTTACTCATAAAAATTACCTTAAAAACGTTTGAGCTAGCAATATTCGAGAATATCATTTAGATCAAGGTTCATGTCAGTATTTGACTAAGTAAAGGATCAGATGCAGAAACAGTGGTTAAACCGTCCCTATTACTCTATTGGCGATTATTATCGCGAAAAATTTGGGGAAAGAGTTTCAAAAATTTCCGTAAACGTAGCTGACACCTGCCCGAATCGCTTGGGCCTGAAAGGCATGCAGACTTGCACATTCTGCGACGTTTGGGGTTCTGCGGCTTATGCCGAACAACGTGAATTCACTCTGGAACAGCAGATTGAAAATGTTAAAGAAAAAATTCTTGGCATGACCAAGTACAATAAATTCCTCGTCTACTTTCAATCTTATACAAATTCCTTTACAGCCATCAGAAATCTTGAAGTCATGTACGAAGAAGCTCTCAAACATCCAGGTGTTGTGGGCATTGTGATCGGCACTCGCCCAGACTGCATTTCACCAGCCCTTCTCAATCTCTGGAAAAAATTCTCAGAAAAAACTTATGTTTCTATTGAGTTGGGCGCGCAAACTTTTTATGAAGACTTTTTAGATTTTGAAAAGCGCGGCCACTCGGCACAAAATACTTTGGATACGATCTATAAATTAGCGGACATTCCAAATTTGGATATTGGTTTACACTTTATTTTTGGGCACCCTGGAGAAACTGTAGAACACGTGATTGAACAAGCTAAATTTGCAGCCAAACTTCCAATCCAAAACGTAAAGCTTCATAACTTGCATGTTCTTAAAAAAACCAAGCTTGAGAAATTCTACGAGGCGGGCCTATTCGCTCCCATCGAACTCGAAGAGTATTCGGAGAAGGTTGCCGCATTTATCGCGCACTTGCCGCAAAATATCGCGGTTCAACGACTAAGCGCTCTTTCTTCTCGTTGGGATGAATTGATTGCTCCCCAGTGGACCATGCACAAGATGACAGTTTTTCAGGGAATCATTGATTACATGAATGCAAAGGAAACCTATCAAGGCAAAGAGTATATACCTGAAACCTCGACTTCTGATATTTCTAAAGATATTTCTAAAGGTGATTTTAGAATATTACCACTGATGTTTACCCAAAAAATCATCGATCAAACCCCTTTCGAAGCTCTTCTAAAGAGTCTGCCTCCTGGTTGAATGCATTTAAAGAGTAAGGATACCTTCCTTGAGCTATGACGTTTTTTCTTAAAACGAATCCAAGACCTTGGTCTTGAAAAATTTCAAATCCTAGGCATTGAAAAGCAGCTCCCATACAATCCGTTGTGTATGGGGGAAAAATGAAGACATTCGTTTTTGGTTTATTCTTATCTGTACTGTTCTCACTTCAGGTTCTTTCTTATCCCGTGATGCCGAATCCACACTGGGCGGAAGGCTCTCTCTGCAATCGACAAAATCCAGATTATTCCGTAGATCGCTACAAAGAAAAAATCCCCTACTGCGAACGAAATGTTTCAAGTTCGACAAAGAAATCCCTCTACGAACTCTACAATATTCCAGAAAAATGCCGCAATAAATACACTATCGATCATATCATTCCACTTTCAATCGGTGGTGATAACTCTCCAGAAAATTTATGGCCTGAACATGAAAAAGTAAAGGCCACACGACCTCAATTAGAGATGGATCTTTATTTAGAACTCAAAGCCGGTAGACTAAAACAAAAGCAAGCGGTGCAGATTATATTGCGCGAGAAGTACAAAGACTCCGCAATCCGCTCTATTGATTCAAATTGCAATTAACCTAATTTTTTAATTTTTTGCTCAAGAGCCTCAATACATACCTATGGGTAGCTAAAAAATTACATTTATTGGCACTGACTTTGCATTTCTTTTGAGGATTAGATCTGGAAGAGACTATACGTAGTTTTAAATTGTGCTTCGTAAACAATTTTTTCAAAAACGACTATAATATAAACAGCTCTTTCATTAGAAATTTTAAAAGGAGAGTTGTGAAATCACTTCTATTTATCTTAACTTTATTCTCTATACCTTCCTATGCTCAAGTGAACTGTGCTGGTTTATTCTCTACCACCGTAACAAAATATGATTTCGGCGCACAAGTACAACACAAGGTGATTTCTTCGCCCTCAAATAAAATAACAATTGAATTTACTGCGGGAAAAAAGCACGGAGACGATGTTGAGATGACCATTACAAATAGCAGTACTGGAGACTCAATCATTAGAAAAGTTTCTGAGTTGGTTGACGACGTTAATGTTGGCTTAAACATACCAAGTAAATTAACCGCGGCATTTCTAGACCCGGTATTGGAAGTCAGCCCTGTCGATAAGATAATTTGGTCTCCAGGTGAAAGGTACTTTGTCCTCCGTGTAGGTCGTCATAGATTTGCAATTGATTCGCACACTGGTAAGGCGAAAAATTTTATTGTGAGCTTTTTATCTGAGCGCTATGCAATTATCCCGCAATCTTTTTCTCAAAATTACTTTCCTGATTTTGGTAGTCCGTCACGTGGTTTCGAAGTGATAGACATGATGACCGGCGAGAGTATTTATAACTCCGTGGCTGCAAGAAACAATGTAGGAAAAGCCAAGGAAACACTCCATCGTATATTTCCAAGCAGTAAAAGAGAACATGACAAAAGATTTATGTTTTCAAATGTCGGACGTCACTATTTTCATGAATTGGATTTCGGGATAAGTCTTGGAAATTCTCATAAACGTACTATAAATGTGGATACAAAGCTTAGCTTTAATCCGAACGGAAAATTTTTAATTGAAAATTTAGCATATGGGAATTTAGAGATCATAAAGTTCACGAGCCCCATAATTGCTCCAGAAACTGTAAAAATGAATTTGCGTCCGTTACTTGGATTAGAAGATGTTTTTAGAGACGGCGCTGAAAACTTAAGACAAGAGTATTTTAGTGATTATGATGTTGCTCCGCCGAGAAGCGATTATGAGAAAGGACACGTTGGTCGAGTCTTTATGGTGCCATCACCTAAGTCGTCTAAGTTTTATGCCCTCGCGACGATCATTGCAAAACCTGTTCAGCCTCCAGGCAGAATGAACCCGATGTATTATCGAGCGATGCGATTTGTTTTAGTTGAAATTGATCCTGCCACCAACAGCGCTAAAGTCGTTTGGAAGTATGATCAACCAGCGAATGGCTATAATGATTTGGCTTCTCATGACAAGAGCCCAACGGGGCCTCAGTATAGACTTGCTTATGCTGTGGAAAGAAACGGACAAATTGAAATTATAGCCGAAAACAGCGGAAATAATGTAGGCGAAATTTTATTCTCGATGGACGCCAAATAAGTTTTTTAGTGTTCCAGCTGGTATCAAATCTGCATTTTAATTGATATGGCAATTATGGGTACACTTAAAAGCAATACATTGATTTTGATGGCGTTAATTTGTGTAGGTACTTTACAGGTACCGACCAATTTCGCCTATGCCCTTAATTGCTCTGCCCTTTTTCAATCTTTAGACAATAAAACTGTTTTAGATAATGCTTATAATTTCTTTCCAGCGGAGTACTTTGTATGAAGCAAATTTTATTATTAATTATTTTTCAATTTCTCTGTATCCATACTGCCCTTGCCCAGTTCACCGCCGGAGATGCAAAGAAAGCTTCTGGTTTTGAATTGAGTCTGCAAGCAGCAAAAGCAGTTTCTCATTTAGCTTCAGCATGCGGATCAAAAGTCTCTAATTACATAGTTAAATCCATTCAAGAAGGCATTTCATTTTCTGAAATTCAAATAGAACTGAGCAAATTAACCCAGTCCGCAGATTGTCTTAAAGCGTTCAGGAAATTTCAAATTATTCAAAATGAACTTTATTATAGAGGTAATAAAAATTTAATTACGACTCAGCAAAAATCTCTACGCTTTGCCGATCACTCTATTATGAAAATAAACACCGCATCAACAAATGCACAAAATCTAGATAAATATTCTATTCAAGTACTGGGTAAGGAATTAAACTCTTTGGCTCTAACAGGCGTAATACCACCCAATGTCAAAAAAGCTTATTTGAAGATATCTCATGAAAATTCAAAAGAAGGTATTTTTCAGTCTGTAAAATTGGATCTTACCGGAAGATGGACTGAACGTGTTTTTTTCAGAGAAGGTCCTGGCGATTATAAAATATCGTTTCTAGCAAAGACTTCTTCTGGGAGTGAAAAATCAGACAACTACATTGTGTATGACGATTTAGAGGTTCAATCTGAACTCACGCTCAATCCAGATTTAATGCCCAGTCATCACGTTGAAAGTGATTCAAAAATAATTATTAATTTAGCAGCTGAAATCACTAAAAATAAAGTCACAACTCTAGACAAAGCCAAAGCTTTGAATGACTGGATAAAAAATAATATTTCATATGACTACTTGTCTTTAGAAAAATCTTCAACCGGATTGAGTTATGAGGATATTCACTCTAGAGATTTTTCGGCGATATACACTTTGCAACGCAAAATGGATCTCTGCATCGGTTTTGCAGCTCTATATGCGGCGCTCTTAAGAGCATCCAATATCCCGGCCAAAATTATAGTTGGCCAAACTACGATTGGATTCCACGCCTGGAATGAAGTTTTAATAGATGAAAAGTGGATATTGACCGATGTCACCATGGAACATACTACCGGCAAGGATTATTTCAATGCACAGCCAGAGTTTTTTAGCCAAGAACACCAGACTTCAGTAAGAACTCTTTACTGATAATGACTTTATACTTAACGGAAATAGACCTTGATAATTTTTGAATCGTCTTTGGATTCAGAAGTAACTTTGTAGCTTTCGCCGCTTCCATAGATTTTTACTTTTGCGTTTTTTTGGTCTCTTGTTTTTTCCATGACTTCGCGAACAGTTAAGCCAACTAAACGATCTTCATCCGTTTGTGGAATGTCTTTGTTCACTTCACGTGCCAATTTCATCACGATGTCTTTGGCTTTTTTCTCTAGTTTTGTTTGATTACCAATAACATTTTCTTCCGTGAGAAGAATTGGACTGATACCTGACCTTCTCATGGCGAAGCTTGCTACTTTTGCAAATACTGGAGCGGCTACTTCTGATCCGTAATATTTTTTCTTAGGATTATCGACCGCTACGTAAATCACATACTTTGGGTCATTTGCCGGAATAATTCCCGCAAAAGAGGAAATGTATGCACCTTTCATGTAACCGCCTTTTTCAGAATCTACTTTTTGAGCAGTTCCTGTTTTACCCGCGACAGGAAAACCAGGGACTCTTGCATTCACGCCAGTTCCCTCGTCCTGAGTTACACCCATGAGCATAAGTAGCATTGTCTTTGCCTGCTCTTCTGAAAGTACTCTTCTGATTTTTCGGGCCTCAAAAGTTTCTTTGTCGTCAGTCATTGGATCCGTGATGGATTTTACCAATAATGGCTCTTTTAAAACTCCACCGTTAGCCAGTGCTGTGTAAGCATTTGTAATTTGCAATGCGCTCACAGCAATACCGTGACCAAAAGAAATATTTGCTAGACTCACCTCACTCCATGGAGTTGGTGGAATGATCCCTCTCGAATCACCACCTAAAGTGATTCCAGTTTTTTGTCCGAATCCGAAATCATCTAGGATTTCTTTTGTCTTCTTTGCTCCTAGTTGGAAACCAATTTTAACCATACCTATGTTTGAAGATTTGGCTAAAATTTCACTCACCGTTAGCCACTCCCATTTGTGCTCCTGGGTTGCTTCCTTAATCACTCTGTCTGCCACTTTCATCAGACCCTTTTCACAATAGTATTTTGTATTCGGCTCTAACAGTCCCGCTCTAAGAGCACCTGCCGCCACAAAAGATTTCAGTGTACTTCCCGTCTCAAAAGGATCAGTTACAACTCTATTCTTTCTAGAATTTGGATCTGCCTCTAAAGCCTCATTGGGATTGAAGTCAGGATAAGACGACATAGCTACAATCTCATTCGTTTGTGCATCCATCACAACACCCACAGAAGTATCAGCCTCATTCTCAACAAGTGATTTTTTTAGTTCTTGTTCAAGAACATATTGAAGTTCACTATCAATTGTTAATTCAATGGTCGATCCATCGGGTTGATCATTAAATAATTTTCCATTGGCAAGCAGCGGTCTTCCTCTGGCGTCTCTTTGAATTAGCATTTTTCTTTGTGAGCCTGAAAGCTCCTCATTGAATTTTCCCTCTAACCCACCAAGACCTTGTCCTTCTTGACCAACAAACCCTAATGTTTGAGAAAGCAAATTGTGATTCGGATAAATCCTCTTTGATTCTTCCACAAAACCCAAGCCTTTAATGTTGAGCTTGGCAATCTTATCTCTTTTTTCTTTTGTCATCTGTCGATCAAGCCACACAAATCTTTTGTTTTTATCGGAGATCTGTTTATAAACCGCATTTCCCGATCTTCCCAAATGCCAACCGAGCTTAATGGCCGCTTGCTTGGGTTTCGCAACAATGGATGGATCCGCAAAGAGCGAGTAAGCGGTAATGGATGAGGCCAATTCCTTTTTGTTACGATCTAAAATGATTCCGCGCGTAGGCTGTAGAGTGATCACGCGCTTAAATTGTCTTTCTTGAAAGGCTTTAAGTCTTTCATTGGGAATGATTTGAATATAAAAAGCTCTCAAGACTAAAACTGAAAACAAAGTGAATAATAAACTAACAACTATGTAGAAGCGAATCTGGCTGAATTTCATTACTTTATTCTATTTCGACTCAAAGGTTTTAGGTAGACCTAAACATAGGGTCCAAGAGTGAACCTAGACCTTGATCCAATGCAAAATCGAACTTCTGCGCCTTGAAATTTCTTCCTTTGATTGGGCAAAGGATCAGCGCAACTTATTCATTGAATCATTTTAAACTGCCCAAATTACCCATGCTCTCCGAAGATCAACGGATCTGAAATTGGGAGAGGAAAGTCATGATTCAATTTATATTTGTATTTCTGATGAGTTCAATTTTGAACACCCAGAGTTACGCTCAAGAAATGTTAAAGGGACCTACCCCGGAACAAGAAATTAAAATCCAAGAGCACAATCAATACGTCAATAGATTACGTAACATCCAAAAAAACTTTTCCCTTCGAGAGCACAAATTTAGAAACTCAAAAAGTGCAGAGTTTAGGCCTTTCGCGGAATATGAAAAAAACGGTTACGTTATCTTCAGTTCGCTGACACTGTTTGACTCTTTAGCTATTAAGCAGACCATCGCTAAAAACTTGCCTCAAGACGTAATTCTTATTGTCTATGTGCGATCTAGCGATGAAAAAGAATCCGCGCTACTTAATTTTGGTTCAATCATCTCTCCGGAGCGTTTGAAAATCGTGCAAATTCAATCCTCCGACGGAAATCCATTCTGGGCACGTGATGCTATTCCCGTACCTGGTGTTTCGACTTCAAGTACTTCCGAAAACCAAACCCAATTCCGATTGACCGATGCGAAATATTTCAGCAAGTTTGAACCCGATCAATTTTTTGCCGATCTATTTGGAGTAGAATTGGTTTCCCACCAATTTTATTTTGAAGGCGGAAACTTTATGCCTAATGCTCTCGGAGAGTGTATCACGATCAACAAAGGAACATTATCCTCCATAATTGATGATGATACTCTCAAAAGTCATTACGGTTGTAAAAGAATAATTCGACTCCCGCACGCCAAAGGCATTGGACATATTGATGAAGTCGTCAAATTCATCGCGGATAAAGTCGTGATCACAGATACGCTTGAATATAAAAATACTTTAGAAAATGCAGGCTTTGAAGTGCACATGATGCCAAAAGCAACACCCAATACATATCAAACCTACATGAATTCCCTATTGATTAACGGTACATTGTTTCTACCGATTTTTGGCCTGCCCACTGATCAAGAAGCAATTACGATTTACGAATCTTTTGGCTTAAAAGTCATACCAATCGATTCTGTGAACTTAGCGAAAGGCCAAGGCTCTATTCATTGCATCACCATGAATTATCCGCCTATGCCACTTCAGAGTGTGACATTGGCCTTAAAAGCCAACGAACTCCATTAAGAATTTAAATTAAAATGCGGTTCGCCGGAAACTCCGCGGAAACGGTTGTTCCTCTTCCTTTTTCACTTTGAATCTTGAGAACTCCACCATGAAGCTTCATCACTTGATTGCAGAATGGCACTCCTAAGCCCAAGCCCGTATCCTTGTCATTTGGAGTTCGGATATTTTGACCAAAAGGCTCGAGCGCAACACTCACTTCCTTTTCCGTCATGCCGATGCCTTTATCTATCACATTGAAGATAAGATTTTTTTTGTCATCCACCGTACAGTGAATACGAATGGGTTCGTGGGAAAACTTCAAAGAATTGACAATCAAATTGATTAAAACCTCCATTACTAAATTCTTATCGCATTTTAAAGTTTCCTTAGCTGCAAGTTTACATATTTCCACTTGAATCGATCGATTGGGGTACATGGGCTGAATAAGATTAAGAGACAACTGAATCAGCTTTGCCGGCGCCACACGCTCTTCTTGTAACGTTAACGTCCCCGATTCGATCTTTGCCATATTAAGAATTCTAAACACTATGCTCTTAAGATGGCTTGCACCCTCAACTATATTTTCAATCATTCCGGCATAGCCTTCTAAATGCTCGTTTTTGGCAATTTCTTCTTTTAATAGTTCAGAAAACCCGATGATGGAATTAAGAGGACTTTTCAATTCGTGATTGAGATTTGCCAGGAAGAACATTTTTCTTTGGCTATTTTCAAAAGTTTCTGTTTTCTCTCTTTGAAGAGTCAATTCCTTTTGCTTCCATACAGTCACATCATGATGAGTTATGATAAATCCATCAAGCACATCTTTCGTTTGAACAGGATGCATATGACTAAGAAACCATTTTTCATGAATTGGAAATTCTAAAAATTTAGGCTTAAGATTTCCAGATATAGCTTTCTTTAATATTTGTTCTATTTTTTCTTTAACCGATGGGAGATAGATCTTTCTTTTTTGATAGGATTCTAATAGTCCAAAATAATCTTCATTGGCGTAATCTTGGTTACCATTAACACCGAACATTTCTTTCCAAGATTCATTATAACGCCTGACTTTGCCCTTCTTGTCCAAAACCACAATGGGCAAGGTAAGATTGTTCATTACAAAATTCAGATCATCCACGAGAATGGATTTCTTCTTTGAAGCTTTCTTTTTGGACTGTGCGATTTTCTTTTTAGCCATAGATTTTAATATTTTGCCTATGAAGACTATATTAAACAAATCGTGTTGTATGTTAAGCAATTATTAAGCGCATTGTAAAAAATCAAGGCCTTTGAAGAGACAATTATTCAAAATCCTAGACTTTGGGCAAACGGAATGGATTTAAGAATTAATTCTGCAAAACAATTCTTTGTCCAGATAGCTGAACAATCTGTCCTTTTGTTGGTTTTTGGAGAGACAAGCGCTTTTGAGCAATATTCTCAATCCTCTCTGGGCGCACAAGTTGAGCCAAGGTCATTTCTTGAAGACGTTTAGTCTCAGTCAGTGTTTTATGTGTCCTTGAGTCTTTTAAGAGAGAATAACCCGCTCTACGAACTTCCATTTTCATAAATACAACCGCAAGCATGGTGAAGATGATCAATCCCACGCTGATAAAAGGTTTTATTGCTGTTGATGTTTTCACTGATGATCTCATACTTCTACTGTCCTCTCAAAGACTCTGAGCTTTGCACTTCGCGATCTTGGGTTGTCTTTTTGTTCCTCTTTCGAGGGTTGAATTACTTTTTTAAAAACGGGCTT
>JANMFM010000224.1:0-2872 GCA_031374125.1 Bdellovibrionales bacterium
AAAGTTTTTATTTATGCCCCTAAGAGTTTGCGTCATCGGCAAACCCCACGGAACAGAACTAAAACTTTTGGTCCCGCTACTAAAAAAATCATCATTAATCAAACGAGCCGAACAAACAAAAAGGTGAGCCGCACCTTTTCCAAAGGTTTGCGTCATAGGAGATTGGATTTGAGTTTACAGGTTTACAACACAACAACTAGACAAAAAGAAAAATTTGAACCGATTGTGCCCAATGAAGTGAAGATCTATGTTTGTGGTCCTACTGTGTATGATCTTTTGCATGTGGGGAACTTTAGAGGACCAATATTTTTTAATTTAGTCAGCAAGTGGTTTCAAAAGTTAGGTTACAAAGTCAGTCATGTCACAAACTACACGGATGTAGATGATAAAATTATCAATCGTGCAAATACTGAGAAGACGACTTCGGAAGCCATAGCCGAGAAATACATCAATGAATACAAAACAGATTACGATACTTTGGGTTTGTCTAAACATGTTCATCATCCTAGAGTGACAGATCATATGGAAGACATTGTTCTCATGATCGATAAAATCATTGAGAATGGAAAAGGTTACGTCACTACGGACGGTGAAGTTATTTATTCTATCAAATCATTTCCAGAGTATGGAAAATTGAGCGGTAAGAATTTAGAAGATTTACAGAGTGGAATTAGAGTTGAAATCTCTGATAAGAAAAAAGATCCCTTGGACTTTACTCTTTGGAAACCTGCAAAACCAGGAGAGCCTGAATGGGATCCGGTAGCCCTTGGGGCAAAAAAATTCAGTGTTAAAGGTAGACCAGGATGGCACATTGAGTGTTCTGCAATGTCGAAAGCCGAGCTCGGTGAAACCATTGATATTCACGGCGGGGGAATTGATTTGATATTTCCGCATCATGAAAATGAAATTGCGCAGAGTGAAGCGGCTTCGAACAAGCCTTTTGTGAAATATTGGATGCACTGGAACTTTATTAATTTTGGCGCTCATAAAATGTCGAAGTCTCTAGGGAATGTAAAGAACGCAAGATCTTTTATGGAACAGTATCATCCAGAGATCATGAAATACATGATGTTAAGAGCACAATACAGATCGCACATTGATTTTGGTGAAGACCAGATATTAGATGCTCTTCAAGGTCTTGCGCGTATGTATTCAAGTCTTTCGCTTGCAAAAACGGCATTGGGCGCGGAACAGCAGACCGTTGAAGTAAAAGCTTTTGATGAATTGATTAAAAAATCCAATGATGAAGTTGTGACTTCACTCAATGATGATTTCAATACGCCAAAAATGTTTGCTCAAATTTTTGAGGTTGTGAGATCTTTTAACTCTCAATTTAAGCGTGGACAAAAAGTGACTCCTCAAGTTTATTCAGTAGCTAAAAAATTTACTACTTGGATTAAAGAGCAGGGTGAGCTTATGAGCCTTCTTCAGCTAGAGCCAGACCATTTTTTAAAAGAATTAGACAATTTATTACTTAACAAAAAAGGCCTTAAGCGGGAAGAAGTTGAAGTGCTCGTGCAGAAGAGGGTTTCTGCAAGAGAAAATAAAGACTTTAAAACCAGTGACGAAGTGAGAGACCAATTGTCAAAAATGGGAATTTCAGTTTCAGACACTCCACAAGGAACTTTTTGGGAAGTGCAAAAATAAAGAAACCTAAAGTTAAAAATACATTCGAACTAGAAGCGCCTCATAAACCTGCTGGCGATCAACCTAGGGCTATAAAGGAATTGGTCACTCATGTACTGGAAAATCCAGGACATTCAGAGCAAGTCCTTTTAGGCGCGACAGGCACTGGTAAGACTTTTACGGTAGCGAATATGATTCAACAGTTGAATTTGCCTGCAATAGTGCTTGCGCCCAATAAAACTTTGGCCGCACAGCTTTTTGCAGAATTTAAAGAATTATTTCCAAGAAATTCTGTCGAATATTTCGTGAGTTATTATGATTACTATCAACCCGAAGCTTATCTTCCAGGAACAGACACTTATATCGAAAAAGATTCTGCCATCAATGAACAGATCGATAAAATGCGCCACTCGGCGACGAGATCACTGCTAGAGAAAAAAGATGTGATCATCGTGAGTTCAGTTTCTTGCATCTACGGTATTGGTTCTCCAGAAACTTATAAGGCAATGACTTATAAAGCGAGCGTGAATCAAGCGATAAAGCGCGATCAATTCTTACGTGAGCTTATTCGAATTCAGTATCAGAGAAACGATTTAGAATTTACCAGAGGAACTATTAGAGTTCGTGGTGACGTTGTAGAAGTATACCCGCCGTCTGAAGATGAAAGAGCTGTGAGATTAGAATTTTTTGGCGATTACATTGAGAAAATCTCTTGGGTGGATCCTTTAAGAGGAATCACATTGGAAGAAGTCAGTGATATGACTTTCTATCCAAACAGCCACTATGTCTCGACAGAAGAGATTGGAAAGCGTGCTGTAAAAACCATTCAAGCGGAACTTGGCGAAAGACTCAATCAGTTGAAGGGCAATATGAAATTGCTCGAGGCGCAGAGACTAGAGCAAAGAACTTATTACGATATCGAAATGATGGAGGAACTAGGCTACTGCCAAGGGATTGAGAACTACTCAAGGCATTTGACAGGAAGAGGGCCAGGAGAGCCACCGCCGACATTATTAGAGTATTTTCCTGCAGAGTTTTTATGCTTTATTGATGAGAGCCACATCACAGTACCGCAAATTGGTGGGATGTACCGTGGTGATAGATCAAGAAAGATGACTCTTGTAGAGCATGGATTTAGGCTTCCGTCGGCATTGGATAATCGCCCTCTCAATTTTCAAGAATTTGAAAAGATTTTAGATAAAGTAGTGTATGTTTCAGCAACGCCAGGTCCTTATGAGTTACAAAA
>JANMFM010000238.1:0-4599 GCA_031374125.1 Bdellovibrionales bacterium
TGATTTTGTTTCATTGCATGTTCCGGAAACTCCACAAACTAAAAACATGATTTCACAAAAAGAATTAAGCCAAATGAAAAAAGGTGCATTCCTAATCAATGCGAGTCGCGGAACTGTAGTGGATATTCCGGCTGTCGTAGATTCGTTGAAGAGTAAGCATCTTGGTGGGTTGGCAGTGGATGTATTTCCCTACGAACCACAGAGCAATACTGAAACATTTGAAACACCACTCAGAGGCTTATCAAATGTCATTTTGTCTCCGCATATTGCGGGAAGCACGGAAGAGGCCCAAGAGGCTATCGGTGTTGAGGTTGCAGATAGCTTTATTAAAATGATTAAAAACGGAAGCACAACAGGATCTGTGAATTTCCCTAATGTAGATTTACCAGTTCATGAAAAAACTGTTCGTCTTTTAAATGTTCATAGAAACGTTCCTGGAGTTTTAAAGGATATTAACGAAATTGTGGCTCAAGCGGGGGCCAATATTTCTGCTCAATATCTCTCTACTGACTCTGAGATTGGTTACTTGGTGATGGATTTAGAAAATGCAAAAGCTCAAGATACAGCGGATAGAATTTCTAAGCTAAAAACGAATATTAAAACCAGAATAATCTAATTTTTTAATCGAGTATTTATTGCCCACTTGGCGTGATTTTGTGCTGTATAAGATCAAAATACTGCTATTAATTGCAGAGCTTTGCTATAAAGCTATAGAGCTGGTTTTAAATATGAAATTTACAATTAATATATCAAAATTTATCATTATTTTCCTGACTTATACACTTGTCCTAACAGACGTGCAGGCGGCTTCGTCTGTGCGATTCAATGAGCGTGCTCCTCGGGTGGGTGCTTTGGAATGGGCATACAGATGGGCGATAAAAGGGCCTGAGGCTTCTTTTGTTTATGAAAAAGAAAAATTATGGATTGTGGGAGCCGATGCTCGTCAAAAAATTAAAATTGTAAACCAAATTAGAGTTTGGCAGGGAGCAACCGTTGAAAATTTTGCTCAAGTGAATTGGTTCAATGATATTGATATTACTCCACTGATAAATTTGAAATTTAAAAAATTCAACATCAATAAACCTCTGCCCATAGATGGTATCAACTGTCATGGAACAAGCTTTTATATAAGCGGATTGATAAAAAGAATTTCTTATGTGGGTTTGAGTGAATTGAATTATTATCTTGATAATCAATGTGAGCAAATTTCTAGCCCTATGCCAAACTCCATCGGAGTTTTAGAAAGAAGAACCACATTAAGTCATAGCTTTAAAGTTATTGGTCCCGATGTGATTTTTCAGAAAAAATCGGTCGAGAGTAAAGATCCATTTAAATTTTATATCATGCGCGATTATAAAGCTTCAGAATTTTTTAAGTGTAAACCTGTTAAAGAAACATGTCCTCATAAATATCAAGACCTTAAGCAGGAAGTAGAGAGACTGGATATTATCTATAGCAACATCTTTAAATTTGATCGTTTTGAAGAGATGATAAAAACTGCTTATACAGAGATCGAATTATTAGCTGATAAAGTTCATGTTGCCATTGATGCAGACGCAGCTTATCCTTATTGCGAACCAGATCTCATGAGATTGAAATATCGTTTAGAATCTTTAGAAGAGATAGGAAGGGTTCTCAAATATAGCGGTCGATTGTAGTTCGTAATCGCAAATGGGGATAAATGGATATTTTAAAAGAACTTCCGTTTTTAAAGGCAAATCAAGTAGCAACAGATGCTGAGAACCTTCTTGAATATGGAAGAGATTGGACGAGGTACTACACTCCAAATCCCAAGGCGATTCTATTCCCGAGTACCACGGGAGAAGTTCAACAGATTGTTCAGTGGGCAAGAAAAAATAAAATTGCAATTGTTCCCTCAGGCGGAAGAACTGGACTGAGCGGTGCGGCTGTTGCGAAGAATGGCGAAGTGGTTCTTTCTCTTCAAAGAATGAATAATATTTTAGATTTTAATGAAATTGATCAAACGCTGACATGTGAGGCGGGTTGCTTAACTGAAGAAGCGCAAGATTATGCCACTTCCAAAGGTTCCCATTTCCCTGTGGACTTTGCAGCTCGTGGATCCAGTCAAATTGGTGGCAACGTTGCTACGAACGTCGGTGGGCTCAACGTGGTTCGTTACGGCCTTATGAGAGAATGGGTTTCTGGCCTTACCGTTGTCACAGGAGCGGGAGAGATTTTAAAATTAAACAATGGTCTGGTAAAAAATAATACAGGTTATGATTTAAGACATCTCTTTATTGGCAGTGAAGGAACTTTGGGGATTATTACGGAAGTTGTTTTAAGAGTGACTACGCCGCCAAAAGAAACATCGGTGGTCATTGTGGGTCTTGAAGATCATCAATTTGTATCTAAAGTTTATCAGAAATTTAGAAATGCGATGAGTTTAACGGCCTTTGAAATGTTCACAGAAGATGCTGTTCAATATGTTTTAAAATCTCATCCAGAATTGAGTGCCCCGCTGGGACAAAAATTTCCTATTTATCTTTTGATTGAAGCCGAAACGGATTCAGAAGAAAAAATGCAAAAATTATTAACTTGTTTTGAAGAGGGCGTTGAAGCGGGCTTTATACAAGACGGTGTTATCAGTCAAAGTGAACAGCAAGCAGAGAATTTTTGGAAGTATCGAGATTATATTTCTGAAAGTTTATCTCCATTCACTCCTTATAAGAATGATATTTCGGTTAAAATTTCTGATGTGACAACATTCGTAAAAGAAACGGATGATTTGCTTAAAAAAGAATATCCGCAGTTCAAAGTTGTTTGGTTTGGTCATATTGGGGATGGAAATTTACATGTGAATATTTTGAAACCATCAGAGTTGTCCATGGATGAATTTGTAAAAGGCTGTCAAAAGGTAGATCAGCTTTTATTTAAAAACCTTAAGAAGTTTGGCGGATCTGTCTCAGCAGAGCATGGAGTGGGTTTGAGTAAAAAACCTTTCTTGCATTTTACAAAATCTGAAGCGGAAATTGAAATTATGAAGCAAATCAAAAAAGTTTTTGATCCAGATCTTATTTTGAATCCAGGAAAAATATTCGATATTTAATTATTTTAAAGATAATAATTTTTGATACTCTTGATCAGAGTCCAAAGAATAGGGTTTGCCTTGGATTCTAGAGGCATTGATTCTCTCTAAGATTTGAATTGCTTTGGGTATAAATGGGAAAACTTTTTCTTTTTTTTCTCTCATCCAAATTTCAAAAAACTGTCCGAACACAGAAACTTCTTCTAAACCGTAAGTTTTTCCTGAGCCTTTAAGCTTGTGAAATGAATTGATGAGATTCTCTAAATCATTTTTTTGACTGAATTCTTTTAGCTCTTGGATTTTTTCGGGTATGCCTTGGATATACTCTTGCTGCAATTCCTTAAGAAGATCGTCTATGCTCATGCTGCCAATTTCTCCTGATGAGTACTCTCTAGATGTTTCCACTCGGGTATTGTAAAGTAAAAGGTGCTTCCTTCGTTGGGCTTTGTAGTCACATCGATTTGTCCATTGTGTTCTTCGACCAACGCTTTAGCGATAGCTAAGCCCAAGCCTGTGCCTTTTACGAGAGGATTGTCGGGGCTTGAAACTTGGCGAAATTTTTGGAAAAGTATAGATTTCTCTTGAGGAGTCATCCCTTTTCCATGGTCTCTTACCATGATTTTTACTGGCGCGTTGGGTTTTACATCTACCAAAAGTTCAACCATGTTGTTTTTAGGGGAAAATTTAACGGCATTCGAAACTAAATTTGTTATCACTTGCTGAATTCTATCCGCATCCACATTGATAGCTATATTTTCAAAATCTTGTTTTACAATCTTCACATCAAAAGTTTGAGCAAGACCTTGTAGGCTCATGACTGTTTTATCTAATAATTCGTGAAGGGGAGTCCAGGTTAACTTTAGTGGTAACTTTCTAGCATCAATTTTTGCCATGTCTAAGATATCGTTAATAAGTCGGACTAGACGATCAGTTTCTAATTCTGCAATTCTAATTAAATTTAAAATTTCATCAGAGACATCGCCCATCACACCGCTCGAAATAAGACTGAGGGACCCTTTGATTGATGTCATTGGAGTTCTGAGTTCATGGGAAGCGATATTTAAGAAGTCTGACTTTGCAGAATCTAAAGCTTTTAGCTCCTCCATGTTTTTTAAAACTTCCTGTGCCATAGAATTGAAGGTGGCTTGGAGCTCGCCCATTTCGTTTTCATCCGGACTATCAAAGTTGTAAGAGTATTTGCCATTTAAAAAATCTACCATGCGATTTGTAGTGTTTTGTAAAGGCACAAAAATCTGGCTTTGCGTAAATAACTTTAATGTCACTAAAAGCCCTAGGACAGAGAAGAAAAGAACTATAGAGTAAAAGATCAGCTTCTTTTCATAATATGCTAACTGCGCTTTCATGTTCTTGTAGTGAACTTTTTCTTGTTCATAATAATTGTCTATGCGATTAGATAGTAAATTCTTCTTGTTGCTTGTGTAAGCTTGAATAATATCGCTGAATAAAACTTTTCTTTGCTCTGGATGCAAATTTGCTCTGAATTCTTGAAGGGTCTTTGTGTACTCATCAGTGATTTTCTTATTTGGTAGATT
>JANMFM010000241.1:0-6399 GCA_031374125.1 Bdellovibrionales bacterium
TCCTGACCGATCGCGTAAAGTACTCGTTATGCATCACATTTTTGTTGGTACCAAGCTTCTAAAAATCTATCCTATTAGAGCACATCATTAGGGAGAACAAGAGACATGCAAATCGAACAGTTGAATCGCGATATTGAAAAAGAAAATCCATACATTAGATCTGTACTTCAAGAAGTTTCTAAAGTTGTTATCGGGCAAAAAGAAATGGCTGAAAGTATTATGATGGGCCTGCTCACCGGTGGACACGTTTTGCTAGAAGGTCTTCCGGGATTGGCAAAAACTTTGGCGATCTCAACTTTTGCCAAAGCCACTTCGCTGGGATTTCAAAGAATTCAGTTCACTCCCGATCTGCTTCCTTCAGATCTTGTGGGGACAATGATTTATAATCAAAAGACAAATGAGTTCACTTCAAAAAAAGGTCCGATTTTTACAAATATAGTTTTGGCCGATGAAATCAACCGTGCTCCCGCAAAAGTTCAAAGTGCTTTGCTTGAAGCAATGGCGGAAAAGCAAGTGACGATAGGGGATACAACTTATCCGCTCGAAATGCCATTTTTGGTTTTGGCAACTCAGAACCCGATTGAACAAGAAGGTACATATCCACTGCCAGAAGCGCAAATGGACAGATTCATGTTCAAAACTGTAGTGAAGTATCCCAATCGCCAAGAAGAACTTACGATTTTAGAAAATCTTTCTACCGATGCAATTCCTAAAGTGAATGCGATGATGGGCAAAGATGATATTTTAAGAGTAAGAAAATTAATCAACGAAATCTACATTGATGCAAAAATTAAAAACTACGTCGTTGAAATTATTTTTGCAACCCGACAGCCGAGTGCCATGGGGTTGAGGAGGCTTGAAAGCTTAGTGCAAGTGGGTGGTTCTCCTAGAGCAACAATCTCTCTCGCAAAAGCATCCAGAGCTCACGCTTTCCTAAAGGGTCGCAGTTACGTGACAGCTGATGACGTGAAAGCCATCGCTTACTTGGTTCTTCGACATAGAATCATTTTAACTTATGAGGCCGAGGCCGAAGAAGTATCAACAGATCAAGTTATCAATGAGGTTTTAAATCACATTGAGGTGCCATAATTCATGGAACTCAGTCCTGAGCTTTTAAAAAAAGTTAAGCTTCTTGAAATTCAAACAAGAAAGCTAGTGAACTCTCTTTTTGCTGGAGAGTACCATTCTGCTTTTAAAGGCCAAGGTATGACTTTTTCGGATTTCAGAGAATATGTTCCGGGCGATGATGTGCGGCACATCTCTTGGACTCTCACGGCACGAGCCGATAAGCCATACATAAAAAAATATGATGAAGAGCGCGAACTCACGCTGATGATTGCTGTGGATGTGAGTGGCTCCGGAGAGTTTGGCTCTAAGTATTACTTGAAAAAAGACGTGATTGCGCAGCTGGCAGCTCTTTTGAGTTTCAGTGCCGTGAAGAATAACGATAGAATTGGGCTTTTGCTTTTCTCGGACACAGTCGAGCATTATGTTCCTCCTAAGAAAGGCCGTGGTCATGTGCACAGAATTCTCAGAGATATTTTATTCTTTGAACCTCGCAGTAAAAAAACAAAAATTTCAGAAGCGATGGAACATCTGCGTGCAGTGCTCAATAAAAAAACAAATATATTTATATTCTCAGATTTTATCGATACGAATTACGAACGCTCACTGAGGTTTTTGGGTAAGAAGCACGATACGGTTGCCGTCGTGGTTGAGGATCAATTTGAAAATGAATTGCCTTCAATGGGTTTAGTGGAAATGCAAGATTCTGAGACAGATCAAATCATCGCTGTAGATACATCTAGTCCGCTCTTTAAAAAACATTACAAAGAAAAAAGTATTGAGAGTAAAAAACTCAGAGACCAAGAGCTGAGGAAGTCTGGTGTTGGCAAGATTGTTGTTCAAACTAACAATGATTTTGTAGATCCACTCATTTCCTATTTCAAAATGAGGTCTCGCAAATGAGCCAGTGGTACTGTAAGCTTTCGAAAAATGTTGAGATTACTGTGGGCGAAAAGCTCACTCTTTCTTGTGAAGGACCAACGGAAGGAATTGCTCAAGATTCTTTACAAATCAAAGATGCGCAGCTCACAGATGAAGTTCCTCCGCTCACACTGCTGCAAGTTCAAGCCTATATGCCAGACAAATCTGAATTTACAGTGACCAGTTATAGAACTGGCGATCATAAATCAGATCAAGTGGTCATGTACGATGGGAAAAATAAAGTGACGCTCACGGGATTTGATTGGTCCCTAAAAAGTGTTTTGAAGCAGGACCCAACAAATCCTCCGCAGCCGGTGGGTTCTTTTCCTATGTGGGAACTTTCTTATCCTATCTGGTTTTGGATTTTGCTAGTGGTGGTGATCGTAAATGCAATTGCACTTCCGTACTTGCAGTTTAAAAAGATAAAGAGTCGCAAAAAAGCTTTTGATGATTTAAAAAGCTTAGAAGCGGCTTTGAATCCTCTCGATACTTTTTTTAAGTCTGTTCGCCGAATGGAAAAAGCCTTAGAAGTTGAGCACATTTCTGCTAGAGGGTTTGCGGATCAAATTGATAAAGATTTAAAAATATTTTTAAGCCGAAGTTTACATATCCCTGCCCACATCTGGGGAATTCGTCAGATCTTAAAAGAAATTAAAAAAAGATATCCAAAAATTTATCGTGATCATGGCGATGATATAAAAAAATATTTTTCTGAATTTGCTAAAACAAAAAGTGACATCAAAAAATCCGACGGATTGTATTTGATGGATCACGCGCAAAAGCTCACTGAGATCATTGATGAAGCCCTTTCTCATAAAAAGAAGGGGCGTATATGACGTGGCATAATCCCTGGGCTTTTTCATTATTGATTTTGATTTTACTCTTTATTGGTTATTATATTCTTTTTTTGGCCAAGAAAAAACCAACTTTAAAATTTTCAAGCTTAGGTCAGATTGCAAAGCTTCCTCGAGGGATAAGGTCCTACCTTTCTGGTTTGCCATTATTATTAAAAATTTTAGCGTTGATCTGTTTGGTGTTTGCTTTGGCGAGACCTCAAGTTTCTGATACAAAAGTAAAAAGAAATGTTGAGGGTATTGACATCATGATGACCTTGGATATCTCGGACAGTATGTTGATTGAAGACATGCAGCCGGTGAACCGTATGGAATCTTCTAAAAAAACAATTGAAGATTTCATTAAGAAAAGAGTTTCTGACCGCATTGGCCTAGTGGTTTTTTCCGGTGAATCCTACACCAGAGTACCACTGACCCTCGATTATCCTATTCTGTTGGAAAGCTTAAGGAAAGTTGAGCCCACCAGGTCCATCAAGATGGGAACGGCGATTGGTGTGGCGCTGGCCAATGCTGTTGCAAGATTAAAAGATTCTACCGCAAAGAGTCGGGTAATTATTCTTTTAACGGACGGAGAAAATAACTCTGGAACCATTGACCCTGAAACATCTCTAGACATTGCCAAAGGCTACGGAATTAAAATTTATTCTATTGGCGCCGGCGTAGATGGAGAAGCCCAGCTTCCGGTGACGATGACCGATCCATTTGGTAGAACTATAAAAACATACCAGCCGATCCACTCGAAAGTAAATGACGATCTTTTAGGGAGATTAGCGAGTGAAACGGGTGGAAAATACTATCGCGCAGGCAGCACGGGAGCTTTGCAAAAAGTTTTCCAAGACATCAATCGTCTAGAAAAAACAAAAATTGAAGTGAATAAATTCACAAGATATACAGAGCTCTACCAAACTTATTTGAAGTGGGCCTTTTGTCTATTGGTGTCCAGTGTTTTTTTAAGACTCACTGTTTTGAAAAGGGGGCCTTAGATGTTCCGTTTTCAAGATACGATTTATTTATACTATTTGGCAGCAATACCGGTGCTGATTGTTTTGGCCTTCTTGGCTTTCAAAATTCGCTCGGATAAAATTAAAAAACTATTTAAGGCAGAGATTTATGATTCTTTGACTGGCTTTCTTTCTAAAAGAAAACGCAATATAAAGTTTATTCTCGAAATTCTCGCGGTGATATTTATTGTGATCTCTCTTGCTCGTCCGCAATTGGGAGAATCAACGGAACAAGTTAAAATGGAAGGAATCGAGATTATTTTTGCTCTCGACATTTCTAATTCCATGATGGCTGAGGATTTAAAGCCGAATCGCCTAGAAGTTTCAAAGAACATTATTACCAAGCTTTTGGATCGCGTGAATGGATACAAAGTGGGGTTGATTGGTTTTGCTGGAAGTGCGGCGCTCATGTCACCACTGACCACTGATTATTCAGCTCTGAAAATGTTTTTAGAAACGATCAACCCGAACTCCATCAGTAATCAAGGAACAAATTTTGGGTCCGTGATTAAAGCAGCCCTGGACTCTTTCAAGCGTGGCGGAATTGAAGAAGACGAGCTTACCAAAGTAACAAAAGTGATCGTATTTATTTCTGATGGTGAAGATCATGACGATGACACTTTAAAACAAGCTAAAGACCTTGTGAGCAAAGGGGTGCGCATCTTTACGATTGGAGCAGGAACGGCGCAAGGTGCGCCCATTCCAGCAAGAGATGATTTTGGTCAATTGAAAGGCTACAAAAAAGATTCTGGTGGTCAAATTGTCATGTCTAAGGTCAATACTGATTTCTTGAGACAATTGGCTTCAGAGGGCAAGGGTGCCTATTATCATGCTTCGTTCACAGGCGATGAAGTAAGGCAATTGGAAGCAGATCTTGGGAAATTAGAAAAATCGGAATTTGAAAGCGACTTTATGAAAAAGTATGACGAAAGATTTCAAATTCCATTGTTTATTGCATTTATTCTTTTGATGATCGAGATGTTGATGACGGAACGTAAAAATATCACGGAGAGGAAACCAAAATGATAATTTCATTGTTTTTACTCTTGAGTAGTATTTTTGCGGAAAATCCTTCTCTTGTTTACAAGAACAATAAGGCTGTGGGAATGTTTACGGATGAGAAACTTATAGATAGTAAAATCCAGCTTGAAAAAGAAGTGGTTAATTATCCAAAGGCAGGAGCTCTTCATTATAACTTGGGAGTTGTTCATGAGAATTCCAAGGAACCGGAAAAAGCGATCAAAGAATATTTATCAACAGCCAACTCTACTGAAGATCAAAATTTGAAATTTCAATCTCTATTTAACGCCGCAAGAGTTTATGGAGAGCAAAAGAATATTCCAAGTGCCTTAAAATATTATCAGGCTGCTTTGGATATTCGCCCCGAATCAGAAGAAGTAAAAAACAATATTGAATTATTGTTTCAGGGCAATGGTGGCGGGGGAAATGATTCTGATAAAGAGCAAAAATCAGATGAACAGAACAAGCAAGATCAAAAGCAGCGGCAGCAACCAAAAGAACCTGATCAACAAAAGCAGGACCAAAACAAGAAAAAAGCTCCAAAGCCTTTCAAAAGTCAGGATTTGAGTGAGCAAGATGTCAGAAGAATTTTAGATGAATTAAAAAGGCAAGAAGAACAAATTCGCGCCAAAATGAATGACAAAAAAAGCAAGGAGACTCCAAATGGTAAAGATTGGTAGTGGAGCTTTAAGTACTTTAATATTATTATTTTCTCTTTTTACAGGTTTTAAAGTGGAAGCCAAAGATGAGGTGATTGCCACAATCAACGGCCAGGCGAATGGCGAAGTACAAATCGTTATGGGGCAATCGTTTCTCTATTCCATTATTGTATCTAGCTCTGAAAGTGGCGGAGTGGGTGAGCCAAGACTTCCGGATATCAGTGGATTTAATCTTGTCGATCGCGGGTCACAGGTGGAATCACGCAGTGAATTCGTAAATGGAAAGTTCAGTTTTGTTAGACGTCAGATTTTTAATTATCGAATGGTACCGCAAGCTCCTGGAGAATTCACCATCACACCGGCGGAAGTGGTTGTGGGTCAAAATACTTTAAGAAGTAATTCTATAAATCTAAAGGTAATGAAGAGTGCTGGTAACGTAAGGCCATCACAACCGCAGGCGCCTCAGCCAAACTATGAAGAAGATGATGCGCAAGACGCCATGGACGAAGCCGATGCGATCTTTAGTCAGTTGTTGCAAAGAACAATTCCTCAGGCGCAACAAGCCCCATCGAATATCAATCCGGATGAAGCCTTTTTTATTCGTGTAGAAGTGGATAAGCAAAAAGTTTATGCGGGAGAGCAAATCACCGCGACTTGGTATCTTTACACACAAAACAATTTAACAAACTTTGAACCCATGAAATATCCAGATCTAAAAAGCTTTTGGAAAGAAGATATCGAGATTGCTACGAGATTGAATTTTACAAACGTAGTGATCAACGGCTTGCCATATAAAAAAGCCTTGTTAGTGTCTTACGCGCTTTTCCCCATCAAAGCTGGAACGTCTACAATTGATTCTTACAAATTAAGGGCAACGGC
>JANMFM010000245.1:0-21492 GCA_031374125.1 Bdellovibrionales bacterium
AGTTTTTCTCTCAAATACTTCGACATAGCAGAGATTTCATTTTTATTCTTTTCATCACCCGTAAGAAGAATCGGAATACCTGAAAAAGCAATATGCGCACGAACTGCCGCTTCCAATCTATCATTCAACAAGGGACGACTCACAAGATCACCACAGCCCAAGACCACAATGAGTTCGGGATTTTGAAAGCTCACATCTCTACCAAAATAATAAACTATAAATTCTGTAGCCAAAATAAATACAACTAATCCTAAAATAAACACTTTTAATCCCAACTTATACGTTATGTAAAAATGCATTGGTCCACCCAAAATATAAATCCGCCAGAGGTATTTTAACACCATGGTCGGCGACTCTATCGAAGGTTTCAAGATTAGCTCCACAAGAACGGATCAACGAAAAATCTTCGGTATCATTTGAAACATTGATTGCAAGACCATGAAAAGCAATGCCTTTTTTAACTCTAATTCCAAAGAAAGCGATTTTTCCTTTTTCTGTATAAATTCCGGGAGAATCTTCTTTTGCAAAAGTTTTAATTCCCAGTTGATCGAAGAAAGCGATCGTCGACTTCTGAAGTGCGCACAGATAATCTCTTACTGTTAAACCATGTTCCGAAAGGTTTAAGATTGGATATATAACAAGCTGCCCAGGAGAATGCAGAGTCGCATGTCCCCCACGGTCGACCTTATAATACTGAATATTGAGGTCCTCTAGAGAATCCAAATTGATTTTGATTTCTTCTGAAGGCTCGGCACGTTTTCCTAAGGTAATCACCGAAGGGTGCTCCACTCCTAATATTGTCATGGATTTTGGATTGAATTCCGCTTGATTAACAAATTGGTGCTGAAGCTCAAGGGCTATAGAATAAGAAAGTGTTCCAAGCCATCGGATAGATGGAGTAGGATACTTTCCAGTACATATATTAGTATAATTCGACTTTGTCGTTTTCTCTAAAATCGGCTCCAGAATGAACTACTCCTATGGCGCCATCTTTACCAAAATAGCTCACAATTTCAATAGTTCCTTTCATTCGACCTTCTGCGCGTCCTAAAAAAGTTCCTGTTTGTGGGTCAAAGATATCTTGCCCTTGATCCATTACCTTTAAAAGGTCCCCAACTTGGATTCCCGATACTCTGCCTGCATTGATGTAGATTTTTTCACCACGAACCATGGCTATGCGCCCTGCCCAGGAAAGCTTTCTCATTGCCGCAGTTAAACCCGGAATCAAACTCTCAAAAGCTTTTTGAACAACTTCGTTCACAAGAACCGGATCATCTTCTAAATCCAAATTGCTATATCCACGCTCCGCAAACCTTGTTGTCGTCGCCTCTACGGTTGCGGATCTAATTTCATTGAAAACTTCTTTCTTACCATCAACTGCAAAAGCTCTAATTCTCACTTTTGCCTCCACAATCACTTTGATTTTCCTCATGATACCAAAGTCATCACCAACCCTCTTTGTCTTCACTTCCAAGATCTGACCTTCAATCACTCCAGTAACGCCTTGACCTTGAGAAAGCTCACTCACTTTTTCGAGATCATATTCATATCCACTTTCCGGGCCTTTTTTAAAAGTATCAAAATCTTTTGGAAAATCTGAGTTCTTAAGAACAATGAACTCTCCTGTTCTTAAAAGCTCCGTTACAAAAACTCTTCTTGCACCGTCTAAAATATTTTTTGGCTTTTGATTTGCGACATCGGCGAATGGTAAAACAAAAACACGTTTCATCGGCTCATTAGAATTTCTAGCTTTGATGGGAACGTTTCTTTCCGATGGACCCTTCTGAGGCAACGTACACGAAGTTAAAATCAATACAGGAATCAATAGAAGTTTTGAGAGTGTTTTCATACTCTTAGGATAACAAAGTTATAGGGATAAAATGAAGACCAAAACTACTATATAGCCAACCTTGGTCTAGTCTCTGATTGTAACATCAATCGTGCGGGCTGCTCCACTGGTCGTAACATTGAAGCCTTGAAATTTTAGCGCTTGAATTCTTTTTGTTAAGTCCAGAACAGATCCTGCATAATCGACATCAAAGATTCTCTTGTCACTTTCAATAGATCTTTCTGAGAGATATCTAATACTTCCAATGGATTTAAGAAGCGTTGATTTAAAGTTTTCAAGATTTTTAAAACTCATATCTCCTCGTACTGCGATCTGAATCATAGATGATTCTAGGATTCCTTTTCTTAAAGCACCTTCCAATTGATCTTTAAGGTCGTTTGAAACCTCTGAAAAGATCTTTGGAGCATTCTTTTGAAGAATTGAAGAAAGATCTCCGGATTCGGTTTCAAGTTGCCGTGAACTCTCTGCCACGACTTTACCTTGAGACGTAAGAATAGCTTCAAGCTTCACTTGAATTTTGTAGCTTGTCGAAACTCTTTGTGAGGGAGCAATATCTACTTGCCCTTTGATGGCCAAAGGAAACTTAAAGTAAGACTCCATAGATTGATAGTCTTCTTTTTTAAAGTAATCTTTTTGAAATTGCATCGGTAAAGAATTTCTAAAATTCCAGTCTATAGGATCTAAAACATAAAAATTAAGAGATTTTAAAGATTTCCTAAGCTCGGTATTAAAATATCTATTTACGTTTCTTAGAGTGTCATCATTCAGAGGCTCACTCACCCACCACTTGTAAGTTTTAGCCCGAACTTGATCAATATAAGTTACAAAAGGAAGAACAACCCCTGAATCAAACTGCGAGGTGAGAATTCCCGTTTTTTCTAACATTTGTCTTAAATTTTGTGGAGAGACTTTCATATCTACTGAAACTTTAAATTTATTTCCGTTCTGCTCTAAAATATCAGCTTTTATTACAGGAGCAAATTTTCCAGCTTCTTTTGCTGTTTGGGCATTTAAAATATTTTTACTGGCCTCATATTTTTTTTCGCCAACGAGATCCACCGTAAATCTTGCGACGACTTTGTCTAGAGATTCTTGAATGGCTTTTTCACGAGCAGCTGATGCGCTCTCCGCCTGGATAGTCATTTCTTCTTTGATATCTGCAAAATCAGTATACTGCGCATGTGCTGTAGAAAGAGTAGAAATATTATGTAACGCTACTAAGATGAAAAACAAAAGCTGCTTCATATTCTCTCCATATACTTAAATGTTAACTTTGATACCCAGTTTGTTCAAGAGGTTTGAAAAATCTTGATCGGGCGCTGTCTTCACAAAAACCTTCTCTTTTGTCTCTGGATCTACAAACGAAATAGACACAGCGGAGAGAAGTGTGCGGTTTATATTGTATTTTTCTTTAAAGAAATCGTTATTCCAACTGTTCCCATAAACTGGATCTCCAACTATGGGGCACTTCATCATTTTTAAATGCCTTCTAATCTGGTGATAACGTCCAGTCTCAGGGACGGCCTCCACCAATGAATACTTGCGTTTTTCATTCTTGGCATCAATTTCTATAGTCTCTAAATTTAGAAGATTCGTAGCCGCGAGTTCCGTTAATTTTTCTTTGTGTTTTTTTAAAGGAAAATCTGCACGAGCTTTTGCAACCATTTCTCCGTGGCAAAATGCCAAATAAGTTTTATCTACTCTTTTTGTTTTAAAAAGTGTCGAGAGCTGATTTGCTTTTTGTTGAGTGAGTGCATAGATCAAAACTCCACAAGTAGGCTTATCAATTCTATGAACGGGATAAATTTTTTGTGAAAGTTGCTTTTCTAACAAAACCTGGCAACTGATTTTATTGTCTTCTTTAGAGTCCGAATAGACCACGTAGCCTGCAGGCTTGTGAACTATGATGTATGTTTTTGCTTTCTTAAGAATTTTAATATTCATATTTTTTAGCGCTCATCCGATTGAGCACTGTAACCAGACATGATATGAATAAAGCTAGTATCATTGTACTGAGATTGAACTTCTTCAAAAAATCCTTGAGACAAAGAAACTCCAATTAC
Source organism: Bdellovibrionales bacterium (assembly GCA_031374125.1). Classification (GTDB taxonomy): domain Bacteria; phylum Bdellovibrionota; class Bdellovibrionia; order Bdellovibrionales; family JAEYZS01; genus JAEYZS01. Next base: position 3,913 of record JANMFM010000245.1, read on the forward strand.
ATCTTCCACTTCAAAGATCACTTTTTTCTTGAGGTCATCCAACTGACACTCAAAAAAGACTTTTGATTTTCCAGGATATTTTTTAAATATTTCTTTTAGAGGTTCGATATCCATGCCCTGAGCTTTCATTGCAATTTTTATTTGTGATGCTTTTTTTATTCTTTCTTCTAGCGTGAATACTTTTTCAGCAATTGTTTTAACATTGTCTTCGTTTTTTTCTACAACAGCTTCAATGATTAAGGGCTGATCCGATTTCGTAAGAGTCTCTGCTTCGGCATAAGCATCAGGGAACACAACCACCTCAACGGAAGATGTAAGATCCTCAAGAACGAGAATCGCCATTCTCGTTCCTTTTCTTGTAATGATTTCTCTATGAGAAGAAACAATTCCGCCGATGATAGCTCTTTTCTTGTGCTCCACTTTATCTAGATCTACGATATCGTGAGTCACTACTTTACTGAACACATTTTCTAGTCCATTGAGAGGATGTTCGCTCAAGTAAAATCCCAAAACTTCTTTTTCACAGTTGAGTTTTGCAGATTTTGTCCATGTGGGCACTTCAGGCAAATCAATTTCTTTCTCAGAGGATTCTTCTTCGATCATGCCAAAAAGACTAGATTGGCCCAATTCACGATCGTTTCTTTCCACTTCCGCACGCTCAATGAATTTTTCAAATCCTGCAAAGAGTTTTGCTCTGTGCACGCCAAAATTATCAAAGGCTCCGGCTTTAGTTAAGCTCTCGATCACTTTTTTATTTACACGTCTTAAATCCACGCTCATAAAGAAGTCTGATATAGATTCAAATTTTTGATTTTCTTTAGTCGCACGAGCTTCTAAAATAGCTTCCACAGCAGACTGCCCTACGCCTTTGATCGCACCAAGACCGAAGAAAACATCGCTTTCTCTCACTGTAAATCCATGCTCAGAGAAATTCACATCTGGTGGCTTTACGATGATATTGTGTTTTCTTGCATCTTTAATGTACTTAACGATTTTATCTGTATCTGAAAGTTCGGTGTTGAGTAGAGCTGCGTAGAATTCCACAGCGTAGTAGTTCTTAAGCCAAGCAGTTTGTCCAGCAACCACACAATAAGCAGCGGCATGGGATTTGTTAAAACCATACTCGGCAAACTTTGCCATCAAATCAAAGAGTTCTCCCGATTTTTTAACATCGTGACCATTCTTATTCGCACCATCCATGAATCTTTGTCTTTGCTGATCCATTTCTTCTTTGATCTTTTTACCCATCGCACGACGGAGTAAATCCGCTTCACCCAGAGAATAGCTGGCAATCTTCGAAGCAATCAGCTGTACCTGCTCTTGGTAAACAATAATCCCGTAAGTTTCTTTCAAAATCTCTTCAAGTTCTTCAAAGATATAAGTCACCTTCACTTGACCATGCTTACGCGCAATGTACTCTGGGATCATGTCCATGGGACCAGGACGATAAAGCGAGTTCACAGCAACGATATCTTCAAAGCAAGTGGGCTTCACGCGCTTTAGGGTTTCGGTCATACCGCCACCTTCGAACTGAAACACTCCTGCCGTATCTCCTCTAGTCATCAGGTCATAAATCCCTGCATCCGTCATAGAGATTTCACTCGCTTTAAACTTCTTGCTTCTATTTTTTTCAATGAGTTTTAAAGCATTATCAATAAGCGTAAGAGTTTTTAGACCCAAAAAGTCGAACTTGATCAATCCGATTTTTTCAGACACCTTCATATCATACTGAACAACGTTTTCACCTTCTGCGCCTTTATAAAGAGGTGCGTAACTTACAAGAGGTAAATTAGAGATAACAACACCCGCAGCATGGATCGAGGCATGTCTATGAATGCCTTCGATCTTGCGCGCAAGCTCAAAAAGATTTGCCATTCTAGAGTCTTGATCCATCAATTCTTGGATTCTTGGTTCTAGAGTCAATGCATCCTCTAAAGTGACACCTAGCTTATCTGGCATGAGCTTGGAAAGTACATCCACTTCCTGGAAACTCATTCCCATCACGCGCCCGACATCTCTGATTGCTGCACGAGCTTGAAGTTTACCGAAGGTAATGATCTGAGAAACTGAAGCTGCACCATATTTATTGGTGACATAATTAATCACTTCACCGCGACGATCTTGACAGAAGTCGATATCAAAATCCGGCATAGATACACGCTCAGGATTTAAGAATCTCTCGAAAATTAATTTATTTTTAATAGGATCAAGATCAGTAATGTTAAGAGAGTAAGCGACCAAGCTTCCAGCTCCCGATCCCCTTCCCGGTCCAACGGGTATTCCATTTTCTTTGGCCCAGTTGATAAAATCTTGTACGATCATGAAGTAACCACTGAATCCCATCTTGTCGATGACATCCAACTCGAAATCCAATCTTGCAAAGTATTCCGGTTTATTTTCTTCTAATACAGTTTCATTACGCGCTTTTTGTTCTTGGAACCTGCCCTCAAGTCCAATCAAAGATTTATCTTTGATTTCTTGCTTAAGGGTTTTCCCATTTTCAGTTGGAAAACTTGGAAGATGATAAATCGGCTTTCCATTTTCATCTTTCAATTTGAAATTCACTTTGCAGCGATCAGCAATCACCAACGTATTGTCACAAGCTTCCGGAATGTCCTTAAAAAGCGTTCTCATTTGCTCGGGAGGCTTTAGGTAAAGCTGATCACTTCCAAGTTTTAGTCTGGATTCATCCTGAAGAGTTTTGTTACTTCCAATGCACATTAAAACTTCTTGAGAGAAGGCATCAGAGTTCTCTAAGTAAAACACTTCATTTGTAGCAACAAGTGGAGCGCCTGTGATTTTAGAAGCTTCCTGCAAAAATGCATTATATTCTTTCCACTTTTCAATTCCCGGTCTTTGCATTTCAAGATAGAAACTTTCTGGATATATTTTTTGATAGAATCTGATTTTCTCTATCGCCTTCTCAGGACCGTGATCAAAATATGTCATGGCTATATCGCCACGAAGGCCACCAGAAAGGGCTATAAGATTTTTATTAAACTTTTCTAAAACTTCGTAATCGATTCTTGGTTTATAATAAAAACCCTCCTGGTAACCGATCGAAGAGATCTGACAGAGATTTTGATAACCTTCATAATTTTGTGCCAGCAGAACAATTCTTTTATTTTGTGCACGACCAGCGTTCCTGGATTCTTCTTGCTTAACCAACCTTCCTGCAGGAGCAATATAAGCATCAAGACCAATGATCCCATTGATGCCTTTGGCTTTTGCTCCAAGATAAAAATCCACAGCACCGAACATATTTCCGTTATCCGTTATCGCAGCTGCAGGCATCTGAAAATCAGAAACTTTTTGAATGAGAGACTTCACTCTCGTGCTAGCCTCTAGCAAAGAATATTCTGTGTGAACATGCAAATGTACAAATGAGTTACCCAAAATATTTTCCCTCTATTCCCACTCAATAGTGCCCGGAGGCTTTGATGTAATATCATAAACCACTCGATTCACTTTTCTCACTTCGTTTGTGATTCTCCCAGAAACCTTCTTTAAAAAGTCATGAGGAAAATCAAACCAATCTGCCGTCATGCCATCCCGTGATGTCACAGCTCTCAGTGCAACTGATTTTTCATATGACCTATTGTCACCTTGAACCCCCACCGTTCTGATAGGAAGAAGCACAACAAAGGCTTGCCAGATCTGTGTGTACAATCCACTTGATTTTAATTCTTCAGTGAAAATGGAATCGCAGTCTCTTAAAATATCTAAATATTCCTTTGTAATGTCGCCTAGAACTCTTACCGCTAATCCCGGGCCAGGGAATGGGTGTCTCATCAGAATTTCTTTTGGAATTCCAAGCTCAGCACCAATCGCCCTAACCTCATCCTTAAAGAGTTCTCTTAAGGGCTCTACAAGTTTCAATTTCATTTTTTCAGGCAAGCCACCCACATTGTGGTGAGTTTTGATTGTCACCGAAGCTCCATTCGGAGAAATGCTTTCAATTACGTCAGGATATAAAGTACCTTGCGCGAGGAAAGTGATCTCGTCTTTTGATTTAATAAATTGATCAAAAACTTCGATAAATTTATTTCCGATGATTTTTCTTTTCTTCTCTGGCTCTGTTACGTCTTTCAATGCAGTTAAAAAATCATCTTCCGCATCAATACCTGTAACGTTAAGCCCAAGACTTCTATAAATTCCTAAAACTTCTTCATATTCATTTTTTCTTAGAAGGCCGTTGTTTACAAAACAGCATTCTACTTTGTCTACACCTAAGATTCTTGTGAGCAAAACTCCCACTACCGTGGAATCCACTCCTCCTGACAGTGCACAGAGCACGTGGCCATCCTGAACTCTATCTTTTACTTTTTTTGTAAGCTCATTTAAAATATTTTGCGGAGACCATGTGGCCTTCACTCCACACATTTCAAAAGCAAATTTTCCAAGAATATGTTCACCATTTTGTGTGTGACTCACTTCCGGATGGAACTGCAACGCCAAAATGTCATTTCCATCAAGCTTTCCATGAATCGCAGCAATGGCTCCAGAATTTGTTTTTGCTAAAATCTTAAAGTTTTTCGGAAGTTCTTCAACGGTATCTCCATGAGACATCCAAACCATCTGCGTATCAGCATCGTAAATAGAATTGTCTTCCCATTTAAGATAAGTCATCCCATATTCGCGTTTATTAGAAGGAATAACTTTTCCCCCCAGGTCTTTAGTTACAAGCTGCATTCCGTAACAAACTCCAAGAATTGGAGCAATAGCAATAAGCTCAGAGATTTTTCTATAAGGAGCACCTTCATCACCTACTGATGACGGCCCACCACTTAAGATAATTCCTTTAGGAGAGAATTTTTTCAAATTCTCTAATGAATGACTAAACGGAAAAATTTCCGAATAAATGCCCATTTCTCGCAATTTTCTTGCGATAAGCTGTGTATACTGTGATCCAAAATCCAAGATGGCAATTTTATCCATTTTTACCTTTGTTTTTGCTTTCGCAAAAAATTCCTCATGCTATTCTAATCTATAGTTAGGTGCTTCTTTTGTGATTGTCACATCATGCACGTGAGATTCTTTTAGTCCAAATGGAGAGATTCTAACAAATTGCGCTTTCTCTTGAAGTTCTGCAACTGTGTTTGCACCCAAGTAACCCATGCCTGACTTTAATCCACCAAGAAGTTGATATATAATACCGCTTGCACTTCCTTTGTAAGGAACTTTACCTTCGATACCTTCAGGAACTAATTTTTCATTTTCATAAACTTCAGCTTGGCCATAACGATCTTTCGATCCTTCCTTCATAGCACCGATGCTACCCATGCCGCGGTAAACTTTGTATGTACGACCTTGATAAAGAATCGTCTCACCTGGCGATTCATCACAACCTGCAAGTAAGTTTCCAACCATGATGGTGTTGGCTCCTAGGGCAATTGCTTTTGTTACGTCACCAGAATATCTGATGCCGCCATCGGCAATCACAGTCTTGCCCATTTTCTTTGCCACTTCTGCGCAATCCATCACTGCAGAAATTTGCGGAACACCAATTCCTGCTACTATTCTTGTTGTACAGATACTTCCAGAGCCCATTCCCACTTTAACCACGTCAGCTCCTGCTTCAAAGAGTGCCTTAGCACCGTCAGCCGTTGCTACGTTACCTGAAATTAGAATAATATCTGGAAATCTTTTTCTTAGATATTTTGTCGTATCAATTACGTTTTTTGAATACCCATGAGCTGTATCGATACAGATAATATCTGCGCCATGAGTAACTAGAGCGTCTGCTCTTTCGAATGCCTCAGGACCCACACCAATTCCTGCACCAGCAACGAGTCTTCCACGACCATCTTTTGTAGCCTGAGGATATTGCTTTGCCTTTTCGATATCTTTGATTGTGATAAGACCTTTTAGAATTCCATCTTTATCTACAACTGGTAATTTTTCGATTCTATGTTTTTGCAAGATATCCCTTGCCTGAGCAAGAGTTGTTCCCACTTGCGCAGTGACAAGATCATCCTTTGTCATCACGTCACCAATAAGTTGGGTCGTGTTAGTTTCAAATCTTAAATCACGGTTTGTTAGAATTCCAACAAGTTTTCCCTTTACCGTGATTGGAACTCCACTGATTCCATATTTTTTCATAAGATCAAGAGCATCTTGAACTTTTTTATCAGGGCCGAGAGTTATAGGTTCTGAAATCATCCCACTTTCATATTTTTTTACTTTTTCAACTTCTTGAGCTTGCATATCGATTGGCATATTTTTGTGAATCACACCAAAACCACCCAGTTGAGCCATCACTCTTGCAACCTTGTGCCCTGTCACTGTGTCCATCGCGGATGATATCAGCGGAGAATTTAAATAAAGATCTTTTGCAAAAAAACTTCTCGTAGAAATTTCCGTAGGAACCAATTCCGAATATTGTGGAATTAGTAATACGTCATCAAAAGTAAGTGCTAGTCTAATATCGTTCTTCGATAGGTTGGCCATTCAAATACCCTTTCCTGTTTGTTGGCTTGCTTCTGCATACCACGATTTATATAAAATATAATTTTGTTCTGATTTTTCTAAGAATGCCAATTCGTCAAGCTTTAGTGGTCTTACCGCTTTTGCGGGGCGACCTAGGATCAACATTCCTTCTTGATCAAAGGTTGCTTCTTCTGTGATCAAGCTTCCAGCACCAACGATACATCTTGCCGCAACTTTGGCCTTATCCATGATCGTTGTGCCCATACCGATCAAACATCTATCACCGATCTCACAACCATGAAGAATCACATTGTGTCCAACCGTGACACCTTTTCCAATTGTAGTTCCACACTTATTGAAAGTTCCGTGAATCATAGTGCCGTCTTGAATATTTGTTTTATCGCCAATTCTAATGTGATGAACATCGCCTCTTAAAATAGCGTTAAACCAAATTGAAACATCACTACCCAGAACCACATCACCCACAACCGTAGCATTGGGAGCCAAGAAACAATTTTCGCCAATTTTTGGAGCGAATCCTCTTACTGTCATAATTGTCGCCATCAATTCCCTCTCAGCGTTGCGTACAAGGTTTGTGGTTTTGCTTTTTCAATTTTTACTCTGATCGTTTTTCCAATATAGTCTTTATCCATGATCGGAGTTTCGTTCGTTACGTGAACCAACTGGTTTCTAGAATTTCTTCCTGTCACGATTCCAGGATAATCATTATTTACTTTTTCAACTAATATATCAAATTCTTGGCCTACGGCTTTCTGACAGCCCATTGCAAGTTGCGCTTTATGTTTTTTAAATAAGCGATCGAGTCTTTCTGACTTTACTTCTTCTGGAATTTGATCGCCCCATCTTGCAGCCTTTGTAAAAGGCCGTGGAGAATATTTGTAAGCATATATAGTTTCAAATTCCACCTCATCTAGTAATGACAATGTCTGCAGGAATTCTTCTTCTGTTTCGCCAGGGAAGCCCACGATAATGTCTGTAGACAAACAAACACCCGGAACATGATTTAAAATTTTTTTTACTTTATCGAGATATTGTTCGCGTGAATAAACACGATTCATTTTATTTAAAACTTCTGTACTGCCCGATTGAACTGGAAGGTGAATATAATCACAAACTTTATCGCGATAGTTTTTATGAACCACCATTAAATCTTCGTTGAAATCTTTTGGATGGCTTGTTGTGTATCTGATTCTTTGAAGTTCTGTTTCATCAGCGAGCTTCATTAGAAGTTGCGCAAAGGTTGTTCCACATTCCCCTAGATAGGAGTTTACATTTTGACCAAGTAGAGTCACTTCCTTTACTCCACGCTCAGTTAATTTTTTAATGTCATTTACGATATCAATTGCAGGTCTTGACCTCAATCTTCCACGCGTGAAAGGCACTACACAGAACGTACAAAAATTATCGCAGCCCTTAGTGATATTCACAAAAGTTGAAATTCCAGGGTTTCTCACCATGTGTTCAACGTTGTAGGGTTCGTTGTTATAGAATTGTGCCTTAACAACTTTTCCATCTGTTGTTTGACCTTGGCTCAAAATCTGTGGGAGTTCGTCAATATTGTCTGGACCAAATACAAAATCAATTAAAGGCGATCTAGTTAAAAGCTTCGCCTTCTCTTGCTGGCCTACGCACCCACCAACACCGATCTTGAGCTTTGGATTTTTATTTTTGAGTTTATAGTATGAACCCACTTCGGAATGAACCTTGTGAACAGGTTTTTCACGAACGCTACAAGAATTGATGATAATCAGATTGGCTTGTTCTGGAGTCTTAACTGGAGTGTAGTTTTGCATCTCCAGAAGTGAGTACATTCTTTCGGTGTCATTTTCATTCATTTGGCAGCCGTAAGTAGAGATAAATACACCATTCTCTACGGCCTGTGCTGGCTGTTTTACCGTTTGATTTTCGGTAGAGTTTTGAGGTGTGTTTTCCATAAGTACCTATAGTATGAATTGTGTAAAAAAGTAAGGTATTTTCAGTTACTTCCCTGCTTTTTTAAAGCCAATTATTTAGTTATTTAAAATCAATTTTTTGTACGGTATATTAGATTTTTAGTAGCGCACGCCTTAGCGTGTCAACAATCAAAAGGTGATGTGAAATGGATCCACGCAGTTCAAGCTCTCAAAAGCACAAATATCAACCAGTTCCCAAAGACTTCTTAAAGCTCGTTAAAGAGACTTTTGAAGAAAAATACGCGGATTTTTTGAAGGATAAAACCCTTATCGTTGATGGCGCCATCTTCCCAGAAGAGCTTATATTGGTTGTAGGGATAAAGAACAATAACGAGAAGATTAGACAAATCAATTTTGAATCTTCTATGGACTACGAAAACGTAGACGACACTAAAGTTCTAGAAAAAATCCATATGAGTATAGATGCTTTGGACGCTATGTTTATAGAATATGTTGAAGCGGACGGCGATATCGAAATGCCAAAGCTATGGACCGAATTCGAATTCGAAGGCCAAAAGCTTTACTTAAAATCAAGCACCGACAATATCGAATTGGAAAAGGCTGCAGAGAAGTTTTTACGCCAATACGACACAAATGCCTCAGAAGAAACTATTCATTAATTACACCAAACAAAAGATATACCTACTGTAATTAGTTCTAACGCATTAATTTTAAGTTTATACTCTATAAAAAAGTACTTAGGCTCCGATCAACAATATAGGGGGCTTTATGCTAAAATTCGCTTTGGCTGCAATCGCAGTCGCTTTCGTTTCACAAAATTCATTTGCTCTAGAATGTCATGGTACGGAACCATTTTGGGGGGCAACTCTAACTGAAGACAATCTATCTTTACAGACGGTAGATGCTGAGGGAGTAGCTGAAACTAAAATCACAAAAGTTGCAGGAGCCGCGGGAATGGTTGAAGAATTCCTTCAAGTTTACTCCAACGAAAGTGGTCCAGTTGCTGTAGTTAGAAAAACAGACTCATGCTCAAATGGAATGTCTGATGAAACATTTCCACAAGAAATCATTATTCTTAGTGGAGATATAAATCTTTACGGCTGTTGCGGTGAACCACTCCCAGTTAATGGCAATGTAGAGAATTCTAAGTAATTTCAATTTTAAGAATCTAAAATAAAAAAGGCGCTGGATATGATCCGCGCCTTTTTTATTTATACTTTAAAGATCACGAATCAAAACGAGTCATCATCTCCGTCGCCGGCTGTTTGTAATCCACGAACTTCGTCCATTAGACCTTGATCGTCTTCATTTTCCGGTTGGTCAACATCAACGTCTTCAATTTCAAGTTCTTGAATTGCAGCTAGGAAGTGTTTTTCAGACTTTAAATCATCACGAATCATTTCAATATACTTATCTGGATATCTTAAAGTTAATTCTTCGATATATTTTTCGAGTTTTCCGTCTGTTAAGATTTTCTTTCTTAGTTGGATTTTTTTCCAAAGCTTTAAGTAATGGAAACGGCAATATCCATCAACTATAGAAAGTTCATCGCACTCTCTCATTTTGCAATAGAGCCTGCCTTCAGCATCTCTAAGAGCAATTTCGACTTCTCCTTCACCATCAGATTCGCCTAAAAGAGCTCTTAACTCTTCCATTTGTTCTGGAGTTTTAGTTTTAAGGTCTTCGTATTGAGCAACTTCATCATCGAAGTTGTCTTCATAGTCATCAAAACCTAGGTCGTCTTTCTTCTCTTTAGATTTTTTATCAGGCGATTTTTTATCCGGCGTTTTTTTCTCTGCTTTTACCGGAGTAACTGCTGCTACCGTTTTAGGCGTTTTTTTAGCAGTTTCTTCCTTTGCAGCAACTTTTGGAGGAGCTTTTGGAACCATAATTTTTGCGGCAGGTGCTTTCACTGGCTTTGCAGATTTTACAGGTTTTTTAGTAGGAGTAGCGGCTTTTGGAGCAACTACCTTCGCTTTTGCTTTAACTGCAGGCTTTTTCAGAGTAATTTTCTGCGCCGCAGCTTTCTTTTTAGGGTCTTTTTTAGTCTTTGCCATAGGAAAAAATCCTAGGGTTGATTCACAAACCTGTCAACGAGTTCCTTCAGGTGTTGCACGAATAGTGCAGCCAGATGTGGGGTTAGAACGTGTTTAGATTTACGCGTCCCGCTTCGCCAGTGATCGAGATTCTTCCCGATTCACCGCCACGCAGTGTTCCCTTTAACGTTTTCGTCGTTCCATACTCGTCTTTGTTCAAGTAACCAGGAGCCTGAAATTGGCCTTCTGATAAAGCAAAGTAAACTTGCGCGCCACTAGAAGACGGTACTGAAAGCTTGACGTTTGCGTTCTTAATAGTTGCCTTAAATCGAGCAGGATTTGCAAGTTTTGCTGTAATCACAGCTTGGTCAGAAACACCTTCGATTGCACCTTGGAATGACAGCAAATCCAACTTTCCTTGATCCGCATCGAACTTAAGAGTTCCACTTGAACCTTCAACTGTTGTCGTTCCAGATTTAGAATTCAAGCTCACATCGCCATTCACTCCTTTTAGAGAAGAATTGCCGTTGAAATTTGTAACATCTAAATTCCCGTCGACTCCCACAAAAGTGAGTTTTCCGTCAAACACATCGGCTTTCAAACGACCAGAGTGTTTAGTAACATCTAAACTTCCTTTAACCATATTCACCTTGAATGATGCCGCTGTATTCTCTAGAGATACCGAACCATTTTCTAAAACAACATGTGTAGGTTGCCTCCATCCATTGATTGAAACTTTACCCACTCTTGAATTGATATTGAGTTCTGTCGATGGCCCACGAAGAATCATATAATAGCGATATTGGGTCTCTAGCTTTTTATCTACAAATACTTTTCCTGGATAGTTACAGACAATTTTAATTGTTTCTTTAATGGGATCTTTTTGGACAGCGATATTCCAATCTGCATCTGTATTTGCTTTTGAACCATCAAAAACCTGAGTTCCAACTTTTAAGTGTGGCGTTGAAGCATCGTGAATGACTTTGATGTCGATATTTAAACATTGAATATCAACTTGAGTATTTTTGATATTTTCAAAAGTTGTAACATTCTGTGATTTTTGTCCTTGAGCATTTTCATAAAATGAAGTTAACGCAAGTGACAAGAGTATGGCTTTAACGATGTTCATTAAAAATCCTCCGAACAAAATATTTTAAGGTACTCTATTATTTTCATTCTCATTTATGGCTCAAACAACCCTTTTCTGTATGTGTCATTGATAAATCTTTCTTGCCCCTGCTCTCTAAGAGCAATATTTTTAGGTGCAATATTAGGTGCAATATTTTTATCTGACTTGGTTAGTAGCTCATAAAGAGCTTCGGAGGAACATTATGAAAGAAGTTGTAATTCTATCTGCTCAACGTACCGCTATTGGCTCTTTTATGGGAAGTTTATCTTCTATCCCAGCCCCAAAGCTCGGTGCAGCTGCTATCAAGAAAGCTCTAGAAGTTGCCAAAATTTCAGGCGACCAAGTTCAAGAATGCATTATGGGAAATGTATTAACAGCGGGAGTAGGACAAGCACCAGCGAGACAAGCGGCAATTTATGCTGGTCTTCCGCAATCTGTAGAATGCTTAACGATCAATAAAGTTTGTGGTTCAGGATTAAAAGCTGTGATGCTTGCAAGTGATTCGATCAAGGCAGGCAATTCCGATGTGATCGTGGCGGGCGGACAAGAAAATATGTCTTTAGCTCCTCACCTTTTGGAAAACGTAAGAAACGGATACAGAATGGGCCCATCGCAATTGACAGACTCAATGATCAAAGATGGCCTCTGGGATCCTTACAACAATATGCACATGGGAAATTGTGGAGAGATCTGCGCTAAGGAATTTCACTTTACCCGTGAAGCACAAGATCAGTTTGCAATCGATAGCTATAAAAACGCTCAAGAGGCTTCAAAGTCTGGCGCCTTCAAAAATGAAATCGTAGGTGTTGAAGTTCAAGCCGGGAAACAAACTGTACTTGTAGATTCAGACGAAGAACCAACAAAAGCTAAGTTTGATAAAATTCCAGAATTAAAACCTGCTTTTGATAAAGCAGGAACTATTACTGCTGCCAATGCTTCGAAATTAAATGATGGTGCCGCAGCTCTCGTTATTGCATCTGGAGATTATGCAAAGTCTAACAACCTAAAACCAATGGCAAGAATTGTCTCTTACGCATCTTTTGCGCAAGATCCAAAATGGTTTACGACTGCACCTGCAGGCGCAATCAAAAAAGCATTAACAAAAGCTAATCTTAAAGCTGCAGATATCGACCTTTGGGAAATCAATGAAGCTTTCGCAGTTGTTACGATGGCCGCAATAAAAGAATTCAACTTAGATCCTAAAAAAGTAAATGTGAATGGCGGGGCGATTGCTCTGGGTCATCCAATTGGAGCAAGTGGTGCGCGAGTTCTTACAACTCTTCTTCACACTCTCGAAAAGAAAAACTTAAAACGCGGTCTAGCAACACTTTGCATTGGTGGCGGCGAAGGTGCAGCACTTATCGTAGAAAGAGTAACCTCATAATTTTAAACGGAGTTTAAATGGCAGCAACGAAAGTTTATAAAGACGCAAAATCAGCTCTTGAAGGCGTAAAAGACGGAATGACTATCCTAGTGGGTGGCTTCGGTCTTTGCGGAATTCCTGAAAATTTAATTACAGCTCTGAGAGACACGGGAGTAAAAGATCTTACTTGTGTTTCTAACAATGCAGGCGTTGATGATTTTGGTTTAGGACTTTTACTCCACACAAGACAAATCAAAAAAATGGTTTCAAGTTACGTGGGAGAAAATAAAACTTTCGAAAAACAATATCTCTCAAAAGAATTAGAACTGGAATTTGCACCGCAAGGAACTCTCGCTGAAAGATTGAGAGCTGGCGGCGCAGGCATTCCTGCTTTCTACACACCGACTGGTGTGGGAACCCTGGTTGCCGAAGGAAAAGAGATTCGAGAATTCAATGGGCGTCCCTACGTTCTGGAAAAAGGAATCACGGGAGATTTTGCACTAGTTAAAGCTTGGAAGGGCGATAAATTCGGTAACTTAATTTTTAGAAAAACTGCCAGAAATTTCAATCCAATGATTGCGACGGCGGGAAAAATCACTGTCGTAGAAGTGGAAGAACTAGTAGAAATCGGAGAATTGGAACCAGATCAAATTCACACCCCTGGTGTTTACGTTCAACGTATCATCCAAGGTCCATCTTATGAAAAACGCATCGAACAAAGAACAATCACCACAGGAACAACAAGGTAACCTATGTTAACGAAAGAGCAGATAGCACAAAGAATTTCTAAAGAAGTAAAAGATGGTTATGTTGTGAATTTAGGAATTGGTATTCCAACTTTAGTTGCGAATTATATTCCTGAAGGGATGACTGTTTATTTACAAAGCGAGAATGGTCTTTTAGGAATGGGTCCTTTCCCCTCCGAAAAAGATGTGGATGCCGACCTCATCAATGCCGGCAAACAAACAATCACTACTGTACCTGGCGCAAGTTTCTTTTCCTCGGCAGATAGCTTTGCCATGATTCGCGGGGGTCACGTGGACTTAACAGTTCTTGGTGCTATGCAAGTGGACGAAGAAGGAAACATCGCAAATTGGATGATTCCCGGAAAAATGGTTAAAGGTATGGGCGGAGCAATGGATCTAGTTGCAGGCGCAAAACGCGTAATCGTAGCTATGCAACACGTAGATAAATCAGGCGATATGAAACTCGTTAAGAAATGCACTTTGCCTTTTACAGGATTGAGATGCATTCATCAGATCGTCAGTGACTACGGAGTTCTTGATGTTACGCCGGAAGGTTTTTTACTCAGAGAATTCGCTCCAGACCTAACTGTTGACCAAGTCGTGAAAGCCACTGCGGGTAAAATCAAAGTAGCTTCTGACATTAAGCCTATGAAGCTTTAATTTTTTCAATTTAAAAAGGTATGCAAAAGAATAAGTTTTCTTTGCTTTGATTTTGTGAAGCAAATTCTAGGTGTTGTAGAATGAATATAAATGCAAAAAAAATAAAATGCTTAGGAAAATCGGTGCAGTTTTAGATTTTTTTGTATTCTTCTTGATTAAAAAGTAACTAAATATTCCTAAAATAAAGCAGTGAGAACTGGCAATAATAGCAAGTACAGGAACTGATAATAGACTCCAATAGAAATCCAATCCATTAAATATATCAGTAAGGCCCGACAAGAGTTAATTCCTTTAAGATTTGAGTGTTCTTATTATTGATCCGAATATCAATTCGCAAATTTTTTTTAATACTGCCCTTAGACTCTTTAATTAAAGCGGTGGAAATTTTTGCGAAGAAATGAATCTCCCGACTTGTATTAGGATTCAGAATGAGATTATTTTGAGGAAGCACCAATTCAACATCCGAGCTTATCTGAGCAAATATTATATCCGAACTTTGATTATGCATATGAAGTTTAAAATGATTCAATACTCTGTCCTCTCCGTTCTCTTGTATTAGAGAGTAAGGCGCATCTTTAGCCTTAAGTACACTCACCATAAGAGGATCTCTAGACTGAACAAAGTAAATCAGCAATGTGCTCATTAATAAAATTACAAATAGGTATGCAAGCACTCTGGGTCTAAGTATTTTATTTTTTACTGGAATATGAGTTTTACTTTCAATTTCAAATTCCGAACTGTATCGTATAAGACCTAAGGGTTTTTTAACCTTTTCCATTATCTCATCGCAAGCGTCAATGCACGCTGTACAACCAATGCACTCCATCTGGATTCCACGCCGAATATCAATGCCCGTGGGACAAACTTCAACACAGCGATTGCAATTGACACAATCGCCTTGTTTCTCCTTAGGAGTGCTAGAATCCTTTCGGGGTTCACCACGATTGTAATCATACATAACTGACATGGATTTTTTATCCATCAATACAGCCTGTATACGCCCATAGGGACACGCGATAATACAAAATTGCTCTCTAAACCAACCAAAATTAAAAAGTAATACTAAAGTCATTCCCATTACGATCGTGAAAGCCGTCCAGTTTTCTTTTGGGGTTCCGGTCATCATTCCAATCAAACGATCTGATCCGACAAAATATGCTACAAAGGAGTGTGCTATAAATGCTGAAACAATAAAATAACAAAGCCATGTTAAAGATATTTTAAATACTTTTTCTTTATGCCATGGATCTTTTGATAATTTTCTTCTCTTTATGTAGTTACCTTGAATCCAGATTTCAATTCTCCGATAAATTCCATCAATAAAAACAGTTTGAGGGCAGGCCCATCCACACCAAACTCTACCAAATAGTGCCGTAACAAAAGCAAGACCAATAGTACACACTGCCAACACTAAAAATATTAATGGAGCATCATGAGCTTTAAATAATATTCCAAAGATATGAAATGTTCTATTAGGGATATCAAACAAAAATATTTGAATCCCATTCCATTTCAACCAAGGCAAAATAAGGAAAAATAAAATGAGCACGACCTCGACAATATTTCTATGTCTTCTAAAAAAACCTTTCACCTCTGCCGGATAAAGAAAAATACGATTTCCTTTATTGTCCGTAGTAGAAAGTCTTTCATCGCCCAAAGACATATTAATCCTTATATTCTATTCCTTCTGAAGCCTTTGCCCCAGGAGGATTTGTACCCTTCAATGATTTAATAAATGCCACAGCTGCAATTTGTTCCTCAGGACTCAACACCGCTTCCCACGGAACCATCCCTTTTTCTGGAACACCTTTTTGAATAATATGAAGTATGTCCTTTGGCTTATCACCATGTATCCAAAAGTTATCCGTCATATTGGGACCAATGAGCCCTTGACCCTTATCGCCGTGACACATGAAACACTTTTCAGAAAAAACTTTTTTCCCTATTTCTATATTTTTTGTATCTTTAATGAGTTCGTCTAAATTGGCAAAAGCATTCCCACTGTCGCTGGAATCCACATCAAGAGTTTTAATAACCGCTAATTCTTCAGACAACTCTTGATCTGTTGATGGGCCATCAAAAATTTCGTAATACCCATAGTAAAATACTCCGTAAATCACTGTAATTACAAAAATAGCGACCCACCAATTGGGCAAAGGATGATCGTGTTCAACAATACCATCATAATGTTCATTTAAAATCTTAGCGTCTTTATTCTCTAGATTATCTTGATCATTTTTATCGCTCATGACTCATTTTCCTCTAGTGGAATTTTTGACATAAACTCGTAATATTCATTTTTAATTCTATGAACCTTGATAACCATGACTACGAAGAAAACAAAAAATATAATAAGACCAATAAGGGTTAACCATGTATCTGTAAAGTACGCCAAACCTTCTTGTTTCATTTTTTCTCCTTTTGTCCTAGAGATTGTAAGTATGCAATCAATGCAATTATTTCCTTCTGTTCAAGTTTATCTACAGCTATCCCGCTTCCTTTTAAATTTTCCGCAATGGATTTTGCTTGTTCTTCAGCATCAAGATCAGCTCTAGAAAGCTCTTCATCTGTATACGGAACCCCTAGGCTTTTCATAACAGATAATTTTTTTCTCAAAACTAGGAAATCTGTTTTATTTTCAACTAGCCACGGATAAGCCGGCATAATTGATCCCGGAGTTACGGCTCTTGGATCTATCATATGACGGTAATGCCAAAGATCTGGATATTTTTTCCCAATTCGAGAAAGATCGGGACCTGTTCTTTTTGATCCCCACTGAAACGGTCTATCCCACATTGATTCCTCGATAGTAGATGCATTTCCATATCTGACAACTTCCGCTGGCAATTTTCTGATCATTTGAGAATGACAAACGTAACAGCCTTCTTTGATATAAAGGTCACGCCCCGCCAGCTCCAATGCTGAATAAGGATCAATCACCTTAATAGGATCAACATATTTATGCAAAGAAAGTGTAGGTACAATTTCAATCACTGAGCCTACGGCGATAGCAATAAATGACAACACACTAAACAAAAGCCCCATGCCTTCTAATTTTTTGTGCCTTGTACCTGTTGAGTGATCAAATTTAACTACTTTTGCCGCTAAAAGTTCTGCTTTTTCTTTTTTAGGGGCAGCTTGAATAGTTTTATAAATGTTGTAAGCAAGTAAAATAAATCCAGCTAGATAAAACGCTCCTCCCAGTGCACGCACCCAATATAGCGGAACAATTCGAGTTACAGTTTCTACAAAATCAGGATAGACCAATTTCCCTTTTTCATTG
>JANMFM010000261.1:0-12196 GCA_031374125.1 Bdellovibrionales bacterium
AGAATGGTCGCCGAGTTTACTACGCTCTGATGATGAAAGAAGTTTTGGTATTGGTATTGCTTGGAGGTTTAAAGAATGCCCAAAAAAAAGACATCCAAAAAGCACGCCTTCTCCTTATTCGATATTCCTATAGTTGAGCTAAAATCAAAGGAAGGCACCTCACTCCATAATGCTTCAAAGAGATTGAAGGATAAGAAGTTTATTTCTGAGGCCTTATGGGAATGTTTAGTCGAAAACGATATCGAAACCTTTAAAGAAATTCTCAATATGCATCTTGAGCTTGTAAATAAAGAGGCATTTGCCAAAAATGCAGGTATCTCAAAACGGACATTATTCAGAATGCTCTCTCCTGAAGGAAACCCAACGCTTGATAACTTAGGAAAAATTATTCATCAACTTTGTGCTTAAATAAACTGATTTAAATCTTTAAATAGTTCTTTATTTTCTTAAATCCAAATTTATTGATAGCAGCCCTTTGATTGTGCGCGTGACAGAGAAGCCTTAGATTTTGGATCGTGGTTTTTCCGCCCAAGGCTAACGGCTCGATGTGGTCATATTCGAGAAATTTTTGTGAGTTACAATTAGGATGGGTGCATTGCCCTTTGTCTCTGAGATAAACTTCTTGCTTTATACTTTCTGGAATATAGCGGCTAAAGCTTTTTCTCGATTGTTCTTTCTTAAGGTCTGAGCTACTAAGGTTCGCTTCTACGTACTTGGTCTTAAGAATTTTTTCTGATTTCAATGCCGGCGCCGGCATTAAAAATTTGTCTTTTCTGACTTTGGCTCTTTTAGCTTTTTCCGCGGGATCGATTCTTTCTAGTAATGCTTCAGCCATTACTTCGATGAGTTCTTGGTCTGTCATGTTGGGATTTTTATGAGACATTAGTGCTTTAATTTTATCTAGCTTTGAAACTAAATCTTTATTCAAAATTACTTTTAATTCTGTTTTTTCGGGAGTGATTTCTCTGCGTTTTTCTTGAGGAATACTTTGCGGAGATATCGTGATAAGTTCTTGAATACACTCTCTTGTAGATTTATTTTCAAGCTTTTCTAAAACTTCTTTCTTTTTCTCAACAGAATATGGTTTTCCTTGTTTGGCTTCTTGTCTAAAAAAACTTTGGGCCTGAGCAATGCTTGAGAGGTTAAGCTCACCGGTGATAATCTTTTCCTCTAATTCGGGGATAAGCTTCATCGCCCTCATGGAATCAATTCGTCTTTGTGCAGCCGATGATGAATACTTTAATGTTTTCACACAATATTCAAATAAAGAGGGATGGTTTTTGGAATAAAGTCTTCGTCTTTCTATTTCTGCGAGTAAATGTAAAATTTTGATTTTTAACTCATTCTCTTTTTGCACAGAATTTTGAAGCGTTATTTCAAGATCTATATCTGATAAATGTTTAAAGTTCATATTTATCTCCAAGGTGCAACCACCATAGCATGCTTTTTTTAAATACAATTTTGGAGCTTTTTAAATGTTAAAGTCGACGTTAAGAAATGACATTAGAACCTCTAAAAGGTCTTCCTTCAGTAGTAGTAAGAAAAAGAATTTAAATTGAAAGGTAAAAAGAAATATTTAAATGGAGCTAATTTAAACAATCAAAAAGCTCGTCAACAATTTATTAAAAATAAGAAAAATATTTTCAAATTGACGCAATGACAGTACGAAAAACTAAGGGGTACCTTTTATTTAGCAGCTGCGAAACACAAGTAGGCGGGCGCCTTTTGGAAAGTGTTTTATATTTTTACAAAGTGACGATTTTGCGCAGCCTACGTTTTTGACATCCTAGGAATGTTTTCATAGTTTCCCCTGCCGTACATATAGAGTGCTATAATGGCTGCTATGAAAAAATATTTGTATACATTTTTATTGGTCGCTGTGTCTGCTTGTCATGGTGTAAAAATCAACGTTCCTTCCTCTCCAGAAGTGAAAACAGAAAATGTAACTGAAAAAGCAATGACGTCGATCAATGGTAAATATCTTAAAGATTGTCATCCCCTTGATAGACTCCATAACGAATGTTCAAAGGACACTTTGAAAATAGATGCCCAAAGCAAAACTCTTGAGTTGCACTTTCCTTCGTATCATTACAGATTCAGTCATATCGAAATAGTTCCCTCTTGCGGTAAGAAGAAAGCAGATTGTTATTGTGACGAAAATAAGTGCGAGAGAGTTAAAGAAGTTAGCGGAATGTGTGAACTTACAGTTGCGGCGGATATCCTGAGTGTAGAAGAAGTCACCATACCATATTATGTTACACCAAAAACTAAAATCAATGTTCGCATTAAGTCCAATGAAATGAAATACAGCGATAGCAGATTACAAGACCTCGAAGTTAGGAAAGATTACCATCTCTATACAGATAATCTCTTGGAGCGTGCGAAAGCAAAATGCAGCGAGAATTTATTAAAAGAAAACAATGCTCTACAAGAACTGGTACTAAGCAAGTACAGCAAAGACTCAATAAGTTTCGAAAGATTAGGAAAATACAATAAAATCAAATAATCTTAGAGAAACAATTAAAGGATTTAAAAAGCTCATTCAAAATGAGCCTTTATTTTTTAATCGGATCGCCGTTTAAATCGATCGTCGATACTTCCCGCCGACTTCATAAAGGGCGTGGGTCATTTGTCCTAAAGAGCAATGTCTGGCAGCTTCCATGAGGGCTGCAAAAATATTGTCGCCTCTCAAAGCTGCATGCCTTAGTTGATTGAGGTGGTCTTCGGTGATTTTAGAATTTTTATCTTGATAAGCTTCTAGGTTTGTAAGCTGACTTTGTTTTTCTTCAGCTGTCGCTCTGGCCATCTCGATTTTTGGGGGCTCATAACCTTCAACTTGAGTATTGGGATTCACGTAGGTATTCACCCCAATGATCGGAAGCTTTCCGGTGTGCTTGAGCATTTCGTAATGGTAGGACTCGTCTTGGATTTTGCTTCTTTGGTATTGGGTTTCCATGGCACCCAAGACGCCGCCACGGTCGTTGATTCTTAGGAATTCTTCTAAGACCGCTTCTTCCACTAAATCCGTAAGTTCTTCAAAGAAATAAGAACCCTGAAGTGTGTTCTCGTTGATGGCCGGTCCAAATTCCTTATTGATGATCATTTGAATGGCCATCGCACGTCTTACCGATTCTTCTGTCGGCGTTGTGATCGCTTCGTCATAGGCATTGGTATGCAAAGAATTGCAGTTGTCATAGATCGCTATCAAGGCCTGCAATGTTGTTCTGATATCATTGAAATCAATTTCTTGAGCATGCAGTGACCTGCCTGAAGTTTGAATATGGTATTTTAATTTTTGCGAGCGATCGTTAGCCCCATAAAGTTCTTTCATGGAGATCGCCCAAATTCTGCGCGCCACTCTTCCTAACACCGAATATTCTGGATCCAAGCCATTACTAAAAAAGAAGGAAAGGTTTGGTGCAAAGTCATCGATCTTCATTCCACGTGACAAATAATACTCAACGTAAGTGAATCCATTAGAAAGCGTAAAGGCCAACTGGCTCACAGGATTGGCGCCCGCTTCAGCAATATGGTAACCCGAGATACTGACCGAATAAAAGTTGCGAACTTGTTTGTTGATAAAATACTCTTGCATATCGCCCATCATCTTGAGCGCAAAATCCGTCGAGAAAATGCAAGTGTTCTGCGCTTGATCTTCCTTAAGGATATCCGCCTGCACCGTTCCACGCACCGCTTTTAAAACCTCATCTCGAATATTTGCAAATTCATTTGGATTTAAAATTCGCCCAAGTTCTTTTTCTTTCTTTTGCACTTGCTGGTCTGTCGCAGCATTCATAAAAAATGCGAGAATGATCGGCGCCGGTCCATTGATCGTCATGCTCACCGACGTTGAAGGACTCAAAAGATCAAAGCCATCCAAAAGTTTTTTCATATCATTCAAAGTGCAAATCGAAACACCGCTCTCGCCGACTTTTCCGTAAATGTCTGGTCTCAGATGTGGATCTTCCCCGTACAAAGTGACGCTATCAAAGGCAACTGAAAGTCTTTTGGCCTCGTCATCTTTGGAAAGATAATGGAATCGGCGGTTGGTTCTTTCCGGAGTTCCTTCTCCGGCGAATTGGCGCTTAGGATCTTCACCTTCACGCTTTAAGGGAAAAACACCTGCTGTGTATGGAAACTCTCCAGGAGCATTTTCTAATTTTAAAAATTTAAATCTTTCACCCCAATCTTGGAATGAAGGCACAACCACTCTTTTAATTTTTAATCCGCTCAAAGAAAATTTGATAAGGGGTTGCTTAAATATTTTATCTCTCACTTGATACGAATATTCATCTCCCGAGTACTTTTCTTGGAAAGCGTCCCAATTTTCTAAAGCTTTTAAATCATCGTGCGAAAGTTTTTTAGCTTTTTGCTCATAAGCTTTCTTTAAACCCTCTTTCAATTCCGGCGCTGCTGTTTCAGACTTTTTGAGTGCATAGAGTTCAGAAGCTATTTTTGCATTTTCTATGGATTCTCTTTTATATTTTCTAACCGATTGTACTATCTGCGAAAGATAGTTTTTTCTCTCGGAAGGAATCAGCGTTTGTTTTTGTGTCGCCCTAAGATCTTTTTTCTGATCCACCGTGAGCTTGTACGAAGTTAAACCTTTTTCCGAAACTTTATCCGAGATCGAGAAGAAAAGCTTATTCACTCCTTCATCGTTAAATTGCGAAGCTTGAGTTAAGAATACGGGCAAATCTTCATCTTTGATTTCCGTCCCTGCCATATTTTTGAATTCTTTGCGAGATCTGCGGTACTGCTTACGCACATCCCTTAAGGCATCTAGAGATCCTTTTCGATCGGCTTTGTTGATCGAAATGATATCTGCATAATCGATCATGTCGATTTTTTCCAATTGCGATTGCGCGCCAAATTCTGAGGTCATCACATAGAGGGAAACATCAGAAAATTCCGTCACCGCGCCATCACCCTGGCCAATGCCCGAAGTTTCCGCGATAATCAAATCAAATTGATTGGAGAGCCTTGCAAATTCTAAAATTTTTGGTAGCGAGTTTGAAATCTCTCTGCCTGATCCACGAGAAGCTATCGATTTCATAAATGTGCGACTGCTTTCGATGGCATTCATGCGGATACGGTCACCTAAAAGTGCGCCTCCCGTTTTTCTCTTTGTTGGGTCCACACAGAAAACACCAATGCGAATATCTTTAAAGCAATATATGAATCTTTGGACGATCTCATCCACAAGGCTCGATTTGCCGGCTCCGCCTGTTCCCGTAATGCCAAGAACTACGGGAGTTCCTTTTTTAAGTGAAGGCAAGTCTCCAGAATATTTTTTTTCTTCGTCAACGGAAGTTACCGCAAGACCCAATTCTTTCTCATAAACAAGTTGAGAAACCAATGAATCTTGAGAAGAGTCTACTTTCTTTTTAATCTGAGATTTTTTTTGCGACTGTTCCAGAATATCAAAATCACAACCATTTACAATCACCTGAATCATGCCTTCTAGGCCTAGCTTTCTTCCATCTTCAGGATGAAAGATTTGTGAAATGCCGTAAGCCTCTAATTCTCTCTTCTCATCATGTACAATAGTTCCGCCACCCCCACCGTAGATTTTTACGTAATCCGCACCCGCTAGATCCAAAAGATCTCTCATGTACTTAAAAAATTCCATATGGCCGCCCTGATAAGAGCTGATACAAATCCCTTGCGCGGATTCCTGAAGCGCTGCACGCACGATATCTTGCACCGATCTATTGTGCCCAAGGTGAATCACTTCACAGCCTGCATCTTGCAAAATACGTCTCATGATATTGATCGAAGCATCATGACCATCAAAAAGTGATGCGGCCGTTATGATTCGAATGTGATTCTTTGGGCTGTGTGCTTCGGGGACATGATTCATTTGAGTTTTACCTATTAAAATTGAGGTTTTCTTTTTTCCATAAAGGCAGCGATGCCTTCTTTTTGCTCGGGCTTATCAAACAATTGTGAGAATTGTTCGGCTTCTATTTGAAGACCTTCCGACAATTCCAAATCAAAACCACTATTGATAGCACGTTTTGCGTGAGCAATTGCCGCAGGACCATTTATTATAATTTTATTAGCGATAGCCAAAGCCGCTTCCACTGGCGATCCCTCTGCCACTTGATTTATTAATCCAATTTTTAAAGCTTCTTCTGAAGATATATGCTTTCCTGTAAAAATCATCTCGCGAGCTTTCGAAAGTCCAACCAATCTTGAAAGTCTTTGCGTTCCACCAAATCCAGGAAGTAAGCCTAGACTGACTTCAGGCAAACCAAATTTTGATCCTGGCGTTGCAACTAGAAAATCACAAGAAAGTGCTAGCTCTAAGCCTCCACCCAAAGCAAAGCCATTGATCGCACCGATCACTACCTGAGGAAGGGATTCGATCATGGAAAATACTTTTTGACCTTTAACTGAAAACTCTTGAGAGGACTTTTGATTGAGCGTGGAAATTTCCTTAATGTCAGCACCTGCGACGAAAGCTTTATCCCCACTGCCCGTAAGAATAATCACGCGAGTGGCTTTGTTTTCTTTCACAGAATGAAAAAACTTTTCTAAATCATTCAAGACTCCAGTATTTAGAGCATTCAAAGCCTGTGGTCTATTGAGAGTCACCACGGTGATCTTATCTTTTTTTTCTACTTGAAGATTTTCAAACATAATTTTCTTTCTTTAACTGATCAGTTTAATTTGTATAGTTGTAGAATCCGCGACCAGTTTTTTTGCCCAGCCATCCTGCTTCCACATATTTTTTGAGAAGGGGGCATGGACGATACTTGGTGTCTCCCATTTCCGTATGGAGCACGTTCATGATGGCCAAGCATGTGTCTAAACCAATAAAGTCTGCCAATGTCAGCGGACCCATCGGTTGGTTGGTTCCAAGCTTCATCGCCGAATCAATGGCTTCCACTTCCGCAATTCCCTCATAGAGGGCATAAGCCGCTTCGTTGATCATGGGCATTAAAATTCTATTCACGATAAAGCCCGGCATATCACGAGAAACAACAAAAGTTTTTCCCATTTTTTCCGCTAAGCCTTTTACAGCGTTGAAAGTTTCATCCGATGTTTGAAGTCCTCGGATACCTTCCACCAGCTTCATCAATGGAACTGGATTCATAAAGTGCATACCAACCACGTTTTGAGGCTTAGAAGTTGCCGAAGCAATTTTTGTAATGGAGATTGATGATGTGTTCGAACAAAGAATAGTTTCTGGACTTGTGGCTTTATCAAGGTCTGCAAAGATTTTTAATTTAAGGTCCAAATTCTCCGTTGCAGCCTCAACAACCACTTGGCAATTTTTAAAATCTTCCATCTTTGTAGTTGTTTTGATTTTTGAAAGAAGAGCTTTCTTATCTGCTTCCTTCATCGTTTCTTTTTTAATAAAACGATCGCAGCTGGCAGAAATTGTATTAAAACCTTTTTCCAAAGATTTTTCTGAAATGTCATACATAACAACGTCAAGGCCAATGCTTGCCGCCACTTGCGCAATGCCATTTCCCATTTGTCCTGCGCCGATCACACCTAGTGTTTTGATAGTCATATTGTTCTCCGAAGTTTTTATTAGAATATTGAAAGGGAACGAACTTTCCAAACAACCATAAATTGATTGTTGTTAAGATCTACGCCTTCCTCTTTATTTTTGATTCCCCAAAGATAAAGGTTGGAAGTACGAAGTTCATTGGAAAAGCCCACGCCTAAAATAAATCTTTGTGTTTTGTCTGCCTCTGCATTGGAATTTGGATCATAGATTTCGTAGCGAGCAAGACCGGCTACACCTTTTACGATAGGATGACTTGCATCCACGTGCCAGTCCCAAAATCTTTTCTTGAGACCTTCACCTGGCGTAAATTCAAACTCTCTTTTTTCTTCACCAACAAAACCCTCGCCCAATAACATAAGATCGTAGAATTGAAACCCGAAGAAAGCATTCCCGTAAGAAAAATCAAGTTCTGGATCTGTGTTACTTTGGCTTTGATACTTTCCATTGGACATTGAAAGCGCGCCCTCAAGACCCGATTTATTCTTCCAACCTACAACCGCCGTATGCCAAATTTTTCCGTCGAGATCTTTTCCGTTTTCACCGTTATGAACGGCCGCCTGAGTATAAAAGTTTTTGTAATCTACGTAGTAAGCAACACCTTGATCTCTTAGACCAAAATTTTGCATGCGGTAAGACTCATCTTCACCACCATAAAATAATGTCCTTGGAAAAATCCATTCTGATTCTTTATGAACGCCTTCCCAACCAAACATCAATGGAATAATACCCGCTCGTACAGTGCCATACTTTGTTTCTAACTGCGCGTAAGCTTCAAAAAAAGAAAAGTCATCATAACTGGAAACGGTGTTGGTATCGGTGTTGATGGAAAGCCTTGCATTGTGATTGACAAGATCTTGTCTGCCTACTCCAAAGTGCGCCGAAAGCTGTTTGTTCATTTTCCACGAAAAGAAAAAATAACTGCGATCAAGATCAAAATTATTGGTATCGTCTTCCGTAGCAATAAAACGTGGTTGAATTAGAATATCTGAAACTGTAAGGTTTCCGATCAATTCTTTGTTTTGAGCCTCTGAATGAGGTGCCGCAGTTGCTATGGTGGCTATGTTTATGGCCAAAACTATGGCCACAAAGCAAGCAAAGGTCATTGGAAGTGTGTATAAAACCCTCATTCTTAATTCGTACCATAGATTATCTGTGAGAGTCGAGTTTTTTTAGCCTCTCAAAGGCCTCAGACATCTGATTTCTAACCATTTTTTTAATTTCATGGCGATCTTCAAACGTATATCGCTTGGTATCGATTGGCGGTAAAATCTCTACGAAAACCTTGTGCTTTTTCTCAAGTCTGAAGTAAAGATCTTTCTTAGGCATTACATTATAAGCCCCGTAAATTACAACTGGCACCAAGAGGCATTGAGAATCAATAGCCAAAACAAAAGGACCACTCTTAAAGTCCCCTAATTTGTTTTCACTCATCCGCGTGCCTTCAGCAGCCAAAATAAAAGATTGGCCTGTTTCCGTTATTCTACCATAGGCTTTTTTGAGTGTGGAGATCGCACTATTGCGATTCCCACGATTGATTCTTAAAACTCCGGCAAGATGCATAGCTTGACCAAAAACTGGAATCATAAAAAGTTCTTTCTTCGCCCCAAATCGAATCATTTTTTTGATGACTGCAAGTGCCACTGGAATATCAATTAAACTCACATGATTGAAAACAAATAGACAAGGTTCATTAGGTTCATTTTCATTTCCCGAACCATGAACCTCTGCCCTTGCCAAAAAGTTTACGATCACGGCCCACTTGTGAATGAAGTAATCAATTTTTGATCTTAAGCCTACGAAAATCAAAAGCATCACGACTGCAGCAAAAAAGATGGTGAACAAACCCGCAAGTACCGCCGCTAAAAAACCTAAAACGCGCAATATGTAAATCATCTCAAAACACCTTTACTTTCCAAATACTCGCAATCTTGCGGCCACTCTTTGTCTTTTCTTGTACTGCTCGTGAGCTTGCGGCCCAGAGAGATTACTGATGTAGGTGTCGTAATCTAAAACTTGAATTTCATAAGGAAAAAAGAAGTGAATCACTTTTCCGCCCAATTCAATTTCTATCAGCTGTCTCGAAATAAACTTCATAAATTTATAATCGGTCGCGGAAAACTCATTCTCTTTGACCTTGAATTCTGCGCGAGCCTCAGATGACCCCATTTTTTCCTGTAGAATTTGATTGATGTTCTCGGCATTAGGCTGAGATTTCATCACTTCCAGCAAAAGATTTACGGGATACAAATTATTATGAGATTGCTCTGGCATAACATTGGGAAAGCTCACGATGGTTTCACGAATTAAATAATCAATCACGCGGAAAGCATCAAAAACATTTTTTGTGACGATACGAATTCCCAAACGATCCAGAAGATTGATCGCTACTGCATTTTTCTTAGAAAGGAGTTTGATCACACTGCTTGAAGTTCTTTTGAAAGGTTTTACTTCGAACTTATGCAAAGAAATAGCACCTTCGCCAGAACCCAGCTTTACTCCAAACGCAGGATCTTCTACGATATGATTTTTAAATCTTTTCAAAATTTGATCTTGGATTTGATCTGAAAACTGACTGAACAAATCATTTTTTACGTGGGCATAAGCATGCATCACTTTTAAAATCGCGCAAGCCCAACGCTGTCTTTCTGATTGTTCTTTTTGGCTAGCCATCACCAAGAGGTTTCCAATTTCACCTAAAAGTGAAGGATCACCCAATTCATCTGGGATTTTCTCCTCATCTTCCATCAAATGTTCTCTCAAAAGAGAAACGGATTTTCTATGGATTCCCCAAAGCTCTTCCACATCTTCACTCTTGGTAGCATTATAGCCATAAGACTGAATGAATTGATTTGCTGATTCTAGATTAGAAATTTCCAATCTAGAAAAATCAATAGCAGAATCACCGGATAACACGGTTCTTAAATTTTGCTCTGAAATTGATCCGAAAGAATTTAAAAAATTAAGCCCCATGAAAATCATGGTAGGCTTAATTTTTTAGGATGTAAATTCTAATTTTCTTAATTAGTTTTTGAAGATTGCGTAATCTCTAGTCACGTTAAAATTACCTAAAACTGTACCGTCACCGTAGATCACTTTGCCTGTGAATCTTTGACCGCTGATCACACCGTCGATTACAACATTTCCTAAAGACGCTCCATCTTCATTCATATCTGCGAATGTAACCGTAACTCTATTCCCGTTTATAACACCTGATGTAGCAGTTCTACCATTGCCTTTACCGAGGAAATAAACTAGAGGGTCATTTGAATCATAAAATCTTAAACCCATCATGGATTTTTGAGCATCGAATTGACCATTGTTTAGGAAAACCAATCTCATGGAAATAGAATTCACTTGCGATGGACCAAGGAATACAGGATCGTTATTGATGAATGCTCTTGCTGCGGCATCTGGATTGTTATTGTCAGTCGAAAGCTCTGTCTCTTCCGAGTAAGCGTTCAAGGTATTCCAACCATTCATTTCTTGCTGAGTAGCCATGCCACTTTCTCTTCCTGAACCTTTTGTTAGCCTTGTCTTGCTGTCTTTCTTTTGCGCGCAAGCCACAAAGTTTAAACTCATGAATATAAGTGTTAATACGACTAATGACTTTTTCATAAAATAGTTCTCCTACCTTTATATAGGCAAGCGAAGTGCCATCCATCTCGAATAAAACTAGGTTATGCATGATTGATTCGTCTCATTTTGAGATAGTGACATTTATGGCTAGCAGATGAAAAAACATTGTCCGGATCGTAGTCAGCCCCTCTTAAAGGCAACAATCGTACAACACTCTTACTATTTCATTCTCAAAGTGAACATAAGCGTATCTTATAATTTCTATTCTTAAGTCTAAGTTAAGTGTTTAGAGACTTAAGGCGAAAAGTCATTAGAGGGTACAGGTAATTTTTTATGGCAAAGATTCTCTTAATAGATAAAGACGAAGCCAATCTAAAGCTGATGAAAGAAGCTTTGGCTTTGACTGGCTCTGAAGATGAAGCTGCCTCTCATAAGTCCGAGGATGTGCACACCTTTATCATCCCTCCACCGATTCCACCGGAAGAAATCCCTAAGGGAAAAACATTAGATCCGATGGAACACGTTTACAAAGCCATCAATGAAAAGGTTTTTGATTTTATATTTATGGAAGCTTCACAGGTGACGGGAAACCCTACAAAGTACATGGAAGAATTCCGAAAAAAAATTACATTAGAACAGAACAAATTGGTTCCTGTAGTGCTCTTGAGCTACAACGAAGATATCGATTTTGTAAGAAAGATGACCATCGGTGGACTGTTCTTAGATTATATCTTGAAACCCGTAGACGCTCCAAATTTTAGACAAAAATTTTCGCTGCTAGTTTCAACCAATGGTTCTTACAAAAAAGAACTCTACACCATGCCGACAGTTCAACCTGTGAACGTGGCTTACAATTTTGTTATTGAAGACATCAGTGAGTTTGGATTGATCTTACGCTGCAACCGAGCTTACCAACCTGGGGAATATGTAACATTCTACTCGCCAGTTTTCAAAACAGACAAACAAGCCGAAGTGATCGGAAGATGTTATAAGTCAGATAAACTTCAAGGAAATAACGACTACCAATGCAAATTTGTGTTCGTGGGCGTAGGCGATGCAGTCCGTAAACAAATCCGCACATGGATGAAACTTGAA
>JANMFM010000296.1:0-12885 GCA_031374125.1 Bdellovibrionales bacterium
TTTCCAATGCTTTGCTCAGCTCTAATTAAAAACACTTGCGAATCTTCTATTGATTTTTTCAAATCTTTGATGCCATTCAAAATATCATTGCCAGAAATTAATCCTATGGGTATTAGCATCAACGCAGCAACTCCCTGTAAATATGTTCCGAAACTAGCTAAATCAGAAAAACCTATTTTTAAAATTTGCTTTCTTATCAATAACAATCCAATACAAACTGGCAAAAAAAAACTAGTAATCGCGAAAACATAAATCATAAAAAATTATCCCCTTGCTCATCTAAAATAACACAATTATTGTTTAACCAATTTAGTCTTAGTCCAATTGCCTTTTTTTGCAATTATTAAAGACCTAAGTATCCGACGGCAGACTTTAGTCTTACTAAACCAAGTAAATAAAAATCACTGAAAATTCTAGATAATGGATATGTAAGAGACAAGGCTATCTAACATGACAACAGTCTTTACCAAAAATAGATGCCTCGGCATGAGAAAGTTAAATAAAATCGGCCTATTAACATTCGTCCTGGTTCACAAACGGGGTCTCCCCGACCAATTTTTCAGAATGAAAATTCAAAAAAGTCATTAGTCTAGAGTGTATCTTTCACGCATCAATTCCAAAGACCAAATTTTACTCAAACACTCATCTACAAAAACAAAGAGGCCGAACTTTCGTTCGACCTCTACTTTCCTTAAATATATTTTCCTCTCGATTACTCGAAATACTTCATGTAACGAGATTGAGCTTCTTTAATTTGGTTTTTGATGGAAAGCATTTTTTCTTCGAGGGCGCTCTTTGCGCTATCAAAACCTGCGAGGTCTTTATCCAACTGAACCAATCTTTGATTCACCTGTACAAGTCGCGCTTCACTTGATTTCAAAGCTTCAGTCAATTGAGTCAAGCGAGCTTTATCCTGCGGCAATTGAGTTTTCAACCCAGAGTCCTCAGAAACCAATTTGTTGAGCTGATCCTTCGATGCATCCAACTGTGATTCTGCGCTATTCAGATTTTGTTCAAGCTTGCTGAAGCCAACGCTTTGATCGAATTTATTCAATTCGCTCTGTGCACGAGCTACATCTTGTCTCAACGAAATGATCTGTCTTTCAAGGTCAACGATACGTCTTCTCAGCTCTTCGTTACGAGATCTCAAGCGAGGCAGTTGGTACTCTACGATGTCTCGACGCTCGCTCTCGGCCTGTTGAAGCTGTGAGTTCAGATTGCTGAGTCTTGATGCCGCTTGATCATACTCTGCTCTCAACTGGTCTTTTATTCTACGAACTTCGCGCTCGATATCATTTTCAATATTCTCCATCTCGCGTTGAACTGAACTGTACTCACTTTCCAAACGAGAAAGCTCTCTTTCATTAGAGCTCACTAGCCCTTCCAATTCAATCACCCGATTGATGAAAGCCGTACAATCATTCCCGACTACGGATTGGCAATCATTCAATTTCATCTTAGCTCTTCCGAGCTCTCTTTCTAAAGAACCAAGTGTCTCGCGCGCTCTACTGATTTGTTCACGCAATCTTTCAGACTCCATTTTTAACGAACGATATCTGCTAGATTCTGAGAGCTTTTTTTGAATTTGATATTCAGTATCGTAGCCATTGTATTCTCTGAACGCTCTATCTGCCTCTGCTTGCGCCGAAGGGATTTCATTTCTCAGCCTTTGAATGGTTTGTGTTAACTGCTGAACTTCTCTATCCAGCTGTTGAATGCGTCTCAAGTTGCTATCAATCTCACTTTCTGCAGAAGACACTTCCTGGAGAGCGTCTGACAAAGAATTCTCTGCATATCTCAATTCATCCACCAACTGATTGTGTTTTGGCAAATGAGGTTCAATTTTTTTGTAGGCCTCATCATAGCGAGCTTGAGCTAGAGCTTTTTGTTTTTCTGCTGCGGGGATCTCCGTCTTTAGTTGCAACAATCTTTTTTCAGTCGCATCAATTCTTGCCGTTGTAGATTGAATATCTTGTTTTAAATTTGGTATTTTTTTGTTTACAAGATCTGTTCTTTCAACTCGGAGATTATCTCGCTCTGTAATATTCGGGAGGTTCTGCTGGACAAGTTTCGCAAGGCTTGCTTCATTGAGGACAAGCTGGTTGTAGTGTTCTGCGAGCTCGTAGTAATTGGCTCTAATTGCAGCAACCATGTTGCCGTCGAAAACTTTCGGAGCTTGGTCAAAGCTTGCTGGATGATTTGTCAATTTTGCCAATCTTTCATCCACAAGGGCTTTGCCCGCATTACAGTGTTTTTCCATGGATGCAAGAATGTGAGCTGCGCCTTTTAGTGAAAACTTTAGATCTCTTCCCTTTAAGTCACCATAGGGCTTAACCTCTACGGATTTTTCTGTGGATTTAAGTAGATCTACAAACTGCTTTGTCTCATCAGGTAAGTACCAAAAAGACTGGCTTTTTTCTTCAGCAGAAATTTGGCTAAAAAGAAGAATTTCTTTATTGATTACTGATGCGGCAATAGGACCGTAATCTGCCTTGCCCTTTTCATGTAAAAATATTTCTACGGGCATATGAGAATTTTTAACTTTTTGAATTTTAAGGGTGTAATCTCTCAATAAACCATTATCTACGGTTGAAGCTTCACAAATGACTGCGTCACTGGTGTTGATTTCATTTAGAATCCAACTGTCTTTTTTTTCTATCTGACCCGCTAAACCCTCAGATGCCACAAGCCCCGTTAATGCCAATAAAATTAATGATCTCTTCACCGTTGCTCCCCCTGCTATTTTATTACGCGCCCAGATATAGGATCATTTTGATCCCCACCCTTACTGCTATTCAAGTACCGTGCCCACCACTTTGGTGTCATTAAGGTCAACTTCAGGACCTTCGGCTAATTGCATAAAGTAGCTTACCGATGATCGAATTGCTAGAATTACTTATGCGGCCTTCAAATCAAATTCAATTTGATCATATTCGACAATTGGTTGCTTCAAACTTCGTCCTCCAATCTTAGATTCTTTAATTTTAATTGCTCCGACAGATTCAAAAAATAAAATAATTTTATTTAAATTAGAAACATCCATATCCAAATACTTAGATAAGTCATAAACGGATTTAGGTTTATAGTTAAGTATTGCAGAT
This sequence comes from Bdellovibrionales bacterium, assembly GCA_031374125.1. GTDB lineage: Bacteria > Bdellovibrionota > Bdellovibrionia > Bdellovibrionales > JAEYZS01 > JAEYZS01. Next base: position 3,102 of record JANMFM010000296.1, read on the forward strand.
AAAATTCCAATATTTTTGATAAATTTATCGAAGTCTTTCTTATTATCAAAAGAAAGTTCGAAATGTTTGCCTTTAAGCTTACCTTTTCTTGCAGACTTCAATGCCTTTTTAAAATCATAGAGTACGTCGCTGGATTTTTTTATAGATATAATTAATTTTTTCATAACTTTATTCCTAATCTATCAAATACAATTTTTTTGAAATCTTCTATTAGCTTGTCTTCATTAATAAAATTGTAGTTTAATTCTGTTCTATTTATATGAACATGTGGTCCCTTCGGATGATGATTGTCTAGCAATACATAGTCGCCATTCTCTAAATCTTTACAAATTAATCCATACTTAATTCCTAAGGGATATTTAGAGGACTTCCCAACCTCATGAATACTCAGTTCAAGTATGTATCTATTTTGTATTATATTTTTCTGATAGTACTTTAGTGTTGCTTTCATTTTCTAATATATCCTAATATTGGTTAAAATCAACCTATATTGATTCGTTTAATACAATTAAAAGCAAATTAGATGCTAGGCTTAAAAGAAACCAATACGATTTGATAACCGACTTCCGGACATAACTAGCCATAATCGGACAAAGTGTGAATGTGATAAGAAATTAAAAATATTTTTCTATCCATTATTTCTATATTCCCATAAACTTATATTTAAACCTTCAGCGAGGAGCATTATGAAAATTCTAAACATACTGATCGTATTTCTTTTTCCTATTTCGGTCTTTGCAGATCCAAATTTCGATAGTATCGACCAAAATGATCTTAAAGAGATTTCAAAAAGCATGGGCGCAAACTTCACCCACAACTCAATCATGGGTGCATCAAAAATGGGGACGCTATTTGGATTTCAAGTGGGCGTAACAGCCGCAAGAACTTCCACACCAAAACTCGATGACATCGCCAAAAGAAACGGCGGCGAACTTCCCGCTCTTTACAATGCGGGCCTTATGGGGGCAGTCGGTGTTCCTTTCGGGATCTCCATCGAAGCCGTATTGATTCCAAAAGTTTCTGCCGGTGACTCCGATGTTCAATCGACTTCGCTTGGAGTGAAGTGGAATATCAATGAAGTGGTTCCGGTGTTGCCAGTCAACGTTGCTATTAGAGGTTTTTATTCAAAAGCTGAACTCTCTTTTGCGCAAACTGTTGCTGCACAAAATGCTACCGTGAAAAATGAAACCAATGTGACCGGCCTTCAATTGTTAGTGAGCCCAATGCTCCCGCTGATTGAGCCTTATGTAGGGATTGGTTACCTTAAAGTCGATAATGAACTTGGAGTGACAGGAACAACAGGCACAATCTTTGACTACACTCTTGCACAGTCAGATTCAAAGAAAGAATCAAGTACTCAATTTCTAGTGGGAGTTGAAGGAAGCTTAGCTCTTTTTAAATTAGGTGCAGAATTTAGCCGCGCTTTTGATGCCAATCGTATTGGTGTTAAAATCGCTCTTGGGTTCTAGATAAAAAATTAAATAAAAAGATGGCGAGATATTACTACTTCTTTTGCTTCCAGATCTCGCCTAATATTATTGCGATAGAAGAGCTGACATTTAGGCTTTCTACATTTTGCGTTCCAGGAATTTGAATAGAAAAATCACCAGAGCTCAATATGTCTTTTGAAAGCCCGGGCCCTTCTTCACCAAAAAGTAAAACGCATTTGTCCGAGAACTCGGTCTCATACAAACTCTTGCCCTTATGGCTACTAGTTGTTGCGACAGAATAACCTTCTTTTTTAGCTGATGAAATTAAAGATTTCATACTTTCACATTCTATGATTTTGATGAACTCTGCTCCCCCCTCAGCTGTTCTTCTCGCCGCACCCGATTGAAGAGCTTTTGGATTGGTCATGGCAATTCCATCAACTCCAAAGTGTGCCGCCACTCTCATAATTGCGCCAAGATTATGGGGATTGCCCACATTCTCTAGTGCCAACAAATAAGATTGCTTCTTTTTCTTTTCTTCACTCAGCCATTGAGAAAGATTTAGCGGAGGATCTAATTCTATATTGAAGCAAACACCTTCGTGGTGCTGACTCTGACTCACTCTTTCCAATTCTTCTGCCGCTACTATTCGATACACTTTTTTCTGTGCGGCAAGTTTTTTCATAAGATCAGAAAACTGAGGAGCCACATCTTGAGTAAAAAAAGCTCGAATGATGCTTGAAGATTTTTGCTTGGCAAATACCTTGCAGGCATTCACTCCATACACTTTTGAAAATTGCCCTTCGTCTCTCGGTTTGGAGCGAGATTCTCTTTGGGGTTTTTCATTCGCGAATGAAGGCTTTGATTTAGAAGGTTGATTTCTTGTTGAAGGATTTCTGGCTCTAAATGAATTGCTTGTCTTCTTCTTTACCTGTGACATTTAGATCTTCTTCTTAAGTTTTGCACAATAATCGCTCAAAATATATTCGTATTCTGAAATTTCTTTTACAATCGTCGTCGCATATTTTTTTGATGGCTCAACAAATTGATCGTGCATGGGTTTGACTTGTTTGAGGAATTGGTTTTTTACGCCTTCAGGCTTTCTTCCTCTTTCTTTTACATCACGCTCGAGCCTTCGTTCGAATCTTAATTCTTCTGGCGTATCAAAGAAAACCATATCATCAAAATGCTTCCTCACTTGCTCAGCATGAAATATTAAAATTCCATCCACAATAATGATAGGTCTTGGACGAATGTGAAGCTTGTTAGGCCTTCGCGAATGCGTAGCAAAATCGTAGATTGGAATATCCACGGCTTTGCCTTCTTTCAATTGAGCAATGTGCTCACCCAAAAGATCAAAATCAATGCTTTCAGGATGATCAAAGTTCACAGATCCGCCATCAAAATCAAACTTCTTAGAGTTATCAAAATAAAAATTATCTTGATAAATGATCTCAGCCTTATCACCAAGAGCATCCAACAAATCTCTAGCAAAATAAGTCTTCCCCGAGCCACTGCCTCCAGCCACTCCGAGAATATACGGTTTAGTGCTTGTACTAGTAAGCACTGAATCTGACGGCTTACTTTGTTTGGTAAAGTCTGTCACCAGCGTCTCCTAAACCCGGAACCAAATATCCTGATTCGTTGATTTCTTTTTCAATATTCAATGTGTAAATGTCTACATCAGGATGAAAGTAATGAATTCTTTCTTTTGCATATTCACTCAAAAGAATAGTGAGAACTTTGATCTCTTTCACTTCATAACTTTTCAATCGATCAATCGCCGCCACCATCGTGTCCGCCGTTGAAACCAACGGATCACAAAGTATCGCCATACGACCTTTAATGTCTTCAGGCATTTTGAAGTAATACTCTACCGTGTTGTTGATGAACTTATCTCTATAGATTCCGATAAAGCCTGCCGAAGCAAAAGGGATAACCGTTAAAATGGAATCCAACATAGCATTCCCAGCTCTCATTACAGAGACAATAACGGGAGCTTTTACGATTCTTTCTACTTTTGTTGCGGCAACAGGCGTTTCGATATCCACGCTCATGAACTCTTTCCAGTCTCTCATAGCTTCATAACCAAGATGCACACTGATCTCTTTCATGATTTCTCTAAACTCAACCGACTTTGTATTTTTGTCTCTCAAATATCCAAGCTTATGCCTCAGCAATGGATGATTAAGAACTATAACTTTGCCTTCCATAAATATTTTCCTTATCAATTTTTCGTAAACTAAAAGACTGTCCCATCACTTTTAATCATAATCGGTGGATCTCCACTGGGCCTTTTTTCTTGAGCCAAAAATCTTCCTGCCCACCAAGTTCCACCTTCCAATACTTTTGCTAGTGGAAACTCTTGTGGAGTTTTTCCAATTGCTTTTTGAACGGCATCACCAAAGCGATCCAACAAATAGACCGTCAGCGCTCTCCACTCAATGATGAGCTCTGAATCTGGCGGCCACGGTTTCTTGAAATTTTCTAGGTCTTTCATTGTTACAAGACCTGAATCAATCAAAAGTCCGCCATTGCGATATTCCGCAAGACCTGTGAGACCTTCGACGCCTGTGACATCCACTCCCGCTTCCATGATTGGCTCAATCAATGAGTATGTCATCCATTGCGAAAGTTTATGGAATGGAATTAATGATTCAAAACTTCCTGGCCTTCCCAGTTGCGAATGTGACCAAACATCACCAAGGTTAATGCCATTTGCTTCTAATCTCCCCGGCCAGATAGGTCCGAGCCCATCAAGGACAGCTCTAAGCACGCCACTTGCGGGGATCTCCTTACCGTATTTAGCGATAAGATAATCAATGATGTTTCCGGGTCTTCCATCTTTAAAAATAGTTTTATTTTCTAAAGCTTTTGAAAGATTATTTAAAAGCAATACTCTTCCTTCGCCCCCGACGAGTGGATTTGTCTCTGAAACTTGAAAGGCTTCTTTTAAATCACTGATAGAAATATTTTTTAGTCCTTCTCGGTCAGCCCTCAATGTTTTTCCATCAGAACTCATTGTTCCTTTTAAAAACATGTAAAGACTCGCAACACCCAGGCCTTCCGATCTTGAGAAAAATTTATCCGATTCTTTTTCAAAAAACTTCCAGGCAGCGCCAGCACCTGCGTCTAAGAGAACAGATGTGATCACTAGATCCAATTTTGTTCTCGCTTTTTCAAGCGCATCTAATCTTGATAATGTTTCATCTAATCTTTTGACGCGATCAATTTTTCCAACTCTAAAATGCCCCCATCTTGAATGAAAAGGAATATCCATTGATGGGTAATTCTTTTTGATCACCTGAAGAACATAGTTTACCGTCGCATCCATTTTTTCTGGATGATAGATAAAGTGAGTTTTTCCTTCACGGGTTAAATCAAAAATTTTACTGGTTCTTTCTCTAATGGCCTTAGGAGAAAGCAAAAAATCAATCTGTTCGTCTTTTAAAGAAAGCTTATTCAATTGGACGTCCTTTAACTTTTGACAACTCGTCTTTTGATTTCTTTTTATCTTTAGTGAAATATCCAGCAGCTTTTTTTGCTTCCATTTCAACTTGTGCATCTTGAGGAATCAGCCAGTCTGGAATTGAAATTCTATTCACCACTTCAATACCACTACCAACAATGGCATCGTATTTCATATTGCTCATGGAATGAAGGTTGTGAATTTTCTTAATTCCAAAAAATTGTAAAGTATCTGGCATTAACTCCTGGAATCTAGCATCTTCAACTCCAGCCACACACTGTGTTCTGTGGAAGTAGGTTGCCGCCGAGTCTCCGCCTTCTTGTCTTTTTCTCGCATTGTAAACCAAGAACTTTGTTACTTCGCCGAGCGCTCGACCTTCCTTGCGGAAGTAAATGATAATCCCAACTCCACCACGCTGAGCTGTTCTTGCTGCATCCTCAATGCCATACATCAAGTATGGTCTACATGTACAGATATCAGATCCGAATACATCAGAGCCATTGCACTCGTCATGCACACGGCAAGTGAGTTCAATTTTTTGATTGGCCAGGGCTTGTGGATCACCAAAGATATAAGCTGTCGTGCTGCCAATCGGCGGCAAGCAAACTTTTAAATCTCTTCTTGTAATAAGCTCTGGATACATTCCTCCAGTTTCTTCAAAGAGAATTTTTCTAAGCTCACCCTCTTCGATATTTAATCTTTTTGCAATACCAGGAAGATACCAAACTGGATCTAAAGCAACTTTAGTCACTTTAATGTCTTTGCTCTCGCGAATAATTTTTCCATCGATTTGTAAGCGACCTTTGTCGATTGCTTCTGCAATTTCTGGAAGCATCAAATGTGCTTGCGTGACAGCAATCGTTGGACGGATATCATAGCCCTGATCAAATAGAGTTTTAAAATGAACTTGAGGATCAAGCCCCCAAGGATCAATAGAAACCATCTTTACTGGATCAAACCATTGTTCATAGGGTCCAATCTTCACCGGACTTTGCGTATTTTGTAGATCAGGTTTGTGCGTTGTTGAAAACTTCCCGCTAGCAATCGATAGAGCTCGGTAAACAGTGTAACTTCCACTGTGAGTCCCAATGGCGTTTCTTGCACGCGCATTAGTGATCGACGCCACTACGGGCCCACGCTTGAGAGGATCTTTATTCCCCCAATCAATTGGCAGAGTTTCTTTGTATTTTAAATTTGTATGTGAAGCCAAGATCACATGGCTTGATTTCTTTTTGAAATCTGTAAATTTATTTTCCTTCATCCTAATCTCCTAAAAGATCTTCTTAAGACATCCAATTACTGTCTGCCTGCATTTCCCATTTCGTTGTTATTTTTTTTACATTGGACCAAAAGTCCAAACTGTATGGCCCTGTGATATCACCATGACCAAATTTTGAAGCATTCACACCACCAAAAGAGAATGGCTCACGCGGAACAGGAACTCCTACGTTCACACCAACCATTCCCGTGGAAGCTTCTCTAGATACTCTATCTGCAAGTGCTCCATTTGTTGTGAAGACACTGCAAGCATTTCCGTAAACTACGTTATTTTCAATTTCCATAGCTTGAGTGATGTCTTTGCAATGAACAATGCTTAAGATCGGCCCGAATAATTCATCCGTGCTCGCCTCAGATCCCGTTGTCACCATATCTAAGATCGTTGGCCCAATCCAATTGCCTTGATCCATACCTGCTGGAGCTTTGGCTTTTCTACCGTCCAATAAAATTTTTGCTCCCGCCTTTTCAGCGCGTTCAATTGCACCTTTTAAAAACTCAACTTGATCCTTAGTGATGATTGCGCCCATTGTGTTTCCAAGCTCCAGTGAAGCGGCTCTTTGCACGATTTTTTCGATATGCGATTTCACATCACCAACTGCTAGCAGTACGGAAGCGGCCATACATCTTTGTCCAGCGCAGCCCGTGAAAGAATCGGAAATTCCAATCCCACTCAATTCCATATTTGCATCTGGCAAAAGTACGATGTGATTTTTTGCACCGCCCAAGGCCAAAACTCTTTTCCCTAACTGAGTTCCTCTTTGATAAACAAGTTTTGCAATTTTTGTTGAACCAACAAACCCAATCGCCTTTACCTTTGGGTGATCGATTATGGCATTCACTGTATCTCCACCACCGTGAAGGACCGTAAGGATTCCATCAGGCAAACCTGCTTCTTTGAAGCTACTAGCGATTTTAAATGCTGTGAGTGGCGTTTTTTCGGATGGCTTCCAGATATACGAATTTCCAAGAGCGATTGCGATTGGAATCGTCCACATCGGAACCATCGCCGGAAAGTTAAATGGAGTGATGTTCGCAACAACACCCAAAGGTTCACGACGAAATTCGCACGTGACACCCTTTGACACTTCTACTTTTCCACCAAGATCTAAGTTTTGAATTGAAAGTGCATATTCAAGCACCTCAATCCCTTTCATCAGACCAGCCTTACCTTCTTCAAAGGTTTTTCCACTTTCTGAACTTTTTAAATGAGCTATCTCATCTTGGTCTCTGATTAGAATATTTCTGAAGTTAAATAAAATTTTACTACGTTCCTTGATCGGGAGTTTTGCCCAAGATTTCTGCGCCACTTCCGCTGCATCGATGGCTTGGTCAATTTGTTTTTTTGTGGGAATACTGAATGTCCCTATTTTTTTACCGTTATAGGGTGAGTTTACATTTTGCGTGCCCTGTTCGCCCAAAATCCAAGCACCTTTTATGAAGTTATGACAAACAACATTTTCTGGAATTTTTGGCTGCATTTCTTAAGTCTCCCTTTACATATATCTGCGAATGAAAATCATAATTCAACCCTCAATTGGAATACTACTAAAGAGATGATCTTGACACAGATAGGCACGATACATATTTGATTATTTTAAATAAATTATATGTAATTAATTAATATTTGCTCCTCTTGAATTGCCTCTCCGGAGAGATATTTGCCTAGCTCATCTGTACGATCGTTATTGTCAAAGGTAACGGCTTATTTTAAAAACTTAAATTCAGTAAAAAATTTAAATCGTACACCGGATGAATTGAATCACGTAGCTCAAGAAGTGGAAAAGAAAAATTTCAATAGTAGCTAAGGGGCGGAGAAAGCACTTTCCATTAACCCTGATATTGTGTTGATGGATATTCAAATGCCTGTTAAAGATGGTTGCACGGCGACTCAAGAACTTAGAAATAAAGGTTTCAACAAACCCATAATTGCCCTAACAGCAAATGCTATGAAGGAAGATCGGGAGCGCTGTCTTCAAGCTGGATGCAATGACTATCTTACTAAGCCACTTGAGGTAAATAGTTTGTATTTTGTTTTGCTGAAGCATTTAAAAAGTTAAAGCGGAAAAAGTTAAAGTGAAAAAATGGAAATCATTTTCAAAATTTTAGTGTTTATTGCTGGATTTATAGATTCCATTGTGGGTGGCGGAGGGCTGATCACTCTTCCTGTTTTTACAATGTTAGTGGGACCTGGGGCTGCCGCCGTTGGTACTAATAAAATTATAGCCACCGTAGCAGCTGTTACAGCTCTCATTGTTTATGCAAAAAACGGTCACCTCAAGCTCAAGTCTGCGACTTCATTTTTATTATCCGTTGGTGTCGGAACTTTTATTGGCTCAAAGCTTGCGTTGATTTTACCCGTAGAAATATTTAAATATTTGGTTATAACTGTTTGCCCTGTTTTTCTTTATATCATTCTTAATAAAAAAACTTTCTTAAAAAATGAACAGCCCAATCCCCAAGCTTCAGAGCATTTTTACAAATTGATTTTTTCTGGAATCTTCTGCGGTATATATGACGGAGTGCTTGGACCTGGCGGTGGAACGCTGATGTTACTCAGCCTTGTGATCTGGGCCAAGCTTCCATTGATGACCGCGATTGCATCTTCTAAATTTGCAAATGCAATTTCTGCAACCACCGCACTTGCTAGTTTTTCTTTAAGTGGCGTGGTGAATTGGCCGGTAGGATTAAATTTAGCCGTGTTTGCATTTGTTGGGGCGCTACTAGGTTCTAGCTTGGCCAGTAAGAAAGCCGAAAAATTGGCTCGCCCCTTATTGGTGCTGGTAGTGATTGGCCTTATGATAAAACTCGTTTTAGAGTGATTTTCAAGAGAGGTCCCGCCATCATTGTCGTGACAAAAGACATGATGATTAAAATCGTAAAAATTTCTTTCGACAAAATCTGCACATCATAACCTATATTCAATACAATCAGGCCCATCAATCCTCTCGCATTCATTAAGGCACCCAGAGCAAATGCATCTTTCCAATTGGATCCTGTCAACTTTGCCATAATAGCAACTCCAAAAAGTTTTCCAAAAACTGCAAAAAGAATTATTATTATACATATAGACCAGAGAGTTGCACTCTGTACCGATGAGATATCAGTTCTCAATCCTGAAAAAGTAAAAAAGAGTGGAAGAAAAATTTTAGAACTTATACTCCCAATTTTTTCGATGAATTTCGTTTTAAAAAATTCTGTACGAGAGAAAGCAATACCCAAAAGAAATGTGGCAATCATCAATATATGCAAAATATTTGAATTTTTTGAGACACCGATAAAAACTGCCAAAATCAACCAAATTGTAATGTCGTCTACGGCGGCACAAGTGATCGCCATGGTTCCAAGGGCGGTCTTCGTCATATTGTATTCTTGCAGAATTCTTATCAGTACGGGAAATGCCGTAATGCTCATCACAATTCCTACAAATAAAGCGAAAGAAGCAAAATCACTCTGAGGAGTTCTAAAATCATCATAAAATATGTATGCCGCTAATACTCCCAAAATAAATGGGACAGCTATTCCCACTTGAGAAACTGCGATAGCTTGTTTGGCTTTATTTCTAATTAACCCAAGATCCACTTCCAGTCCAATAGTAAACATAAAAACA
>JANMFM010000319.1:0-5692 GCA_031374125.1 Bdellovibrionales bacterium
TCATATTAATCGCACCGAAATCACTTCATATCCTTCTTATCAAAGATGCATTCCCTATTACGCGCTTCCTTGGTGGCATTTAATTAGACTCAATTCGTTGTGGCCGTTTGAGTTCGTGACGTTTTTGGTCCCTGGTGGATAGAATTTCTTCATCCAAATTTTGCCTGTCTCAAAACTATACGACCTAGGGCCTGGCACCGGCCTTGCTCATAAGGTACCCGATGGACCTATTTATCTTAAGTTAGGTCCAAAACTTTAATACACACTAGGAGTCGCCACAGCGACTGCTGAAACGAGAGAGGATAAAATGGATTTCATTACAAATATTGGAAAAGCATTCGAGCACGGTGGTTTTGTTATGTGGATCATCTTCACAGGACAAATCGTATCTTTAGCAATTATCGCGGAAAGATTTCAAGCTCTATATATGAAGCGTGGACTCAACAACAAAAAATTAGCTAAGTCTTTTGAATCTGACATTAAAAAAGGAAATATGACAACCGTATTGAGCAGAGCAAAAACTCTAGGTCAATCTCACACGTTAGGTCGCGTAGTTGAAGCTGGAGTTCAAGCCGCTATCGATATGGGCGGAAAAGAAGAAATCCAATCTAAAATGGATGAAGTACTATTGTCTGAGAATTCATTATTAGAGAAAAGAACTGGATTCCTGGCTGCCATCGGTAACATTGGTACCCTTGCTGGTCTATTAGGTACAATCATTGGTCTGATCGATTCTTTCACAGCGGTTGCGAATTCAAACCCGATCGAAAAAGCGACATTATTATCACAAGGTATTTCAATGGCGATGTATGCAACGGCATATGGTCTCTTGATGGCCATACCAGCTCTTGTTATGTACGCCGTTTACCAAAACAGAGCGACATCTTTACAAGAAGATATCAACCAAAGTTCATTGATGATCTTCAACTGGTTGAGCTACGGATATGAGCCAGTAACTAAGAAACGTATCCTTAAGTAGGTTTAACTTTTAACTAATCATAGTAGTCGCCCCAGCGACTACTGAATTAAGAAGCGAGGAATCATGGGCTTTGTAGGCGGACAAAATAAAAAATCTCTCGATGTAGAATTAAATTTACTACCAGTATTCGACGTTCTCTCTGTGTGTATTTGTTTTTTGTTGATGACGGTAGTATGGATTCAAGTTGGGCAGATTAAAACCTCACAAGCCCTTGGCGGCCAAAGCCAAGCTGAAACTAAAAATCCTCCTTCGGTTTGGCTAACGGTTGATGAAAAATCAAACGTTGTATTTTCTTTTAAACATACTAAAGGAAAAATGGGCGACCAAACCGTTTCTGCAAACAATGGCCAGTTAAATTTATCAAGCTTACAAAACAGAATCAAATCTCTTTCGGAACAGCATGGATTTGAAATCGCTCTTTTGATGCCATCAAGTAACACATCTTACGACAGCATTATCCAAATTATGGATTCATTGAAGGGTGCAAACATTAAAGACGTTGGACTTTCACCGCTTTAAGCAGCAGTCGCTGTTGCGACTCCTAACTAACTGAATACTGAGGAACTTATGTCATCACAAAGTGTTTTAAAAAATCATAGTCTAAGAGGCCCGATTGCTAGCCAAGGCGCTATCAAGTCAAAAGGTGGAGGAATGAAGAAACACAACATGGTGTTCTCTTTAAACCTCACGGCTCTAATCGATGCTTTCTCTATTCTTGTGATCTTCCTATTATCCAACTACAGCGGTGATGCGCAAAACGTGAATCTGTCAAAACACATTCAATTACCCAACGCTACTCAAACTGAAATGATGACTATGGGTACGGTCGTGAAAATAGAAGGCAATAGAATTTTTGTAGATGAAAAAGAAGTTAAATTAGAAAATTTGATCGGAAAATTGATCGAAGCGAAAAAATCAAAAGAACAAGATACGGATGATGTTAAAAATTCTCTAATTATTCAAGCCGACAGACAATTGGATTTCGCACTGTTAAGTCCCGTGATCCGCGCAGGCGGATCTGCAGGATTCAATCAGTATAAATTTGCAGCGATGCCGCAGACTAAAAAATAGACGGCACAATAACAGTATCCGTAAAAAGTATCCGTACTCAAAAGTTTATGAGCACGGAATCAGATGAAGGACGTAAACCATGAATAAACTTGTTGCTCTTATCTTATCATTATCGTTCGCGATACCTGCTATTGCGGATAAGATGGATTTGGACTCACATACAAGTCTTATCAGTAAACTGACTCAAATCGTAGGCTTTACCGAAGAAACTGCCAACAAACAAAATATGCTGATCCGCCTTGCCGATCTTCACTCTGAAAGAGCCCGAATGTATGCTATGGAAAATGAAGGGAAAGGCGAAGCCACTTACAGTAAAGAAATTCAATCCGATAGAAAAATTGCGCTAGGTCTATATGAAAAATCATTTGCGAAAGCCGGAAAGAAAACTCAAGGGCTTATTCTTTTACAAAGAGCTCACCTTCACCAACTTTTAGGCGAATCTAAGAAATCAAAATCATTATTTGAACAAATTATTAAAAACAGAAAACATTATGATGCAGAGGTTGTTGCCGAAGCCTTTATCGAAGTTGGTGACCACGAATACAACGCCGGAAATTTCAAAAAATCTTTAAGCCACTTCCAATCCGCATTAGCAATCCCAAAGGCTCAAAGACGCGGATACGCAAAATACAGAATAGCGTGGGGTGAGTTCCACTCAGGCAATACAAATAAAGCCATCCAACTTATGATTGCTCTTTTAAGAGACCCAAATACCTTCAAAAGACCTGACGGTAGCCAAGACTCCTCATTCCAAGAAGAATCATCCAGAGATCTCGCAACATTCCTAGCTAGAAAAGACATCAATGCACAAGATATCGAGACATTGATTGAACTCACTCCTGCAAACATTAAAGAAGGAAACTTAACATATCTTGCAAACGAACTCGATCGCGCTGGCAAAAAGAAAAGCTCACTTCAGGTTTGGGCTATCATTGGAAACAACAAACAAAAGGGCGATGAGAAAATTGAAGGTCAAATCAAAATCGCAAGAATTCAATATGATCTAAACAAAAAACCAGAAACTGTTAAAGAAATTCAAATCGCCGCAAAAATGTTAGTTGAAGACTGTGAAAGCGAAACAAATTGCAAAGCATTAGAGCAATTATTGAGAAAATTGATCACTGACTGGGGTCAAGCAGAGGAAAGAACTCCTTCCGAACATTTAATCAACGCATACAAGGTTTATACTTCAAGCTTCCCTGATATCGAAATCAACTACTGGGCTGGCATTGCCGCACAAAAAAGAAAGCAATACGCTGATGCATTCAAATTCTATAAAAATTCTGCCGAGCTTTCACATGAGAATAAGAATAATAAAGATCTAAAGACACAAGACAAAAGCATCACAAAAATCTTCGAAGGATCTCTTCTCGGCTCCATCGAAGTGGCAGAACTTGCGAAAATCATCGAACTCAGAGACGCCGCTTATGCGCAATACTTGAATTTAAATCCAAACGGTGAAAAAGCTCTCGAAGTTGAATATCAAATAGCACAAGTTCTACTTGAAAAAGGCGATCACGCCAATGCTGCAAAGAAATTCAAAGACATCGCTCTTTCCGATAAAAAAGGACCACAGAAAGATCCACAGAGCATCAAGGACAAGGCCGCAGATCTCAGTCTGGATACTTTAGTGATCTTAAAAGAAGATGAAAAATTAGAAGAATGGGCTTACGAATATGCGCAAAAATTGCCAAAGAGAAAATTAGAATTCTTGGCCATCGCTAGAAAATCAACATTGAACCAAGCCGCCAAAGCCATCAACAGCTCTAAATCCGAATCTGAGTTAGAAAAACATTACGCAAAACTTGCAAAAACAGATTTATCAAAGGCTACAAATACCGAAAAAATTAGCTATTACAAGCACCGAACGCTTATCGCTTACAAAGTAAAAAATCTTGATGCACTTATCGATTCTTCAAACTTAACTCTCAAAGAAAAAAGCGCATCGCCGTCAGAAAAGAACGAAGCCCTAACTCAACTCGCTTGGGCTTTTGAGATGAAGATGGATTTCAAGAATGCCCTCGCAACTCTCAAAAGAATCAGTCCGGATAAAAAGAACATGGACGAACATGTATTGAAATTGGGAATGTTGTCTGAACTGGCAGAACAAAATCCCACAAGATATTACGAAGAATTCCTTGATATCTCGAATAATAAAGCTCAAAGGCAAGACGTGGCTTACAGTCTTGTAAGATTGGCTAAGAACAAAAACAAAGCTTTCAATAAATACGACGGAATCTTAGCGGGAAATATCAAACTCTATATGCAAGCCGGAATGTTCGCCTTTGAGGAAAAAAAATCTGACTCATTAAAGCGCGAAATGCTCTCGAAAAGAGGATCTAGCAATACATTTGAAGGTCAGTTACTAGAAAGAATCGACGCTCTTAAAGAAATGCAAAAAGAAGTAAATAATTTGGCTCAACACCGTCTCAGAAGTAGCGGACCGAAGAATTTAAGAAGCTCTATCGCTGAAAGATTAAACCTCATTTCACGAGTGGAAAGACATGCCGATAGAGCCATACGACTTAAAGATTTCACACTGCAGTTGGTAGCATTATCCAATTTAAGTTTTGAAAATAGACGCCTTGCCAATGACATCTTAAGACTACCTATGCCTAAGGGTTTAAAAGCTCAACAAAGAACGCAATACAAAAAACTAATCGAAGACCAAGTGGCTCCTTACAATCAAAAATCTAAGGACCTCATCAGCAAGACAGATGAACTTTGGAACAACAAAGAAGACTCATCGATTTTAGACATCATGGATGTCTCAACTCAAAGTAATTCTCCAGGCTACAAACTCGCACAAGAAGAATTAAAAGCTGTGAACCAAGTTGCTAAGCGTTTGAATTACTCAGCTCTAACGTTGACAAAAAAATGGCAACAAAGACAAAAATTGTCACAAGAGTTGGCATCTGTAAGAACACAAGTTTCTAAAAATCCATTTGATTCTGGCTACTTAGAAAAAATGAAAGATATTGAAACTCGCCTTAATCGTGGCCCCATGGTTGCTTACTTAGATGCGAGACTTGCTGAGCTCAAAACAGGAGGACGTTAATTTGAAAACTTTAGCACTGGCATTTGCCCTCCTTTTTATGGCTACGATCTTTGTGGTTAAAGACGCGGATGCGGCGACACAGAGAGATGCCCAGAAAAAACAAAAGCAATCACAGACTCAAGCACCTAAGAAAAAGCTCAGCACAAATTTAGATTTCGACGATCGCACGGTTGGTGGTAAATACAATTTTTCAACGGAAGCGATTACGACGGTAGAAAATGATAAATCTCTCGATGATCTTATTGGAGTGAGAAAAAACTTCAAGGACCGTATCGAAAGATCAGAAAGCTTAAGGTAATACTATGAAGACAAACTTGAAAAAAAATAGCACTGAAGAAAGCAAATTTGTTCTAGAGAATAAATTGGGTCAAGTTGTTAGAGTTATCGACTGGCAAGGTCAGGGAAGCATGAGCGTGATCTACCGACACGACACAAGAAGAATCGAAGCTACGGATGATCTTGAAGCTTTAGACTTGGATCATGTTGAATACACCGTCATCGAAAAAGTAAAAAAAGCCGACGTACAAAAGAAAGCCGTAAAAATCGCGCAAGTTGGTACATTAAGATTTACAAATGATATCAAT
>JANMFM010000341.1:0-5590 GCA_031374125.1 Bdellovibrionales bacterium
CTGAGGATGAACATCTCTATAAATTCATTTCTGATGAAAAAGGAAGCTTAGACAAAGGAACTCTGTATGTTGCACATATGGAAACAGGAACGTGGAGACCTCTCACTCTAGAGAATCCTAAATTAAAAGGTAAATTCAAAGATCTCACGGATCTTTTGGTACAAACGCGTACAGCTGCAAAAATGTTGGATGCCACGCCACTCAATCGTCCAGAAGACATTGATATCTTGCCGGAAACAAATACTGTTCTTATTGCTTGCACGAACAATCAAAAACGTCTTGATGCCCACGGATATATTCTAGCCATAGACGAAGAAAATCAAGATCCAGCATCTCTCAAATTCAAGTCTTACAAGTGGCTCGAATGCGGACCCGATGCAGGAATGTCTTGCCCGGATAATTTCGCTATAGATAAAAAAGGAAATCTCTGGGTCACTTCAGACATAAGTGAAAAGCTTATCGGAGATTTTCCTTACAAAGGCTTTGGCAACAATGGACTCTTTTATATCCCTACATCAGGAGAAGACAAAGGTGTCGTTTACCAAGTTGCATCTTGTCCCGCGGATGCTGAATTTACAGGCCCTTGCTTTTCCCCTGATTTTAAAACATTATTTTTATCAGTACAGCATCCAGGAAATTCTTCGTCAGAAGAAAATGGCTACACAAGTATTTGGCCAGACGGAGAAGGAACAATCCCGAGATCCAGCGTAATCACCATCTCAGGCCCATTACTCGACCGACTCAACACCTAAAAAAGGTGCCCGTCGACTTTTGGGAACCCACCGAGTCATTTTCGGACAAAAATCCGAAAACTGTTTTTTATTTCACTTAAAGCTCATATTTTTAATCTCGCATCTAACCTGTTTTTTGCATCAATAGCATAAATGGCTAGAAAACAACTCATCCGAACAGATCTGAATCCTTACCACATAAACGCAAGGTCGAATAACCAAGATTGGTTTACGCTGTCACTTGATCTTTGTTATTATATTTTCATTGAAGTGATTAAAAAGACCAAAGAAAAATATGGTTTTCAATTCCATCATTTTCTATTAATGAATAATCATTTTCATATGATTATAAGCACTCCTGATTCTAACATAGATTTAGGTATGAGATATTTTATGACTGAAGTAAGTCGTAGAATAGCTCGATCCTCCAATCGAATAAACAAAATCTTTGGGCAAAGATACCACTGGACCTTCATTCAAGATTCAATCCAATATGCTCACGCAGTAAAATATTTGTATCAAAATCCATTAGAAGTTAGAATTCAACCTAAAGTAGAGTTGTATCCGTATTCATCCATAGTCAAAAATCAAAACATTTTCATTGAAAATGAGAATGGATTTAAAGAACATTTACCAACGAAAAAACAAGAATTTTTTGATTGGATAAACGAGCCCTACCCAGAGGATATAAAAGAGTGTGTAAAAAAAGCTCTAAAGAAGCCCATCTTTAAAGTGAATAGGTCACGTAAAACTAATCAAAAAGTTGACCTTAAAAATTATTTAAAGAATAGTAAGAAATAATAATGATAATGCGGTGGGTTCCCAAAAGTCGACGGGCACCTTTTGTTGACGGGCACCTTTTGGACGCACCTTTTGTTGTTGGGAGCAGAGATGACTTACAATGTTTTTCCGGAGATTGAGCCTTATAATACGTTTAGATTAAAAGTTTCTGATATTCATGAGCTTTATATTGAAGAGTGTGGGAATCCAAAAGGTCAGCCGGTTGTATTCCTTCACGGTGGGCCTGGTGCTGGCATATCTGCGAAGCACAGACGGTATTTTGATCCAAAACATTACCGTATAGTTTTATTTGATCAACGGGGCGCCGGAAAATCTACTCCACACGCTGAACTTAAACAAAATACGACTTGGGATTTAGTAGCTGATATCGAAAGAGTCAGGGAACATCTAGAAATTTCAAAATGGCTCGTATTTGGCGGATCTTGGGGATCAACCCTAGCTTTAGCTTACGCCGAAACTCACCCCACATCCGTAACAGGGTTAGTTATAAGAGGAATTTTCTTATGTAGAAAAGAAGAAATCAATTGGTTCTATCAATTCGGCGCCCATCATGTGTTCCCTGATTTTTGGGAAAAATACATTGAAGTGATTCCCGAAGCAGAGCGCACCGATATGCTTACTGCTTACTACAAAAAATTAACGAGCGATAATGAAACCGAAAAGCTCAAAGCCGCAAAAGCCTGGAGCGTTTGGGAAGGATCGACAATCAAATTAATTCCCGATCAAGCTGCTATAGACACTTTTGGAAGTGATCATATGGCGCTCTCCCTTGCTCGCATCGAAGCCCATTATTTTATCAATGGTTGTTGGTTTGGATCCGACAATCAATTGATTGAAGACGTTTATAAAATCAGACATATTCCTTCGGTCATTGTGCACGGAAGATACGACATGGTTTGCCCATTCAAGAATGCTTGGGATCTTCATAAAGTTTGGCCTGAAGCAAGATTTGAACCCGTTCTTGCGGGTCACGCTGTAGATGAACCCGCCATTACCGACGCTCTTATTCGTGCTACGGAATCTTTTAAGAATTTAAAATAACGGACTGTCGCCCATGTGTGGCGACCACCATGTTACTTCATATTTTTGGAAACAAAATCCCAATTAACTAAATTCCAGAAAGCTTCAACATATTTTGGACGAGCATTTCTATAATCGATGTAATAAGCATGTTCCCAAACATCACAAGTTAGCAATGCCGTTAAACCTTGGGTCATTGGAAGTTGCGCATTGGATGTAGAAATGATTTTTAAATTTCCAGCCGCATCCTGTGCGAGCCATCCCCACCCTGAACCGAATGTTCCTACCGATGTACTTGTGAATTGCTCTTTGAACTTTTCAAAGGATCCAAATGTTGAATCGATTTTTTCTGCCAATTTACCCGTTGGTTTTCCACCACCTTTTGGTGATAAACAATGCCAATAGAAAGTATGATTCCAAATTTGAGCAGCTTGGTTGAAAATCGGTCCTTCAGAGTTTTTGATCACTTCTTCTAAACTCATAGTTTCGTATTTCGTGCCCTTAGCCAGTTCATTGAGTTTTACAACGTAAGCATTGTGATGCTTGCCATGATGAAAATCCAACGTCTCTGCTGAGATGTGCGGCTCTAAAGCATTTTTTTCGTAAGGTAATTTTGGTAATTCAAACGCCATTCAATTTCTCCTTTGTTATTCGTCGTAATGATTTTTGCCGGACCAGTCGTTGTCATCGGCGGCTCTATTCCAAAGTGAATTCTGAGAATTCAATGTAGCTCTAAATAAAAACCGGATATCTGACCAGAGATTTTCTTCGATTAATTTTACAGGAACGCTCACGACTCTTCTGTCTCTTTCGAAAACAAGTAGATTTGATTTAGTATCAAAGTGAACTTTTAAGTTATCAACTTTTAACTCGATAAGAATTTTTTTGGCCTGCTCTTGTTGCAACGCTGGCATTTTTGAATCAATTAAATTTGCCATTTTTATACCTTAGGTGAAAGTTTTTTAATGAAAGTCCAAGCAAGAACCGAACTCGAACCTGCAAGCAGTGTTTTTATTATTCCACCAATAATAAAAGGATAAAAACCCTGCTCTAAAACATTTGCATATCCTACAAATTGTCCTAGCCACAATAACCCAGGAATAAAAATCAATAACTGAGCAACCGTCATTGCAATTAAACTTTTGCCCAGAGACTTATCCCAAGCCATTTCGGTGAATTTTCCAACAACGTATCCCGCTAAAATAAATCCAAAAATATATCCGCCTGTTGCGCCCATTAACACTTGCATGCCACCAGAGTTCTCAGAAAAAACAGGAAACCCTAAGGCACCATAAAGAACATAAAGTAAAACCGAAAGCGGAGCTCGCTTTGAACCTAGCAATGAACCCACCAAAAGCACAGACAATGTCTGTGCTGTGATCGGAACAGGAGTGAACGGAAGCGGAATGTAGATTTGAGCACTCAGTACAATCAAGAAACTTCCTGCAAGAACTGCTAATACATTAATCAATGTGTTAGGCTTCGTAGCTGTAAAATTCTTAGCAAAATTCTTAAGTACAAAATCCATTATAGATGGGCTTAACATTTTAGTTTTCATCTTTTCCTCTAGTCTCTTTAGTCTTGTCGTAATCTAATTTCTCTACAGTATGTGTCATTCTGTAAGGTGGCAATATTAAGCTTCGTGCGTTAAATTCCCTTAGAGGGGATCGAATGAATTTTTTTTTAAGCGGGCTTATTGTTTTAGCATTATTTTCAATCTTATGGAGCCCTTATTCAAAGGGAACGGACTCTTCCTCTTCTGGCGCATCACCTAAAGACTCTCGACATATTATTATTATCGGCCTCGATGGTATCAGTTACAACACTCTTTCAAAAATGCATGAGAGTGGTTATTTCAGAGAGTTCGGACGACCAATACCGATGGTAGCAACTTTCCCTTCAATCTCTGATCCCAACTGGGCCCACATTATGAATGCACCTCCCGAAAAAGGATATACCAAGGCCGGCTTTGAAATGATCAAAAATTCTGATGGAACTTTAGGAAGAGAATACGGAACCCTCATCGATCACCTTACCACTCCACCACAATATGAAAAAAAATTCGATTTTAAGGCTGAGGGTGTTTTTCAACATCTTATGAGTATGACTTGGACGGAAACATCTGCACTTTATTGGACCGACTCTTTTTTGCGATTTTTACTGGAACCTAAAAACATTAAGAATAAATCTGTTACTAGCGCTTTTATTGTGAATACAGATATTATTTCTCACATAGGTGGTGAAAAAAATGTTATCGATTACTTAAAAAATTTGGCAAAAAAAATCAAAACATTTCAATCCGATTTCAAAGCCGAATACAAAAAAAAATTAGAAGTTGTAATTGTTAGCGACCATGGAAATCACTTTCAAATTCCAAAAGCCATCGATTACAAAGAACCTCTTGAGAAAAAAGGATTTTTACAAAAAACTACTCTCAAAGAAAAGACAGACTATGCCTTTGTTGCCCCAGAAATTATTGCTTTTGGAGCTTTTTATACTTTGCCTGGTGAGGAAAAAAATCTTGCCAAGAACTTTATTGATATAAAAGGCGTGCATGTTGCTTTGGTTGATAATGGAAACAATACAATTTCTGTTTTTTCTAAAAATGGAGAATCCCAAATTACAGTTTACCCTAAAAAGAAAACCGTGTCTTATAAATTGATTTATGGAAAAGATCCATTTGATCAAATTCATCTATTCAAAACTAAAAAAGAAATGCTTTGGGATGATTACTTTTTCAAAACCGTGAAGAGCACCTACCCCAATGCTCTTGTGCGCGCATGGGAAGGTTTTTATAAAAATTCTCAAGATAAGGCCTCAGTTCTTGTCAGCTCTGAGCTAGGATATGTATTTACCAATCTCACTCTCCAAATTCTCACTGCAGTGACTGGAGTGCAATCAACCCATGGCTCTTTTCATAGAAATGAAACCCTGGGCGTAATAATGACAACGCTCCCTCATTCAGAGGAAGCGTTAACATCTTTGCAATTTGATGATTGGTTAAGGACACATGTAACAGACACGTCCTGCGCCACTTT
>JANMFM010000353.1:0-3698 GCA_031374125.1 Bdellovibrionales bacterium
TTTTCGAGTATTTTCTGTTATTTGAATTAACCCTCGCGCTGAGCCATCTTTACTCTTCACATCTGGCGGCACTCGAAAGCTAGATTCGGTTGCGATAAGCGCTTTTACAAAATCTGGCGTGAGAGGGTTTTTAGCTTTCAACGTTTCATTCCAAAACTTTGTCCAACCTCCAATAAGTTCATCATATGCATTACCATTGGGAAAACTAAGCGAATCAGGAACAGGCATAGTATCAGAGTCTTGAATTAATTTATCGAAATGCTGTTTAGCTATTTCTCTAAGTTCATCTGCTGTATAAAATTCTGAACGACCAGAATTTATACGGCAATGACCGTGACGGGTTGTTTTTCTTTTAGGACCTTTATCACTTGGTGGGATAGTTAATGGATGCGTACGAACCCAATGATGTCCAATTGGACACATTCTCCATGGATGACTTTTGGGGAAATTAGGTTCTTTAGAGTTTTGAGAATTTTCTTCTTTTTTTCCTTCCGATTTGTCAGGCTTGGGTGAAAAAATCTTTTTCAAAGTCTCTTTGATAACTTGATTAAAGATTGTTCTACCGACTTTTTTCAAGTCATCAGAAAACGACATATGCTATATTTCCTATTAATTTCATTTTCTCTCGTTTCTTCAAACTAATATTATTTAAATTTTATTAAATTTCAATAATATTGAAAATAATTGTGCCTCTAGTTTATAAGAAACTTCCCATACAGAATATTTCATTATTAAAATGAACGCGAGCCTTGGAGAACGTAAAATATCTTTGATTTGATAGATATCAAGCTTCTCAAGCCATTGATTTCTCTCCAATTATACAAAATATAGCGCGTCAAATATAAACTTGATTAGAAAGGATATCTTTTCTGAGATTGTTTTCAGGTTACAGAAGGAAATGAAAATCCTGAGAAAGTTATCGTTTCTAAAGAAAGCGTTTATCGTTATTCATCAAAATCTACAGATGGTAAATACGTTTCTATCAACAGCGCTCCTAGCATGGACTGCTCTCAACTTCGTCCAGAGTATTTCTCTGACAAAGGCGTTGTTCAGGCGTTATTCCAAACTCCATATGGAGACGTGGCTTGGGTGAGCTCTACCGTTTGGACTCATCAAGATGCAGAATTATTTCACGTGAATGCTCTTAGCCCAGATCAAAATTGGGGCTGCAATTAAGTTTTAGATAAATTCGAATGATTTAAAAATGCCAATCATTATGATTGGCATTTTTTTTAATAAAACGAACAGAAAAATCACTTTAACTATTATTCCTAACTCCGCATTCCACTACAATGACATCATATTCCTTAGTCCTGATCTTGTGTCATTTTCTAAACAACATGCCTAAAAGTCCGACAAGTATCTAACTCAAACTCTTAAGGTGGAGAGGGATATGAATCGCCGTGACTTTCTAAAATTATCTTCTGTTTCAGCAACTGTACTGGCCGTTGATCTTGCCTTACCCGAACATGCCTTTGCAAAAGATACCTACGATGTTCAGAAAAATGGATTCAGCATACTTCAAGGTTTAACGACTCAAACAACGACTCAACTCACCGTGGACGTGCCAAAACAGATGAACGTCCATTACGAACTCATCCACACAAGTACGGGCAAATCCTATTCCCCATACTATCTCAAACAAGCAACAAGAGACTCCTCAGATTGGAGAGTGGACAAACTGGCATACATCAACTTACCGTACCTAGGTGAGTTTATCTTTAGAGTTTTAGATGATAAGAAAAAAATATTAGACGAAAGAAATTTAGGCCTACTCGATATCGAAAAAAGAAACGCACGTTTTGCAATGATGTCTTGTATGATGGACAGCAATAAAAATAAAGACGTTATTTGGCCAAGAGTAGAACAAGCAGACTGTGATCTTTTATTCTTTATCGGTGATCACGTCTACGGTGATATTTTAGCCACATTCAACGGACCCGAACTCTTGTGGAGACGCTACATTGAAACTCGCCAAAAATTACCTTATTACCATTGGAAAAATTTAAAGCCCGCACTTGTGACATGGGATGATCATGATTACGGAGCAAACAACACCAACGGCAATTATAAACATAAAAATGATTCTCTGGATACTTTCAGAGCCTTCACAGCTCAAGACAATATCGTGAGTTCTTTTGAAAACGGCCCCGGAGTATCTAGTTTCTTCAGAGCCTTTGGACAAAAATTTTTACTCCTCGACAATCGTTATTTCAAAGGTCTCACGCACAATGGAATGAAGGGATTCTTAGGACAAGATCAAATGGATTGGGCATTTTCGAGATTGGTTACAGGCAGTGAGCCCAATTGGATCATGGAAGGAAGTCAATTCTTCCAAGGTCAAAGAAAAGGAAATGAATGTTATATCCTAGATGCTCCTCAGGAGTGTGAGGTATTCAGAAAGAAAATTTCTCAACTCAACTCACCTTGCGTATTCGCTGCAGGCGATGTGCATTTTACGGAAATCAATAAATTGCCTAAAGATTACTTTGGCTACAACACCGTAGAAATTACGAGTAGCAGCCTTCATTCCATGGCAAAGAGCTCACTGCCAAAAAATCCAACTCGTTTGTACGGAGAAGGAGCTGAGAATTTTGTTGTGATTGATTTAGTCCCAACTCAATATGAATTATCTTTTGCGTATCAAGACGTAACCGCAAAAAAAGTGAGCTTTAAAGGTTCCTTCGGAATTTAAAGGTTTTTAATTTTTAAATACTGTTACTTTAATATATATTTTTTGACATTATTGTACTTTTGAATATGATTTAAGCATGAGAATCAAATCTACACTCTTAATGCTTGGGCTATTCGTCGGGCTATTTTCACTCACTTTCTCCAATTACTCATTCGCAACTGAGGATGAAAACTTAGAGATTATACCTCGAGGCAGCTATGATCGTTCTTTCATCTCGCCACTCACTCCCGCAGAAATCTATACGAGAACCCAATCTGTTTTGGAGTATTACAATTCTCCTGTTTTATCGACTGGCCAAGATGAACTCGTTAAGATGAATAACTTCCAAAGTTATTCCAATATTCAAAAACTTTCAAAGTATTTTGATAAGCAAAATACTTTCGACAAACTCTTTACACTTTCTTCAAATGAACTTAAAGGTTTTGAAGACTTCAATGGAAAAACAAAACAAACTTTAAACATCAAACTCAATCCAACAGCCGCACCGACAACTTTCCAGCGCCTCGGAACGCCAAGCGCACCTCTACGCGGGCTCCGAGTAGCTATTGACCCTGGCCATATGGGTGAATCTCAATGGGATGAAATGACTGGAAAATATGTTAGACATCAAGGAAAGTACCTGAGCGAAGGAGTCATGGCACTACAGACTTCTTTGCTTTTACAAAGTGAGCTCAAAGCATTAGGGGCAGAAGTTGAGCTGACAAGAATGGGAATGGTTCCGGTAACAGAAATGAAGTATGAGGACCTGCCCGTAACAAAGTTTGCAAAGACCGAGCTTCTCGAACATGTTTACTCACCTTGGTTTATAAAACTTCTTTCCAGCGGCACAGGAAGCGTGCTTCATAAAGCCTTTGATCAGAGCACTGATAGAAAAAAGCTTTGGTCAGATACTTCTCGTTACAATTACTTCATCCTGAAAGAAGATCTTTGGGCAAGAGCTGACAAGATCAATAATTTTAAACCCGACATAGTTCTCATCATTCACTATGACGTGTTACCAAAT
>JANMFM010000028.1:0-2565 GCA_031374125.1 Bdellovibrionales bacterium
TGACGCAAGTATGGACAAAAAGGTAACTGGTACCTAGCAATTCATTGGTTCTAAGAAATCTAATGTTGTTGCGATGTCGTGTTTGATTTGCGCTTTGAGCGCGTCAATGTTTGGAAATTTGATTTCTGCACGAATAAATTGTTCAAAATAAATTTCGATCTCTTCACCATAAATATCTTTGTTGAAATTCAGGATATGAGTTTCAACTTTTAAAGGTCTATTTTTTCCATCACTGTCAACAAAAGTGGGGTTGTAACCCACGTTCGTCACTGACTTATAGATTTCGCCTCTCACACTTGTGTAGGTCGCATAAACTCCAGCCTTTGGAAATACTTCGGCCTTCGTAGATAAATTTGCCGTTGGAAATCCAAGAAGCCTCCCTCTCTGATCACCTTTTTCGACTAATCCTGAAACATAAAAAGATCTGCCCAACATTTTGCGAGCTATATCGACGTGGCCTTCCTTGATGGACTTTCTGATTTCTGAACTTGAGATCACAAGGCCATCCATTTTGACTGGATGAACAATTTCCAGATCCAGCCCATGCATCTCACAAAGTTTTTCTAAAATCGAAAGCGTTCCCTGTCTATTGGCACCGAAAGCAAAATCATATCCCACCACCAAAGCAATCGGGGAAAGAGGTTTGATGATGTAATCACTCAAAAATTTTTCTGGTGTAAGTTGCGAAAGATCTCTAGAGAAAGGTTCCAATATCAAAAGGTTTACACCCAGTTTTGCCAGCTCTCTTTCTTGATCTTTATGTTCGAAAAGCTGCACATGATGGAGCTCGGGCATTAGGATTTTTCGAGGATGAGGATTGAAAGTGACGACCACCGATTGCGCTTTCAATTGGCGCGCTTTACTAGTGGCCTTTGAAATAATTTCACGATGGCCAAAGTGAAGTCCATCAAAATTCCCAATGGTAACTACTGACTTGGTAACCTGTGCTTTGAGCCTTGCAATTCCGTGTGCGACTTCCATAAAACTCCATTGATACAACCATTGATTTAAATCATATAAGATAGTATATCATTACGCCTAGTGTCTATTATCAAAATACTAAAGAAAATCGAGCATTTCCTCACCACTTACCTAAAGTGGGCATGGGGCGCAAGAGCCTTTTGGTTAAGGGCACTCCTTTGCTGGGCGATAGGCTTAGCTTTTTTGTGGACGGACTACGGTTCAAACTTTGATTACAGATTCCAAGTTCGCGGAAATGTCTCAAAGCCCAACGACATTGCATTAATCCTAATCAATGAAATGGATTGGAAAAAATTAAGAAACGTCAAAGTCGATACGTTCGAATCCCTACGCTCACTTTACGTGAACGAAACTCTCACGGATAATTATTATTGGAATGAAGAACTGTGGGCTCATCTCATAAGAAAAATTTTAGAATACGAACCCAACAAAGTTGGAGTTACATTCTTCTTTGGTAGCAACCTTGGAAATGTGAAGATCTCTAAAAACAATTCTGAATTATTTGAAAATCCAAAAATTTATTGGCCCGCAAGGATTTCTTCCGAAGGACAAATTCAGTTTCCGATTTTTACCAGACATCGCGAAACAGGTTTAATCAACCTCTATCCCGATATGGATGGCATTGTCAGAACCTTTGAAACCTCCATCGCCGAGATTCCAAGCTTTGGTTATGTTCTCTCGGATCAAAAAAGAGATATTAAAACCTATTCAAAAAAATATTTTATAAATTATCAAGCAGCGCCGGAGAAAGTTCCGTCCTACAAAGCCATCGATCTGTTAACTGGAAAAATAAAACGAGAAGATTTGAGAGGAAAAACCATAATTATTGGCACCAAAGATTCAAAAGAACATCTTTATCCTACGCCAATGGGTTTTATGACAAAATCGGAAGTGTTTGCTCAAGTTGTGGATAATTTTAATAACGAACGTTTTCCCAGGAAATTTCCGGTTCAGTTTTATGCTTTTTATTTAGCGATCATTTTGGTTTTAACTTTATTGATAATCTTTGAATATCCTCAAAACTACGCCATGGCATTCTTGATCTCTTTGGGAGCCATCATCGCAGGATTTTCGACATGGTTATTTGATACTTATTATGTCTGGACGCCCATTTTTGCAGCTCTGATTCAGATTGCTGGAACCTACATTATCTTTATTGGTTTTAAACTTGCGCAAAACGAAAGAAAAACTTGGAGACTCGAGCAAGAAAAGAGTTACCTCTTTGAACTTGAGCAACTCAAAAATAATTTCATCAGTCTCATTAGCCATGACTTGAAGACTCCGATTGCAAAGATTCAAGGCATTGCCACAAGACTGATGCAATCCAATGGCCCCTTCAATAAGGATCTTGAGACTATTCAAAACTCAAGTCAGGATCTCTATAGATACATTCAATCGATTTTGCAGATCACTCGAGTGGAATCATCGGATTTTAAGATTAGAAAAGAGGCTGCCGACATCAATCTGATCATCGAGAAGGTCGTAGAACAGTTAAAACCCCTAGCATATGAAAAGAACATCAAGTTAGACGTTAAACTCGAACCCATGTTCTCTATTGAAATTGATACAGCGTTAATTCACGAA
>JANMFM010000029.1:0-13250 GCA_031374125.1 Bdellovibrionales bacterium
CTCTCGGCCGCAAGATTAGCAAACTGACCATATTGAGATAACCAGGCAAGTTTTGCTACACCAGTTGGTCCGTTTCTTTGTTTACCGATAATGATTTCCGCAATACCTTTGGCATCTGAGTTTTCTCTTTCATAATAATCATCACGATAAATCATCATGATCACATCGGCATCTTGCTCGATAGAACCCGATTCTCTCAAGTCTGAAAGCATTGGTCTTCTATCTGATCGGCCTTCAACACCGCGATTCAACTGAGCCAGAGCAATCACTGGAACTTTCAATTCCTTGGCAATTGCTTTTAAAGTTTTTGAAATTTCAGAAACCGCTCTTTCACGGCTTTCTACTTTTTGTTTTAAATCCATCAACTGAAGGTAATCCACCATAATGAGATCGAGTCCATGAGTGGCTTTCAATCTTCTGCACTTAGCGCGAATTTCAAAGGGGCTAATACCCGAAGTTTCATCGATGAACATTCCAGATTTACTGATGATGCTCACGGTATTAATAAGTTTTGGCCAGCTCGAATCTGGGATCTTACCCACTCTCATGAGCGACATATCAATTTTTGATTCAGATGCCAGCATTCTCAACATCAATTGCTCTTGACCCATCTCCAGAGAGAAATAAGCTACTTTCTTGCCTTCTCTGATCGCTGCATGAGTAGCAATGTTTAAGCTGAAAGCTGTCTTGCCCATAGAAGGGCGAGCTGCAATGATCGTTAATTCACCTGGCTGGAAACCCGCGGTCATTTTATCAAGCTCTGTAAATCCAGAACTCACTCCCGTGATAGATCCACCTTGGTTTGCGAGCTCATCAATTCTTTTCATGTTTAATTTTAAAATCTCATTGGCTGGAATCAATCCATCCACTTTTTTCTTTTCTGCGATGGAGAAGATTTTTGATTCTGCATTATCAAGAAAAGTTCCGATATCTTCGTAATCACCGTCATATGCCTTGCCAACCAATCCTTGGCACTCTGTAATGAGTTTTCTTAAAATTGCTTTTTCAGCTACAATTTCAACGTAACTTTTTAAGTTTGCCGTTGTTGGAGTTTGATTGAGGATCTCAGCCAAGTAAGCCGATCCGCCTACTTGATCCAATTCATCTTTTTTCTTTAAAAGTTCCGATACTGTTAAAATATCAATAGGCTGACCCTTGATATTCAGTTCTCTGAATGTGGAGTATATGGTGCGGTGTGCGTTTTTATAGAAGTGTTCTTCCGAAATGGTGTCGTTGACTTCATCCCACTTTTCAGGCTCAAGCATGATGCTGCCTAAAACCGATTGTTCTGCTTCGATGTTATGTGGTTGAACTCTTAATTGCAAAAAACCCCCTCGAGAATACCGTTTCTTCAGAACTTAAGCGCGCTCTACAGAAACCAGAACTTCTGCTTCTAGGCCTTCACCAAAGCTTACGGTTGCTTTGTGCTGACCAAGAATTTTGATGGTGTCCTCAAGAATAACGTCTCTTCTGTCAACTTGGAATCCTTGTTTCTCAAGCTCACGAGCGATGTCGCTTGCACCAATAGAGCCGAATAATTTGTCTGTTTCAGAAGCGTTCATTTTGAAGGTAACAGTTTTGCCTGACATTTTTTGTAAAACTTCTTTTTTCTCGCCCACTGCTTTTTTCTTTTTAGAATCCGCCATCTTTTTGATGTGTTCAAATTCTTTAACTCTTCTTTCAGTTGCTTCGCTTGCTAATTTCTTTGGAAATAAAAAATTTCTTGCGAAACCTGTCGCAACATTAACTAGTTGACCAATTTTTCCTACGTTTTTTACATCTGATTTTAAAATAACTTTCATGGATTTATCCTTGTTTAATTTTTTTCTTAGCCTATTTTTAATATCTTATTTTTTAATATTTCACTTTAATATTTCACAGTGCTTTTTTAGAGATTTTATTCCTAAAATTCAACCAAAAATCCAATATGCCGAGGCAAATGGGCAATAGCAATTGAGCAATGAATATAAAGTACACAATCATTTTAAGCAACGAACCAAAGTTCAAATTTTCCATTAAGAACGACAGAACTGAAAGTCCCTGAAAAAAATACAGCAAAAGCGAGACATTCAGAACATTTAATGCAGCTTCCTGTAATCCTGGAACTGGCGTTTTTAAGAATGAAAAAAGAAGCGAAACGATAATCACCCAAATGAATACATCTGGAGTTCGAAAGTTTTTTATTTCGATTTGGGGTCTCAGTGTTCCCAACCTTCTCTGTGCTCTAGAATCGAACAGGACTGCGATCCAAAGATTTAAAGCAAATAACGTAACAATGAGTGAGGGAACCTGATGTGTGAGGGTTTCAAGAGTGATGCTCATCTCGCCTATAACTGTTTTCGCTTGAGTGAAATAAAATTCTACCTGAGTCGAAGTCCAATCCCAGAATTGCGCACCTTCTTTAAAGTGAACCCAAAGGAAAAGGATAAAGAAAAAGACTGCTGTACTGGATAGAACCGCAACGATGCTTTTTAATAAAATGGATTTTTTTTCCATTGCTACAAAAACCATAATCAAAACAGACGCGCAAAGAATCATCAACGCTAACATTTGAGCTTTGAAGTAAAGCGCAATGGTTATCGTTAAGAGCTGGAGAAAAATAAAGTTGAGTGTATCCGCGGTTCTTCTCAAGAGGAGCAGTGGGGCTCCTCCGAAAATTCCCGTACTGAGAGTTAAAATCACGCACGAGAGTTGTAAGAATAATGCGGAAAATATTTTTTCCTTAGAAGTCATTGATGTCGATTATACTGACGGTCTCATTTGTCTTTGAGAGCGCGCTTTTTCGAAATTCTTTTCTCTTTCTTTTTCACGAGCTGCTGCTGCACTTAAAGAGTCTTTGAATTCTTGATTGTGCTTATTGAGGTCAGTTCCGTCTTCCAATTTAACGTGAACGAATCTTAAAACGTCTTCGTTAATTCTCATTGTACGCTCTAACTCTGCAATAATTTGAGTGTCTGCTGTAAATGTTGTGTGGAAGTAGATGCCTGTTTTTTCTTTTTTGATTGGATTTCCAAGGCGTCTTTTGCCCCAAGTATCGATGTTGTTCATTTCGCCTTTAGACGATTCGATGATTTGTTTGTTTTTTTGGAGCAAGCCCTTTTGTTTTTCTTCAGATACATCTGGTTTTAAAATGATAACTGATTCATATGGGCGAATAGTTGCTGGTTTAGCCATTATTTAGTTCCTTTTGGTTAAAGCCCCATCTCTAAGGGTGGAGCAAGGTTTTTAAAGAGTGACTTTTATGCCACGAAACTGGCCTTTAAGGCAATAGAAATGATGGATAATTAATATATACTTAAGTATATGGATTTATACATCAAAATCACATCTGGAACACGCGCAGGAGATGTCTTTAAACTTCAGCCGGGAATTACTCTTGGAAGATCTAGGGCCGATATCCATTTGAAAGACTCAAAAGCCTCTTTGATTCACGCAAAAATTGTCGAGGAACATGATGCTCTTTTTTATCTAGATATGAATTCCACAAACGGAACCATGGTTGCGGGCCAAGGAATCAAAAAAGTAAAGTTAATTCCTGGTCTCATCATAACAATCGGCGCAACCAATTTAGAAATCGTAAGTGAATTTGATATTAAGAAAACTTCTGAAGTGAATTTGAGCGAATGGCGTGAGGCACTTTTCAATTTCACACAAAAATTAAAAACAGATCAGTCTCTAGTTGAAGTTACACCTTTTGAAAGATGTATCACCGTGGACATAAAGTCTGGCGTCCAAGCAGGAACAGGGTGGATTTTGGGTTATGGCCCAAGAAAGCTTGGACCAGGATCTTCTGATTTGTGCATTTTAGACGATACTCTTGAGGAGTTCTGTTTAGAAATCTCTCAGAGCGAAGAAGGTCATGTGATTATTGAGTCTGTTGGAGAGAACCCCTTTATCATTGATGGTAAAAAAAGAATTACCGAAATTTTAAAAAATAGATTAAAGATACAGGTCGGAAACACAATACTGGAAGTTGGATTTTTAGAATGAAGCAATTCGAAAAAAAAGTAGGAACATTTAAAAGCTTTGATGGCACCGAAATCTATTACGAAGTTCGCGGCCAAGGCAAACCTTTAGTTCTTACTTACGGCATTGTTTGCCTCATGAATCATTGGCATCACCAAGTGAAACATTTTAGCGAAAATTATCAGACCATTCTTTTTGATTTGCGCGGACATCACAATACGCCGATCCCACTTGATCGCGAAAATTTATCTATGGACGCTATCGCTCGAGACATTCCGCTTTTGCTTGAGCACTTAGGAATTGAAAAGGCGAGCTTCTGGGGGCACAGCTTTGGTTGTCAACTTTTGATTCGCGCTTACGATATGAATCCAAAAATGTTTGAAAATTTAATTTTGATCAATGGTTTTGCCAAAAATCCACTGACGGGAACTTTCGGCGTGGATGCGGTTAACCAAGCTTTCTCCGTGGCAAAGCAGGGTTATGATCTTTTGCCGGAAACGGTTTCTTACATGTGGAAGAAAATAGTGAAGAATCCAATCGCAATGAGAGTTTCGGCATTAGCTGGTGGATTCAATCTCAATCTCACCGGTTTTCAAGATATCGAAATTTACGCGAAAGGCGTTGCTAATATCGAAGCAGATATTTTCTTAACTCTCTTTGAACAAATGATTAAATATGATGGGACAAGTGTTGCCGACCGAATCGAGTGTCCAACATTGATCATCAGCGGACAGAAGGATGCGGTCACGCCCGTTCAATTCCAAGAAGATCTTCATAAAAAAATAAAAGGTAGTGAACATGTGATTGTTCCGCATGGAACACATTGTACGCAATTGGATATGCCTGATTTTGTGAACTTGAAAATCGAAAAATTCTTGAAAGAGAATAAGTACTAAAAAAATCTACTCTGCGATTTTATAATCAGATTCCAAATTCATTTCGAGTTGCTTTGGCTCTTCTGCCTTAGAAGAATATTTAGGCGTTGAAGACTTAAACAATGGCTTCACATTGGATTGTTCTGCTGGTGATTCTCTGTTTAAGAAAGAATCAAGTGTGGC
This sequence comes from Bdellovibrionales bacterium, assembly GCA_031374125.1. Taxonomy (GTDB): domain Bacteria; phylum Bdellovibrionota; class Bdellovibrionia; order Bdellovibrionales; family JAEYZS01; genus JAEYZS01. The sequence continues at coordinate 5,025 of JANMFM010000029.1, forward strand.
GTCGCCAGATTCCTCTTCTGTTTGATATATTTCTGGAATTTGTAGGTCTACGTTATAAGCTTGTTTTGCTAAATACTTAATGAACGCTGCCTTACTGCTTGGAGTGGAGTTTGCGTTGAAACCCATCTCTTCCATGATATCCCCGATCTTTTTCATAAAAACCTCTTGTGTTCTTATCGGTTAGGGCTATGGATTGTTTACTTAAGATGTGTTTTAACTAGATGTAGTCATTGATGCGCTCTTCTCCTAGTTTAGACAGAGCCATGTGAAGCTTGGGTTAAATAATAATGTAACACGTGATGTTATCAAAAAACTAGCCCTCCAAAACACTAGATGTAGTATTTCGGTGCTGAGATGACACCTAGATATGTGGATAAGTATGTGAGTCATGTGGATAGTTTTGCTTTTTGACCCCACAATTGTTTTGACATAGTCTGGGCTCCGTTAAAATTACAAAATTTCGCGGAGGACTGGATGAATATTTTAGTTTGTATCAAACAAGTTCCTGATACAGAAACAAAAATTAAATTGGGCGGAACAGGTATCGACACAGCCGGTATCAAGTGGATCATGAATCCTTATGATGAATTTGCCGTTGAAGAAGCTTTGAAGTTGAAAGCTGCAAAACCCGAAACACAAGTTCACGTGTTAACTGTTGGACCAAAGACTCGCGCCGTAGAAGCTCTAAGAACTGCTCTTGCAATGGGCGCTGATGAAGGAGCGGTTATTGATGCTCCAGAAACTTTGGATAATTACAATATCGCAAAAGCAATCGCAGCGGCTTCAAAAACTCTAGGCGAATTTGGAATTTTACTTAGCGGAAAATCTGCCATTGATGACAATAACTTCTCTGTGGGTCAAATGGTTGCGGCATTTTTAGACATTCCTCATGTGACTTCCGTTTCAAAAGCAGATTACACCGAGAAAGGTGCGTTGCTTGAAAGAGAAATCGAGGGCGGCGCCAAAGAAATTCTAGAGGTCGAATTCCCTGCGATGATCACAGCAAATAAAGGATTAAACACTCCAAGATACGCATCTCTTCCGGGTATTATGAAGGCAAAGAAAAAAGTAATCAAAGAATTAACCTTGGCAGATTGTGGTGTTGATGTAGCAAACATCAAAGTGAAATACACAAATTTTGAGCTTCCTTCCGATAGACCTCCAGTACAAATGATCTCTGGTGAAGCGCAAGAACAAGCTCTAAAACTCGTACAACTTCTAAGACAAGAAGCGAAGGTGATTTAGTATGGCAAAAATTTTAGTTTTTATTGAATCGGCAAATAGTAAGATCAAAAAAAGTTCTTTAGAATTATTAAGCGCAACAGCTGGGAACGAAGTTGCGGCAATTCTCATTGGGGATAATGTTTCATCTGTGGCTCAAGGATTAAAAAATTATCCGGTGCAAAAAGCGTTTGTTTTTAATAACGCAGCTTTAAAAGACTACAATTCTTCATATTATTTTTCATGCTTTGAGCAAGCGATCAAAAAGTTCTCTCCAGATGTGGTTTTAGCTTCAGGTTCAATGGCGGCTAAAGATTTGCTTCCTCGAGTAGCTGCAAAATTTGATGGCGGCATCGCGGGTGATTGCGTTGGTTTAAAAATCAGCGGAACAAAAGTTGAAGCCAGACGTCCGCTATACTCTGGGAAAGTTCTCGCAACTGCTGAGTTTACAGATGCCTCTAAAATTAAAGTTGTTCTTATGAGACCAAATCAACTTCCTCAACCAGCAGAAGGTGCTTCAAATTGCGAAATCACTGAAGAGACTTTCACTGCCCCTGCGACAAAAGTAAGAGTGAAAGAGGTTGTTAAGAGTTCGTCTGCAAAACCAGATCTTACAGAGGCGGGAGTTATTGTTTCTGGAGGACGCGGCATGAAGGGTCCCGAGCACTTTAAACTTTTAGAAGATTTAGCTGAAACGATTGGCGCGACTGTTGGCGCATCAAGAGCGGTTGTTGATGCGGGCTGGGCTCCACATGCAATGCAGGTTGGGCAAACAGGCAAAACTGTAGCGCCAAATCTCTATATTGCAGCAGGAATTTCTGGAGCGATTCAACATATGGCGGGAATGGGTTCAAGCAAAGTGATCGTGGCCATCAACAAAGATCCCGAAGCACCGATATTCAAAAAAGCAACTTACGGCATCGTAGGTGACGCTTTTGAAATTCTTCCAAAACTAAAAGAAGAATTTTCCAAATTATTGAGTCACTAATGTGGAATAAGATCAAACATACACTCATAGCCATTTTGGTTTTTGCAGTTTATCGGGTTTGGTCTTTCACTTGGAGATTGCATCTCTACAAAAACGAAGAGCTCGAAGCGGATATCAAAAATGGTGTCCCTATTGTTTTTGCTTTTTGGCATGGGCATGAGCTTGCCATGATTGGTTATTCAAAACATTATAAATTTGCAACGATGACTTCGATCAGTTCCGATGGACAACTCATGGGAAAAGTTTTGAATTGGATGGGTGCAAAAACTTCTAAAGGCTCTTCCTCCAGAAACGCTGTTCAGGGCTTAAAAGGTCTTATTCGTCTCGCAAAATCAGGATGCATTCCTGTGGTTCCTGTCGATGGACCACGTGGACCAATCTACGAACCGAAGCCTGGCGTTTTTGAACTCTCCAGACTTCTGAACGCGAAGATTTATCCAGGAGGTGCGGCGGCTTCCTCTAGTATACTTTTTAAAAAAAGCTGGAACAAAACTTTTTTGCCTCATCCTTTTGCTAAAGTTTCTCTTCATTGGGGAAAACCACTTGTACCTATCACTAAAGATCTCGATCCAAGAGATCCTGAACTTATAAAAAGACTCAAAGATGCCATTAATGCCGCTGGTCAATCCGCGCTCAAAGAAATTGCACAGAGCTCCTAGATAGAGGATACTTTTTTCGTATCATTTATAATGATTTTTTGATGTTTTTTCTGTGGAGGATTTATGTCTTTTTTCAATAAATTAGCTGTTGTTGCGGCTTCTGTTTTTATGCTCACATTTGCACTGACTTCTCTTGCCCAGAATGCACCAAGTGATGATGTGGTGGCGGTAGTGGGTACCAAGCAAATCACTAAAAAAGAATTCAACGATAAATACAAAGAAGTGGTTTCTAAAGCTTTCAATCCTCCAACTAAAGACTTATTTCTTGAAGACTTGGTGAGATACGAAGTGGGCGTAATGGAAGCTCAAAAAAGAAATCTTGGTGACGATCCCATCGTTCAAGAAAGAATCAGACAAGTTATGTACATTGACCTGGTGGAAAAAGAAATTGGAAAAAAGGCAGATGCCATCACGGTAAATGAAAAAGAAATGCAAACTTACTATGCAAAAAATCCTGAAATCCGCACAAGTCACATCCTTGTAGAAGTAAAAGAAAATGCAAGAAAGTCAGAAAGAGACGCAGCTAAGAAAAGAGCTGCGGAAATTTATAAAGAAGTTTCTACTAGCAAAAAACCTTTTGAGCAACTTGTGAAGCTTTACAGTGATGACGTTATCTCTAAGAAAAACGGTGGAGATATTGGTTGGCACTCTTCTACAACTTTACTTCCAGAGTTTTACACAGCTGCGCTGAAACTCTCTGAAGGACAAATTTCTCCTTTAGTAGAAACAAAGTTTGGTTTTCATATCATTAAGCTCACTGGAAAAAAATCTTATAAGGATGCAGACAAAGTTCGTTTGAACGGTGCGGTTAAAGAATCAAAAAAACGCTTATTGTTTGACGAATTTTTTGGAAAATTAAAATCAAAATACAATGTGAAGACCTACACCCAAAAACTGTAGGGGCTTCACTTATTGCGTAGCTTAGACTACTTAGGTAAAATGAAAAAACAAAAGTATCTAGTCATTCTATTCTGGGGAGGAGTTTTAGCTCTTCTCTTTGTTGGGATCATTCTTTACTTTGATCTTCACAAAAGAAATACACTTGCAGATACTGTTTTGGTTCAGGTCAATAACGACAAGCTAACAGCAAGAGAATTTTCGGAAAAACTCGCGGGCAGCCTCGAGAGTTATGACACTCTTCTCGCTAAAGATACTCATGTTGTGGGTTTTGCAAAAAATAAAATTGTGGAAGACTTTGTTCACTCCTCTCTCATTACAAGTTGGGCAGAGAGAAATTCCATTGAAGTTTCAAGCTCAGAAGTGGATGCCGAAGTTTCAAAAATTCGGGCTAATTACCCAGATGAAGCTTCCTTTAAAGAAGCTCTCAATTCTTCACAGACCTCTCTTAAGGACTGGGAAAATCAAATCAAGAGCAAGCTCCTCCAGAAAAAAGTTTTCCAAAGCCTCGCGCTCAAAACACAAGTTCCTACTGATGAAGAAATCAAATCTTTCTACAATACAAATCGCGAAACCTTTAAAGAAAAACCCCAGGTTCGCATTAGACAAATCGTTTTTGACAACGAAGACGCAGCCAATAGGCTCTATTACAGCATTACTCCTTCAGCTCAGCTAGCGGATCTCGCAAAAAAATACTCCGTCGCTCCAGAGGCCAAAAATGGTGGCGACGTCGGCTGGATTGAGCAGGGAACATTAGATATTTTCGACAAAGCTTTCAATATGAGGGTGGGTCAGCGCAGTGCTGTAGTAAAAAGTCCCTATGGATTTCACATCTTTGAGGTCACGGGGAAAAAAGCAGAGCAAACATTGCCTCTTGAAGAAGTGAAAGAGCGTATTTCAAGGGCACTCAAGGGAAATAAAGAACAGGCTATTTATACAGCTTGGCTCGAAGAACAATTGAGAATTTCAAAAGTGCAGAAAAATACTGAGGCAATTAAATCTATTCAGGTAAAACCCTTAGGAGAATAGGCATGAAGTTTATTATTTTAATTTTAATTTCTTTTATTGTTTCCAGTGTCCGTGCTGAAACTGTGGATAAAATTGTGGCCATTGTGAATGACGAAATCTTAACTTTAAAAGATATTGAAAACTATAAAAAACAACTTCAAAAAGGTAAGTTTATTGATGATCTACTTATTTCAGATAAAGAAAAAATCTTAAAAGACCGCAATGCCATGATTGATCATATGATCAACGAAAGACTTATTGATTCTGAAGTCAAAAGACAAGACCTATCTGTTACCGTTGAGAAAGTAGATCAAGAAATCAAAAAAGTTTCTGATGGCAACAGAATGACTCGTGCTCAACTGATCGCTGCACTCAAGGCTGAGAGTATTTCCTTTTCTGATTACCAGAATTTTATTAAACAACGCCTAGAAAGACAGGCTTTGATTCAAAAAACTATTTCTTCAAAAATTAAAATTACAGATGACGAAATTCAAAATTACTACATGAATAACTACAAAGGAAACAGTGTTACGAGTTACGAATATTCTTTGGCCCATATTCTTTTCCTTCCTAAAGGCGGAGACAAAGAAGCGGCAAAATCTCGCGCCGAAAGTGTCCTAAAAAAGCTCAACGCAGGAGAGTCCTTTGATGGCTTGGCTTCTCAATTCAGTGAGGATCCTAATTTTTCTAGCGGTGGGTTCCTTGGCAATTTTAAAAGTGGAGAATTCTTAAAAGAACTTGAAACTTCAGTTCAAAATCTATCTGTCGGTGCAAACACAGGCGTTGTGCCAACAAAGTTTGGTTACCATATCGTAAAACTTATTTCTAAAAAAATCGTAAAAGACTCTGTTTTTGAATCAAAGAAAAAAGAGATTCAAAATATTCTTTATGAAAAGGCTTTTGCTCAACAGTTTAAATTTTGGATTGAAGAAAGAAAATTAGGATCCTTCATTAAAATCAATAAGTAGTAAGCAGTGAAAAGAATTTTAATTACAACTGGCGACGCGGACGGCATTGGCTTTGAGGTTACTGCCAAGGCGCTGAATAAAGTGGGCCCAAAAAAAGATATTCAATTTTATTACTATAAAAACCCTTTGAGTGAAAAAAAATATCTTTCTCTTATAAAAAAGAAATTCAAAATCCAAAAATTCTCCAATATAGAAGAAGCTTTAAATGAAAAGCCTCAAAATAAAACTATATTTCAAATAGAAAGCTCTAATAATCCAGCGCTTTGTTTTGAAGAGGGCGTTAGATATGCTAAAAACAAAATCTTTAACGCTATCATTACCGCCCCGCTCTCAAAAGAGTTAATTCAAGAGGCGGGGCTTTCAGACCGTGGCCATACTGATATCATGAGAAGAATTTTAAACCAGGAGAAAAATATTTATATGGCTTTTATTGGAAAGCTTTTTTCTCTAATCTTGGTGAGCGATCACCTCTCTATCCGAGATGTGCCATCGAAAATTTCTAAAGATTATTTATTGGATATTTTCTCAAGTGCCGATGCTTTTTTGAAAAACTTAAAATTACCCAAGAACAAACAACGCATAGGTGTCTTGGGCCTAAATCCGCACGCGGGCGAAATAAAAAATCTGGGCTTTGAGGATTGTGAAATTATTGCTCCTGCAATTCTATCTGCACAAAAAAACAAATTTCCAGTTTTTGGCCCCCTCGTTCCGGATGTGGCTTTTCAAGATTCCCATTATCAAAAGTATGGTGTTTTTATTGCTATGTATCATGACCAGGGGCTTATACCTTTTAAAATACTTCACAAAAAACAACATGGTGTACAAGTTTCATTGAATACACCATTTGTTAGAACCAGCGTAGATCACGGCACGGCTAAGGATATTTTTGGTAAGGGCAAAGCTGACGCTGGGTCCATGATTAACGCTATCCAAACCGCACTAAAGTTAGTATAGTATTTAGTCATATTATCTATTTTTCCGGATCTTCCTCCGGATGCATTCTAAAGGGAACTTATATGATTATGAATCCTGTTATTTTCAGAGAATACGATGTTCGTGGTGTTGTTGGCGAGCACTTTGATGCGGACTTTGCTTACACCCTCGGAAGAGCCTACGCTTCTTTGCATTTTTCTGTTCTTCAAAAAAAATCTCCAACAATTGCTATTGGCCAAGATGCAAGACTCTCTTGTCCAAAGCTCGTTGAGGCTTTAGCAAAAGGCCTTCAGGATTCTGGATTCAATGTCAAATTATTGGGTCTTGTTACGTCGCCTATGACTTACTTTGCCACATTCTTCTATAAAGATATCGATGGTGGAATCATGGTCACCGGAAGTCATAATCCTCCGGAGTACAATGGCTTTAAAGTTTCCATCGGAAAAAACACACTCTACGGCGCTGATATTTTAAAACTTTTAGAAATCATTAAAAGTGAAAAATACATCAAGGGCTTTGGAAAAATTGAAACTTTAGATATTTTTCCAGATTACATAGATCGCTACAAAAAAGAATTCGGTGATCTCTCTGGGTTGAAAGTTGTTTTGGACTGTGGAAATGGCGCTGCCGGCGTTGTCGTAAGAAAACTTTATGAAGCTTGCGGAGCAACAGCAACAATCCTCTTTGAAAATCCTGATGGTGCGTTCCCAAATCATCATCCAGATCCAACCGTAGAAAAAAACTTAGCTGATCTTAAAAAAGAAGTTTTAAAACAAAAAGCTGATGTTGGGATTGGTTTTGATGGTGATGCCGATAGAATTGGTGTTGTTGATGAAAATGGAAAGATGATTTTAGGTGACGAGCTTATGATCCTTATCAGTCGTGCGGTCATTAAAGACAATCCTGGCGCCAAGATTGTCGGTGATGTGAAGTGTTCGCATAGACTTTATGAAGATGTAGAGAAACATGGTGGCAAAGCCATCATGTGGAAAACAGGACACAGCCTTATCAAACAAAAAATCAAAGAGGAGAAGGCTCCTTTTGGCGGAGAACTCAGTGGGCATATTTTCTTTAATGATAGAAATTATGGGTATGATGATGCTCCATACGCTGGTCTTCGCGTGGTTGAGATTCTAAAAAAATCAGGAAAGCCCTTCTCACATCTCTTGAACGATCTTCCAAAAGCATTCTTTACGCCAGAAATTCGTATCGATACAACGGAAGAAAAAAAATATCAGATCGTTGAGGCTATTAAAAAGAAATATTTGGATACAAAAAATGCAACGGTACTCACTATCGATGGTATTCGTGTACAGTTTAGTGACTCTTGGTTTTTAGCAAGAGCTTCCAATACGCAACCCGTTGTGGTTTTGAGATTTGAAGCAACATCAAAAGAAAAACTTGAAGTTTTAAAAGATGAAATCGAAAAAATAGTGAATCCATTATTATAAAAAATAAGATCACTAAAATTGAAGTTGATATTATGGACGAAAGCAAAGACGGCATCCTTATTAAGGGAGCGAGAGAGCACAATCAGGATTTTCAAAGAGGA
>JANMFM010000034.1:0-4671 GCA_031374125.1 Bdellovibrionales bacterium
TCTATTGTAAAAGACAATATTGTTAGTGGCGCAGCGAGGGGGATCGATCAAAAAGCTCATTCAATTTCACTTAAGAACCATAAGCCGACCATTGCATTTTTACCATCGGGATTAGGAAGGATTTATCCAAAGGAATTTACACGATGGAAAGATAGAATTATGGATTGTGGAGGATTAATTATAAGTGAGTATGCACACGATCAAGCTATTCACAGTCATCACTTTCATGAGCGAAATAGAATGATCGCAAAGCTTGGATTATTTTTACTTGTTTGTGAAGCCAGAAGGAAAAGTGGGTCCACAATGACAGCAAGGCTTGCCATTGAAAATTCTAAAACTGTTTGCGTGTTACCAGGATTTCCTACAAGCAAAAATAGTCAAGGTTGTTTGGATTTATTGTTTCAAGGAGCCTTGCCTATAAGAGATAGTGATGATCTGAAAGTTTTAATCGAAGCAGAAAAAATGTCGATACAAGCAAATTTACAGGGAAATTTATTTATCCCAGATTTGTTTCAAGGCATAGAGTGCAGTTATAAAGAATAAAATATTAGGCAGCCAAAGCGCAATTGCGGGATGAATTGTTCCATTTCTAGCAATGGTTTCCATTGAGACATATAAAATCCAGTAAGTCACAATCAAGCCGATGGAAACTACAAATCCTCCGGACTTTGCCATACGGCGATTCACCACGGTGCCTAATCCTACGCCGATAAGAGAAAAAATAATGCAAGCGAAAGGGAGGGCCCATCTTTTGTGATATTCTGTATCGAGTTTTAGATAGCGATCCGACGTGATGTCTTTTTTTGCAAGTTCTCTGTGAATTTCGGTGATGGTCATGGCTTTCGGAGAATCTTCTTTTTCATTCTTATCTAATTCTGGAGTGAGAGAGATATCATAGTTTTCAAATTGAATTTTTGTATAAACGCCTTCGCCGGTTCTATGAATGCTTCCCTTAAAGAGTCTTAAAACCGTGGAAGCTAAAGAGACATCCTTTGGTGATAAAATTTGTCCTTCTTGCGCAATGATGGTGACAGGTACAGATTGGGATCTTTCATCATAGATAAAAACATCTTTTAGAATTCCTTTTTTCTCATTCACACTATTGGCGTAAACAACAAGGTCAAAAAATCCTTCGGCAAAAGTTCCTTCACGGATATTTGAAATCACTTGGCTAGATCCCAGTACGTTCAGAAGAGAGTAGGATTGTTTTGCTCCCCAGGGCCCAATAAAAAAATAGGTTTGGGCTGAAACCACACACATGACAATACCAATAACTAAAGCAGGAATAGTTAGATATTTTTGCGAAACGCCTAGAGATTTGAAGGCGATGATTTCAGAATCGGTACTGAGCCTTCCGTAGGTCATAAGTACTGAGAACAGAACACTCATGGGTAAAATGGCAGGTAAAAAACTGATGGACAGATAAATCACAAGCCTCAAGATCACTTCGATGGTTACACCATGAGCGAGAACAAATTCAGTGAGTTTTAAAACTTGGAACATGAGAAGAATAGAAATAAAAACGATAATGCCAGTCAGAAGACTTGGAAGCATTTCTTTGATCATGTAGGTGACAGGTCTGGTGTAGTTTCTAATCATGTTGTTTTTCTATCGTACTGCACTGTTGGAATGTATGCACGGCACTCTTTAAAAGTATGCTATCGCATAACGCATGACAATAACAAATGATTTGAAGAAGAGTCTGGCACATAATAATAGAGATTTGCAATTCAGAGAGTCGGTCATTTTGCATTCGGAGAGCCGGTACTTTGCATTCGGAGAATAGCATGAAAAGAATATTACTTATCAGTGAAGATTTTAACGAAATGACATTTCTTGAAACCTTGCTAAAAAAATTAGGTTTCGACACTTTGGGAATTCAAAATCCAGCTATTGCACAAGAAAAGGCGATGACGATGAATCCAGAAATGTTGATTCTTTCAGATTTTATTAAAGGACATTCTACTCATCAACTTCTAGAGGCAATGGTAGGTTATCGTCCCAACATGCTTGTGATTTTGATGAAGGGCGATGTGGGATCACAAACTGAACACGTAAGTGAATTTGTAAACAAGGCAATAAAATCTCCAGTAGATCCTGTAGACTTTATTCAGAGTATTGCAGAAGTTGGGAAGTTAAATGCGGATGTTCTACTTGAGAAATTCTATAAATTGGGATTATTCAAAGGAGCTCGAGGCGCAGAAGCTTTCAAGGTGAGTGGTAAAATCAAAAATATTCCTGACACTCAATATATAAAAAACCTCAACGGAATGAATCATGAAAAAGGTGTTGTAGAAAGAAAGAAGAGATACACCGCTCAGCTGATTTCCCTCAGTGAACCTAAGGCCACAAAGGTAGATCATAAAATCGCATTGAAAGAAACTCAGGAATTCCGCGCCCGCTCCCAAGATCCAGAAATAGTAAAAATAGACGAACAAAGACAAAATTTTGTTCGCGCACTATTTAGAAAATAGGTTTAAAAAATAATTTCGGCAAGAAAGGCACCCTGCCTACTGAGAGCGATTGCTCTCAGACTCTCGTTTCGATCGGCCATCCTGGTCGCTTGATCTTGGGTTTTAAGATTTTTTTGATTATTTTTTCTTTTTGTTGAAAAGCATTCCGACTACGTCTTTTAAATCGGCCTTCATGAAGTCCACTGGTTTTGAGGACTTTTTTTGTAGAGTGATAATGTGCAATTCTCTTTGGGCTTCGATAAAGCTCGGTGTAAGAGAAAGAGCGTGTTTTACCGTCTTCTCGGCACTATCCAAGTCGCCAATTTGTCTGAGGTAAAGACCTTTTACAAAGTAATAAGTAGAGTTGTGGCGATCTTCCGGCGGAATACGATTAAGATCTGCTTCTAAGCCTTTAAAGTAAGTTTCAATGTTTGAAGTGGGCGCCACTAATAATTTTGACCATAAGAAATGCAGTTTTAAGTCTGAAGTGGGAGGCCTTAGACTCATTGCTTTTTCAAACAACTGAAGAGCTTTTGCTGCTTGGTTGGCCTTCAAGAATGAACGGCCTTCTTCGAATAATGATTCTGATTCTAATATTTTCTCGGCAAAACCTTTTTCAAGTTCTTTCAAGTAAGTTGCGCGCCTGTTGTCGTCACTTAGAATTTCATTGGCTTTAGAGATTTTTGAGAAGATATATGAAGTGAGTTCTTTAGTCTCTTTAGGAGCGTCTGTCGCAACTTTGTCTGGATGGAATAACTTTGAGAGTTCATAGTAAGATCTTTTAATCTCTTTAGATTTTGCTTTATCACTCAATCCCAAGATTTCAAAATGGTTTTGATGATCCATTTCTCGTCTCAACTTCACTAAACGATCAAGGTGAGACTTATGATCTTGGGGTTTGCCTTGTTTATCAAAATAAATAAACTCTTGAGTAACGAGTAAGTGGACTGCTGAATACACATCGTCTTCCGAGTATTTTCTCTGGTCTACGATCTGCTGAATCGTCACAGCTTGGATAAGTTCCTGTGCAAACTTCGGCATTCTATTGAGAGGCGGCAGAGTATGCATAGGAGAAATGTCTGCATAGAGAGATCCTCTCATGATTTTCTTATCTACAAATGACATGTAGAAAGTTTTTAACCAAGAAAGTGAAATCTTAGAGTTCACCCAGTCACTCACAAATCTTTGAAGAACTGGGAGATCCATGGGAAGTTCTTCTTGGCCAACAGCTTGTTCAATAATCTCCATATCATAAGAAGTATTCTTAATCAGGTAACCTAAGCGAATACCCAATTGTTCTACGTTGACGAGATCAATCACGTGGGGGCTCACAAGGTTTGAGTCCACTAATCTTTCACCGATTCTTTTTGTATTTTTTTGTTGAAGCACAAGTTCTAGTTCTTCAAGGCTAACATAGTTTTTATCTACCAGTAGAGCTCCGAAGAATGATTTAGGGTCATCCACTTCAGCCTTGATCACATGGCCTGCGCGTAGAGTGACTTGGGCATCTTTTGTGTCAGGGTTTTTGAATTTTAGTATTCCTGAAAATTGTGTGCGTGATAAATAGCTCAAAATTCTTGGAACTTCATAAGAGTGAACGCTTTGTGAAGTTTTGAGAGCATTGATTCTTTGAGTAGAAGTCAATTGAGGTGTGCAAAGTGCCTCGATGAAAGGTTCATGTGACTCTGTCACTTGGTCCGCAAACTTATCTTTAATTGCAGATACAATGTGAGCAGGGATCACTGGTTTTTTAAAAAAATGTTGAGACTTAGTTTGAAGGAGTACATCTTTTACTGACGACTTTTCTAAAATCAAACTCACAAAAATAAACAGACATTCGTGATTTGAAGCTGTTTGAATTGACGTCACTAAATTAGCGAGAGAAGTTTTTTGTGTTAAGCATTCGATAATGAAAACGTCGTACTTCCTCATCTTCAAATTAGAAAGAATTTGTTCGTGATCTGCGAACGTAGAAACGGTATAGCCTTCTTTCTCAAGAAGTTCTTTTGTCACGCCTCTAAAAGTGGCATCGATATCAAGGACAGCTATGTTTATATCTCTTTTTTCCATTATTTTTTAAACCTTTGCCTATGATAACTATCGGTAATATTTGGGATAATTTTTAAAGAAATCGAAGATTTAATTCTCTGGCTTTATAGTGCTTTTGGGGTTGACGACATGGGGCTTGAATCCCATATTGAGAAGGTGCACACTGAAT
>JANMFM010000035.1:0-9429 GCA_031374125.1 Bdellovibrionales bacterium
TTTGCCTAAAAGGAACCGTCCCTGTTTCTGATGATAAAAAATGGAATATGGGTGGGTCACTTCAGTACTTTCTGAAATCGGATCTTTCAGAAAGCCCAGAAGATTCTGGCAGTAGCGATAATACCATGACAAAATTTTCAATCTTAGGTTTCTACCAGCAGAATACCAAACTACGATTTACCGGATCTTTAGATTTTTCTTTGTTTTCTACAAAGTTCAGCGGGGGCACTGATCCTAGCGACTCCATAGATGCCTCTCAGAAATTTACAACTCTCACTGGCGGAATTGAGTATCTCTTTTAGCGGTCCCAAATTACCGTTACTTTGGGCCAGTAATAATTAAATCTTGTACATTTATGCCATGCTGAGGCACACATTGAGACAAAATCGCGGCGCAAATGAGCATTAAAATGCCCAATATTATAAAAAATCTATGCATTTAGTCTTCCTCGTTGTATTTTCAATTAGAATTATTTAATATTGGGGCATGGATCAGCAAGCTTTTTATGAATTAGGCCAGTATTTAAGACAAAGAAGACTCGACAAGGAACTTTCGCAAGTGGAAGTTGCTAAAAAGTTGGGTTATAGCTCTCAGTTTATTGCAAACTGGGAACGTGGAGTTTCTTCCCCGCCATTGCAAGCGCTCAAGAAGATAGTTGATATTTACGGAATCAACCAAAAGGAATTTCTAGAAAGAATCGAGACTATCCAAAAAAGTTATTGGAAAAGAAGTCTCTTCCCAAAGAAGTCATCTGCTGCTATTTAATAGCACAGTAACGTTTTAGCAGTGGGCTTATCTATGGAAAATACTGTTTTGTCTTTTAACAATACTTGTGAACCAAGTGTTGTTAGTCAATTTTCAAAACTTACCAATGACCTAGCTCAAATCATTATCTCACAAAATATTAATGTTAGTCCTTGTACGCCAAAGTCCCTTGAATACCTAGCAACACTCGATTTAGAAAAAATTAAGATTCAAAACTCAAAATTAATCCAACACATCGCTGCTCTTGAAAATGCGACTTCTTTTAAAGATAAAACTGATAATAAATCTATTATTAAAAATGTTTTAGATTTTATGAAGTTTACAGCCCCCGCAGACTTTATAGATAAAATTAAAGAAGACGATATCGTTGAAATCTATAATTTAGAGGGAATTCAAATTTTTAGAAATCTAAAATTCTACGAAACAACAACCTATGGCCTTACTGACTTACTAACACATGAATGGTTTGAACTTTATTATCGCTCTTCCAAAATTACTGAGAAATTGATGATGTACGCTGAGCAGGTTTTTGAAAACCCTTCTAACGATATTGTTTATGAAATGGATGAAGTTCCTGTTCACATGATTAAAGAAATTAAAGCAGATCCTATTCAATTATGTGAAATAAAATTTAAAAATATTGCACCAGTAATAAACTATTTAGGGCAAAAAACAGGATTAATTGTAAATTGCGAAGCAAAGAGTATGCTTTCAATAATGGATCAGGCGGGTATAGATTTTATCTAAGCTATTTTTTTCTTTTCTTCTGATAAGGGTATTTCGAACTCAGCTTTATAAACCAATAGCTCCTCTATACCTTTTTTTCTATTTCTAATAACCCATTCATTGCTGTTACAGTAGTTGTAAGCTTCACCTAACACTAAACTTACCTCTGTGTGTAATTTTCTGAGCATATACCAGGGAGCTTTTGGAAACATATGGTGCTCAGTATGATAATTAAAATTATTTAAAATCAAAGATGCGAACCAATTCGGATAAGAACAAGATCTACTGATTTGATATTGTTCCCAAACCGGGAGCTTTTTTTCTCCATAATTTTGAGGCAGCTCTAGATGATGAGGAAAGTTAACAATTTCCACCATTATTAAATAACAAATTATACCTGGAGCTACATTATAAAAAGTGAACATATTTATTTTATAGAGTTGGTAATAGATTAGGCCAGGAATTATATAAGAAAATGCCCAGCTTATTCTTGCATTCCATGTTTTTGCTTTCATAACAAAAGACAATCCAGCAATCCAAAATACTGCATGCTGCATAAATGCCAATAATGGAATCCAACTTTTCCATGCAAACCCAAGAATTTTATTTTTAAATTTTTTCTTGGGATCATATTCTCGAATAATTCTCATAACGGGATCTTGTTCAACATTACCTGCCCAGTAGTGATGCTGGAGATGCATTTTTTTCCAAGGGTAATAAGGTAAAAAACAAAAAGCTCCTGAAATATATCCAATCATATTATTCCATCTAAAATTTCTTGAAATGTTTGAGTGAACTCCGTCATGCATTAAGCCGAAAAATCTAAAAAAGAAAACGGTCCAGAGGATTTGGGCAATAAGATAAAAAGGAATTTGCTCTGTATTTAAGCAGAAATATATAGTGCCAAAAATCAATCCATCAATAAAAAAATGTTTTATGAGCTCAAAATGAGATGGAGAAAAATTATACTTCTTATTTATCAATTTATAAAAATCAGATGTCGTCATTACAGGACCTATCGTCAAAAACTTCACAACTATTAAGGACTAGTTAAACTTTTTTTATTTTATCCCGATATACCTTTCGTATACAAATTTTTACAGGAGCGCTCTTAATTATGAGTAATGTTATTGATATGATTCAGTATAATCATTTTAAATTTGTTGTGTTGCCTGGCTCAGATCCCGACCCTCAATATATGCATCACTACCAAAGTGCCTATGAGTGTTGGCTGAAAGTATGGTCC
The DNA here is from genome assembly GCA_031374125.1 of Bdellovibrionales bacterium. Lineage (GTDB taxonomy): Bacteria > Bdellovibrionota > Bdellovibrionia > Bdellovibrionales > JAEYZS01 > JAEYZS01. Next base: position 2,738 of record JANMFM010000035.1, read on the forward strand.
AAAGCCTACAAAGAATTTGAGATTACCAAGCAACTTCTTTCCGATAGCTTTACTCGCCAAACAGAAATCAACTGTGTTTTTTATGGCTCACAATGTGTGGCTCTCTTATTTTTAAAGTGGACAGACTTCAATAGTGCCGCATCTAAAAATGATTCCTACTTCAAACTTTGGAATGAGGAAGAGTTAAAATTGCTTTCTAAAGATGGTTCAAAAATTCTAGTCTGCTCGTACACAACTGTTGCAGAGGAGTGGAGAAAAAGTAGCAGAATATCTATGAAAGATCTCATCGTATATTTTTCTACTCAAAGATTCATGCAATCTACTGCCTCAGCAATGACTGCCGTCACAAGAAAAACTCGCGGAATTCATAAGCTCACTGAAAGATTTGGTGCTAAGATTCTAAAAGAAAATATCCCTAACTTTAACTCTGAAGATCTCGTCGATCTTTGCGCCTTTTATAGAGATTCTGTTACAGAGGGCACTGACCAAACAGTCAAAGAGTTAGGACGCACGCTTATGAAAAATATAACGGTTGTTCCGAGAGTTGTAACTGAACTTGAAATGTGTCCAGCAAAGAAAATCGCGGCATAAAAAAACCCGACATTTTCATGTCGGGTTCTTACTAAAGTCGATTTATTTTGGAAATCGAATTACATCATTCCCATTCCGTCCATGCCGCCCATTCCGCCGCCTGGAGGCATCTTCATGCCATCGTCTTTCTTCGGAGCTTCAGCAATCATTGTCTCAGTAGTTAACATGAGTGATGATACGCTGACCGCGTTCTGAAGAGCAGATCTAACAACTTTAACTGGATCTATAACACCAGATTTAATGAGGTCTTCGTAAACTTCAGTTAACGCGTTAAAACCCCAACCGTTTGTCTTGCCAGAAAGAACTCTGTCTAAAACGATTGAACCATCTAGACCTGCGTTAGCAGAAATCTGTCTGATTGGCTCTTCACATGCGCGCTTGATGATTTTTAATCCGTGTAACTCTTCATCAGAGAAATCTGCTTTTGCTAATGCTTGAGCAGCTTTTACTAATGCAGTACCACCGCCAGGAACAATTCCTTCTTCCACAGCAGCTCTAGTAGCGTTCAGAGCATCTTCCACTCTTGCTTTCTTTTCTTTCATTTCAACTTCAGAAGGAGCTCCAACATGAATAACCGCTACTCCACCAGCAAGTTTTGCTAGTCTTTCTTTTAGTTTTTCAGTGTCGTAGTCAGAAGTTGTTTCTGCAATTTGGGCTTTAATTTGTTTTACGCGATTAGCGATGTCTGCTTTTTTACCAGCGCCATCGATAACTGTCGTGTTGTCTTTGTCGATAACAATTCTCTTCGCTCTACCCAATTCTTGAGCAGTTGTAGTTTCTAGTTTGTTACCCATGTCCTCAGAGATCACAGTTGCGCCCGTCAATACCGCGATGTCTTCAAGCATTGCTTTTCTTCTGTCGCCAAATCCTGGAGCTTTTACTGCACATACGTGAAGTGTTCCGCGCAATTTGTTAACAACTAGAGTTGCAAGAGCTTCACCATCAACGTCTTCTGCGATGATTAGAAGTGGACGACCTTGTTTAGCAACAGATTCAAGAATTCCCAACATGTCTTTCATTGAAGAAATTTTCTTGTCGTAAACAAGAACGTAAGCATCTTCAAGAACAGCTTCCATTCTTTCAGAGTTTGTAATGAAGTATGGAGATAAATAACCTCTATCGAATTGCATACCTTCAACTACGTCCAACTCAGTTTCTGCAGTTTTAGATTCTTCAATAGTGATTACGCCTTCTCTGCCAACTTTTTCCATAGCTTCAGCAATAAGATCACCGATAACTCTGTCGTTGTTCGCGGAGATAGTTCCAACTTGCGCGATTTCGTTTTTTTCTTTGATTGGCTTAGATTGTTTTTTTAAAGATTCAACTACGATTGCTACAGCCTTATCCATTCCTCTTTTTAGAGACATTGGATTGTGACCAGCAGTTACTAGTTTTGCACCTTCCCTGTAAATAGCTTGAGCGAGTACTGTAGCAGTTGTTGTTCCATCACCAGCATCATCGTTTGTTTTGCTAGCAACTTCTTTTACCATCTGCGCGCCCATGTTTTCGAATTTGTTTTCTAATTCGATTTCTTTAGCAACGGTAACACCGTCCTTAGTGATAAGTGGTGAACCGAAAGATTTTTCGATTACCACGTTACGACCTTTTGGTCCAAGTGTAACTTTCACTGCGTTTGCGAGTGCGTTTACACCACGAAGAATTGATCCTCTTGCGTTTTCATGAAATAATAATTCTTTAGACATTTTATAACTCCTGTTATTTAAATTTTTAATTAATTAAGAACGCCAAGAATAGAGCTCTCATCCATGATGATGTATTCTTCGCCTTCAAGTTTGATTTCTGTTCCAGAATATTTTTGGAAAAGTACGCTATCGCCTTTTTTAACTTCAAACGGAATTGTTTTTCCATCATCAGTCACGCGGCCAGTTCCGATGGCTACAACTTTACCTTTTTGTGGTTTTTCCTTAGCTGTATCAGGGATAAATAATCCACCTGCAGTTTTTGTTTCTTCATCTAATCTTTTAATAAGAATTTTGTCGCGTAATGGACGAACTCCTAGAGTCGCTGCCATAAAATATCCTCCGAAATAGTTAATTGGGTCAGCAAAATAGCCAACCTTATTGGTGTGCGCACAATATTGTTTCGAGGGGCTGATAAGTCAAGACCATAGCGGCAAAAATTCTAAACAGGCATTCCTGGTGAATATATGTAAGTATCTGATATTATTGGAATATGAAAAGCCAAGAAATTTTCGAATTAGTTTCCTACCGAAGAGAGAACTTGTGAGGGTTCCATTTTTTTAGGAGTATTAAAACCAAACTTTGCACTATCCAGAGGCAAAAGGTTCTTCTTTCTACGCTCTTCAATTACGCGGTCGTAGCCCATAAGGATTTGAGCAATTTCATCTGCCGACATCATTTGTACGGCCTTAGTGTACGCTTGTTGATCGTTTTGGAACCTTGGGGATAGGTATAAAACGAAGTAATCCTGAGCATTTAGATCTTTAGTGATTTCTAGATTCGTTCTCGCCTGCTTAAGCTTAGATTGAGCCTCTGGGCCGAACTGGGCAGGCGAACTCTTCTCAAGGGTTTCCAGTTGAGTGATTACCGTTTGAGACTCGGTAGCTTTTGCTTTCTTCCAATCCTTAAAGGACACAACTTCCTGAGCTAAAGCCGTTTGCGCTAGCATCCAAGAAATTCCTAATATTACGAGTAGTATTTTCTTCATAAACAAAACCTTCCTGCACCTCATACACTACAATCTAGGTGCCACGCCCTACCCACGTTTAATTCGATTTCAAAATACCGACCTTATAAAAAAGAAAATATCCCTGCCCCTTTAGGTCCATCCGGCGGCAAAGGTGAGCCGCACCTTTGCTGCTTAACCCAATCAATTGCATTTATTGTATGAGTGCATAATTCTAGTTGGATGAAAAAGGTCACAAAAGCAATTATTCCAGCCGCTGGATTGGGGACAAGATTTCTACCGGCTACAAAAACAATTCCAAAAGAGATGCTCCCGATCGTGGATAAACCAACAATACTCTATGTAGTAGAAGAAGCTGTTCGCGCAGGAATCGAAGATATCATTTTGATTTCTGGAAGAGGCAAATCTGCGATCGAAGATTTTTTTGACAACTCTTACGAGGTAGAAGACATCTTAACTAAGGCTGGAAAAACCGATTTATTAGAAAGGCTAGAAAAAGCAAAAGGCTTAGCAAATATTATTTCTATCCGACAAAAAGAAGCTTTGGGCTTAGGTCACGCAGTTCTCTGTGGACAGCCTATTATTGGGGATGAGCCTTTCGCGGTTTTACTGGCTGATGAAATCATGGTAGGAACACCAACGGTCACTGAGGAACTTGCGAATCAATTTAACCTCACAGGTATTTCTACAATTGGTTTAATGGAGGTTCCAAGAAAAGAAGTTGTGAAGTATGGAATGGTGAAGGCCAAGCCACTGGAGCATAACCGGCAAAACGGAAAAATTTTTGATATTTCAGAAGTAGTGGAAAAGCCTTCGGAGAAAGATACGCCAAGTACCTTGGCCATCCCTGGAAGATATGTTTTTGAAAATGCTTTGTTCAATGAAATCAAAAATTTAAAGCCGGGCAAGAATGGCGAAATACAACTGACAGATGCAATGACAAGACTTGCTGCCAAAGGCCGCATGCACGGAATGACATTTTCCGCAAAAAGGTACGACGCCGGAGATAAACTTGGATTTTTAACAGCGAATATTGAACTTGGGCTTACTCACCCCGAAACAGGTGAAGGCTTAAGACAATACATTAAAACTCTAGCTCAAAGACTTTAGACATCAAGAGGAACATATGAAAGCTTTATTTTTATTTACAACATTGGTTATTTTAAGTGTTTCCACATTTGCTTATATCCCTTCAGCAGATTTTATTTTTACGAAAGTTGTTAAGAACGCAGGCTCTGGTATTTATCAGGTGAAGCAAGAGGTGAACTTCCCAACGGCCACCAGAAACATCACGGTGATAGAAACTTGGTGGATTCAAAACGATGACCTTATGTTCTTAAAAGCAGAAGGTCCGCTTTTCACTCAGTATTTCCTATACAAGAAAGGTAAAAAATATTCTTTTGGTGCAAATGGAGGCCTTCAGGCCTCCTCTATTCCTGCTGACTTTCACGAAGGACTTTTCTTTAAACGATCTTCTCAAGATTTAAAAGATTCTTTAATTCAAAGAAAAATTATGCCGGCACAAACTCTAAAAAAGCGTCCTCTGATCAAATCAGCTAAGGAAATTAAAGATGTTGCGCTCATCAATGAGCCCTACTTAAAGCTCGCAAGACTAGGAGGAACAGTAAACTACGTTCTTGGATATGCAGCTCAAGAAGAAGGGGCCCCCGGAATTTGGGTGGAGCAAGATCACTTTACAATTAAAAAAATTAAGCTCGCTTCAAAATCAGAAATGACCGCAGATACTTTTGCCGAACTCTCTAAAAGTTTAATGTATCCAAAGTCACAAAAAATTTCTTGGGACACTCAGTATGTTCAGATCGAACTGTCTCGCGCAGATTCTTTGAATAAAGGTGTTGAGTTCTTTGATGAAAATCAGTTTGCAAAGTTAGAAAATCAAAATAAAGCGCTTCCACCAGAGTGGGCTCAAAGCGTCGTGGGAGATTTTTACAAGAGGTTTAGATGACGGAAAAGCCGGCCGAAAAGTTTTTCGAAGTTGCCGTCAACTCACCCCTCGATCAAACTTACACTTATAAACTTCTTACCTCGGAAGACGGGGCTCGAGATTACTCAGGACATTTTGTTAAAGTTCATCTAAGACGCCGAGTTGTAGAGGGAGTAATCTTAAAAGAAGTGGAAAAACCTGACGTACAGTACGAAATCAAAGAAGTCCACGAACTCTCGACAGACGCTCAACCCATTTCGAAAAAATATTTGACGTGGCTCATGTGGATTTCTGAATATTACATGTATCCCTTGGGACAGACTTTATCACTGATGTTTCCCCCTCTGAAAAAAGAAGGCGGGAAAACTAGAAAATCTTCTCCTCTACCAGATGTACAAAGAAAAGATTTCGTAAAATTATCTGATGAGCAAAATGAAGCCTTCGAAAAGATCTCGGCACTTGATGGCTTTCAAACTCATTTGCTTTGGGGAATTACAGGTTCCGGCAAAACTGAAGTTTATTTAGAGCTTTTAAAAAAAATTATTGCAGATGGAAAACAAGCTTTGGTGCTTGTTCCAGAAATTTCTTTAACTCCCCAGCTCTTAAGAAGATTCGTTGAGCGCTTTGGAGATGAAGTTGCCGTTATTCATTCTCATTTGACCGAAAGAGAAAAAACAAATCAATGGTGGTCTGTAGTTGATGGAAAAAAGAAAATTCTGATTGGCGCAAGATCTGCACTCTTTTGTCCATTTCCTAACTTAGGAATCATCATCGTCGATGAAGAGCATGAATCCAGTTTTAAACAAGATGAAAAATTAAAGTATCACGCAAGAGACTGTGCCATTATGCTTGCGAAAAACTTGGAGATTCCCGTTATTTTGGGCTCAGCCACTCCCGCACTCGAAAGCTGGAAGAACGTAAGAGATGGAAAATATCATCTTCATCATTTGAAGAATAGAATTTCTAAAGCCCAACTGCCTGACATTAAAATTTTAGATATGAGAGAAAAAGATAAGGAGAAGCATCCGAATCTTCCTCAGTGGATGACTCAAGACCTTTATGATAAAATCCAAGAAAGACTCTCTGACAAAGAACAGGTAGCGCTTTTTTTAAATCGCCGAGGCCTTTCTCAAATTGTGATGTGTAGAGAATGCGGAGATACACGCGGCTGCCCAAACTGTGATGTATCTTTAAGCCTTCATGCTAAGATTCATTTGGTCTGCCACTACTGTGGATATGACGAGGATTTAAAACCAGTTTGTAGTACTTGCAAGCAAGGTGAGCCGAAAGCAATTGGTATAGGCACAGAAAAAATTGAGGAAGAAATAAAAAACTTATTTCCCCGAGCTAGAACTATTCGCCTTGATCGCGATGAAATTTACAATCGAGAAACTTTAGAGCAAGCCATAGAGGCCGTTGAATCTGGTGAAGCGGATATTCTTATTGGCACGCAAATGATCGCAAAAGGTTTGGATTTTCCAAAGCTCAC
>JANMFM010000047.1:0-7316 GCA_031374125.1 Bdellovibrionales bacterium
TAATATTCTGCTTTAATAACTCTGTTGAAAAATTTGAAATGTTTGTGGAGGACACTGATGAAATTATTTAAAAGATTGAAAGCAAAGCCAAGAACTAAGTTAGGCCAAGCCGGTATGACGTTGATTGAAATTCTAATTGTATTGGGTATTGTTGGTGGATTATTAACACTCCTTGCTCAAGGTGTATTCAAAAACTTCTTCAAATCACAAGTTCAAGAAACAAAAATCATTATGGGTAAAGTTTCTCAATCCTTGCAATTGTACTACGTGGATTGCGGTAGCTATCCGGCAGCTCTGGATGGATTGCTCGAGAACACGGGTGGAGAATGTAAGAGCTGGGGACCTGATGCTTACCTAGATAAATATCCTCAAGATGCATGGAATTCAGATTTAATTTATGAAGCGAGTGGATCAAGCTATACCATCAAATCTTTAGGTAAAGACAAAAAAGAAGGCGGTTCAGGTAATGATGCCGACATTTCTTCTGAGGACCTCTAGAGGTTTCACCTTACTCGAAGTTTTACTCGTGCTAGGTCTCGTTGCGGGCCTAGCTCTTTATACCGTTCCAAAGTTATCGAGTGGCGATCAGGTGAGATCCGCCGTTCGTAGACTCACCGTCATTACAAAACAAGCCCAAACTGCCGCCCGCCTCACCGGAATGGTTCATCGCATGGTTTTTACCATGCCGGAAGATCCTAACGAACCTCACACTTACTGGGTTGAACGCGCCACTCAAAAAGACTTAACTCTCACTCTCAGCAACGAAGATGACGAAGACAAAAAAGAAGAGGAAGCCACTTCTGAAACTGGTTTTGAGATAGACGAAAAAACTACGAAAAAAGCCGAAGAGTTGCCTGGCAAATTTTATTTTGAAGACATTGAGTATTCAGAAAAAAATAAAGTCACAGCTGGTAAAGCCTATGTTTATTTTTTCCCTCAAGGACTGGTTACCAAAGCTGCCATTCACTTAACAAATAAAAAGGCCATCAAGTGGACAATCATTCTAAATCCCCTTACTGGCGTCGGAACAGTTTTGACCGAATATAAAAGTTTAAAGGACATTCAATGAACTTTTATCTCGCAAAGAGCAACAAGGGCTTCTCGTTAATAGAAGTGCTTCTCGCCACCATCATTTTGGCTGGCGCACTTGTGGCCTTGTCCTCCTCTTGGAGTGGAACTGTTTTTTCATTTAGAAAATCTGAAAAAATTCAGATCATCACTTCGCTTTTAAAAAGTAAAACAACTGAACTTGAAATTAAATACAATCAAGTTGGTTTTGCCGCAATTCCTGAAGAGGAAGATGGAGATTTTGGCGATGAATTTCCAGATCTATCCTGGAAAGCGGAAGTTCGAATTTTAGAATTTCCAGACCTCACGCCGCTGATGATGGCAGAAGATGGACGCATCGACGAGATGACAAGAACCATCGTTAAACAAATGACCGGTCACTTTTCTAAAAACATCAAAGAGATGAAAATCACAATCCTCTGGAAAGCAAAATCTAAAACAGTGCAATACTCTACGACCACATACATTGTGAATTATGCTGGCGGCGTTCCTGCCCCTGGAGCTGGTATATGATAGTTAACACTAAAAAATGGTCACCAGCGACAAAGACATTGGAGCTACAGGCAAAACAAACTGGATTCACGCTCATTGAAGTTGTTATCGCGATGTCGATCATGGCTTTCCTCACTGTAATGGTTTCTCAATCCATGAGAAGAAGTGCCGAGTTTAAAACCAAAGTTCAAAAAAATATTGATCAAAGATCTTCAATCAATTCCGCAATGAGAATCATCGAAAGAGATATCAATCTCGCATTCCATTATCAGGACGTGAATAGCGAAGTTTTAAAAGAAATTGAAAAGAAAAAGAAATCCAATACCGGTGGTGGCACGGCACAACCCGGACCTGACGGTCAACTAGGAACCGCCGACGATATACCTCCAAAAGGTACCGGAAATCCAAATTCGCCTATTTATCAAAACTTTAAAATCCGTCAAATTTTAAATCACACAGCTTTCCAAGGGGCCAAAGATTCCATTCACTTTACTAATCTCAACAACATCACCATTCAACCGGGAGAGAAAGTTTCGGATCAACAGGAAGTTGGATATTACGTAAAATCATGCAAAAGTTTATCCAACCCAGATGTTCCAACCAAGTGTTTATGGAGAAGGACTTCTCCCTACATTGATGACAAAGTCGATGAAGGCGGAACAGACACGGTCCTTATCGAAGGCGTTAAGAAATTTGAATTGCGATACTTCGGCAAAGAAAAAGAAGACTGGGTCGACAATTGGGAATCTACGACGGAAAATGATGATGCTTTAAAAAATAAATTTCCCTCTGCTGTTGAAGTCACGCTCACCGTGGAACAGAATAAAAAAGAAGTTTCTGCCATCCGCGTGGTGGCCTTGAGATTCCCAAACAATATGGATGCCGCCACTTCGCAGACAAAACAAATCGATAATGATGCTCCAGGTGAAGTCGACTATTCGAAAGGTGGAGGAAATTGATGAAATTTAAATTTCCCTCTAGAAAACCTCAAAAACTAAATCAAAAAGGCGTTGCCCTTCTAATGGCCATGTTCTGTGTAATGATCATGGCTTTCCTCGCGGTAGAATTGAATTTCGATACAAGCGTGGAATACATCCTTTCAAACAAAGAATATCATCGCATTAAAGCTTACGATGCTGCCAAGGCTGGAATGGAACTTTCGCTTTTAAGAATTCAGCTTTTTAAAAATATCAATAAGCAATACGGTAGCCAACTGAAAGGACAAGAGAGTCTATTGCAAATGATTTGGTCCATGCCATTCACTTGGCCCCCTGCTATTCCTGAAGAAACCTCCATTGTCGACAAAGACCAAATAAAGACCGCGACGAGTGATTCTTTTATGGATGCGAGATATGTGGCGCAAATTTCTGCGGAAGGTTCAAAGATTGATATCAATGATTTGGATTCCTTGAGTGAAAGTTTAAAAAAAGCGACAAAAGAACAACTCACCAAGATCTTCGTGCAAAAGCTTGAAGCCGAAGACGATGTATGGGCCGAGAAAAATAAAAACTTTGATTACGAAGAGTTGATCAATAATCTTCAAGACTGGGTAGATGAAGACAGTGTGAGTGCAAATGGCGGTGATGAAAAATCTCGCTATCCAGACGCGGATGACGATGCTGTCATTCCTCCCAACCGTCCTTTCCAAACTATGGATGAACTCAAAATGGTCGATGGGATGAGAGAAGATGTTTTTCAAATTCTATTGCCTCACGTGACGGTGTATGGATCTAAGGGGATCAACGTCAATCAAGCCAATGCAGAAATTCTAAAATCCATCGATCCTATCATCACCGATGAAATGGCTAGCGAAATTATTAAACGAAGAAATGATTTGGAAAAAGGCGGACCCTTCAAAGATGAAAATGAATTTATTGCTTTTATAAGTGCCAATCAACAGACGTTCAACGCTTCAAAAATTCCTCTTCTCTTTGGCAATGAGTACAATTTTAGAATCAAAGTCACCGGCGAATTCCAAAACGTCACTCGAGAAATCATTGCTATTGTCTATGATGTGGAAGCTGTTCGCGACCAAATGATTGCAATTTTGGATAAAGACAATCAAGGTCAAGGCGGTGGTCCCGGCGGCTCAGGCAATCCTCTCGATACCGACAACGACAAAATTCCTGACGATCAAGATCCCGATGACGATAATGACAAAATACCTGATGCCGACGACCCTGATCCTAAATCGGGCGCGGGCAACAACCCGCAAGCACCCGCACCGAGCGCAACATCCTCAGACCAAAAACCGCGAGTCGTCTATTGGTGGGAAAACTAATTTGACCAGCACCTTTGTCTGGGTTTTGGCTTGAGAAATTGATATCTTCGGCGCTCTGTTAGACAATAAAAATAGAAGTCATCTTAAGTACTTAAATAATTTTAATACCACCAAGAGCACACACATGAGAAGCATCGGGATAGACATTGGAACTCTCAGCATAAAAGTCGCAGACGTTGAGCTGACTGGCAGATCACTTATCTTGCGCGATTTTTTAGAAATTCCTTATAGCTTAGATATTTCTCAAGACAAACGCATCGAGATTTTATCTGCCCTCGCAAGAATTGCTCAAAGCTATGATCCTCATCTATGCAAATTTGTAGTCGGCGTTTCTCAAGATAGAGTGAGCATTCGTAACAAAACATTCCCCTTCCGCGAAAAAGTTAAAATTTTAAAAAGTTTACCCTTTGAATTAGAAGATGAAATTCCTTTTGATCAAGACAAAGCTATTTTTGAAGCAAAGATCGTAAAATTCACTGGCGGATCTTCGGAAGTTCTTGCTTGCGCGACTCCCAATAAATATATCGATGACATCATAAAGCTTTCAAATGAAGCGGGGCTTGATCCTGACGTGATCAGTACCGATGGTTTTGCACTATCTAATCTCTTTACAAACTGGTGGATGGCTCCGCCGGAAGCAGAAACTCTAGGCGAAACTACGGGTGCCGACATTTACCTTCACATGGGACATTCAAAAACCATCTTGATGGTGATGCAAAATCAAACGCTTATTGAAACCAGATCCATTCAAATCGGTGGGCTGGAGATTGTTAAAGCCATCCAAAAAACTTATGAAATTTCTTATGCCGAAGGATTAAAAGGATTACAAGAAAAAGGATTCGTTCTGACCAAGAACGATGGCGCAACAAAAGATCAAATCACTTTTTCCAACGCCATTGTCAAAGCCCTAAATCCTCTCGTCAATGAACTTAAAAAAACTATCGTAGAAATTGAAAGCGAAAAATCAATTTCAATTCAGAATATTCAATTGCTCGGCGGTGTGAGCCACCTGGTAAATATTGCTCCTTACCTTTCAAACAAATTAGGAATCATTTGCACTCCGATCAGTCATTTATCTAGTGGAATTAAAGTTTATGCTGCACAAACCAATGAACTTCAAAAGGATTCCGCAATTGCAATCGGTCTTGCCATTGAAGGCCTCAGAAAGCCCAAGAATCCTCCAGTAAACTTTAGAAAAGGCGCTTTCACAAAAGCCGGAGCCAATGCCACTGTCTTCTGGAAGAAGTGGAAAAAAAGTGTTCAGTACGTATCTGCGGCTCTTGTTCTCTTTGCTATTTATTCTTACTCCAGAGAAATGCTTGCGGTGAATCTCGCAAGCAAGGCCACAGAGGCTTTGTCCAATGTGGCAAGATCGCCGGCGGTAGGCTTAAAAGGTGCGCAAGCAAGGCCTGGCGCGATCAGTACATTCATTCGTGAAAAGAAAAAAGAAATCAGCGACCATCAAAAACTTGCCGATCTCAAAGTGATCAATTCACCTCTCGAAATCATCAATAAAATTTCAAGTTCATTGCCACAAAGAAGAACTCTTCCCGTAGACATTCGCCAATTTGCCGTTCGCAGTGAATTCGTTGTTCTTCAAGGAGAAGTCAGCTCTCAAGACCAACTCAATACCATAAAAAGTCTTTTAAGAAATTTAGCTTCAGATAAAAAATTGCAAGAACTTCCGCCATCGATCGCTTCAAAAGATGGGCGCATGGTATTTCATATGAGTTTTAAAATGGATAGAAAGATTAAATAGTAGTGCTTCGAAGAAGCACTGGGTAAGGATAGATGGATAAGTTAAAGGAAATATTTGATCAGCTAAAAGACCCCGTTCTTGCTCGTTGGGATCAATTTCAAGAATCCGATACCTATATTTCACTTCGCGAAAAATATGATAATCTTCCACTTCGAGGCCAAAAAATTGTGGTGTTCTTGGCTTTCTTTATGGCGTTCTTAGTGGTGTTCAGTATTCCTTATGTTTGGCACTCTTCTTCTCAAGACTCTGTCGCTGAATTTGAAGATACCAAATTCACCATCGCGGAACTTTTGGAAGTTTCTCAAGAAATTAAAAACATTCCTCCGCAAAGTCTCGGAATGACCTCGGCAGATTTAAAAATGAGAGTGGACCGAGTTTTAACAGAAAAAGGTTTAACCAAAGAACAAATCACTTCATTGAGCGAAACTCAATTTACAAACCCCCAAGGTTCTACGTTGATTCCTCCACAAATCAACGCCACAGGTATCGAGACCCATTTAAAGCAATTAACGCTCAAGCAAATTGTAGATATCGGTTATGAATTGGATAGAATTTCTCCGTTGGTTAAAGTTTTAAATTTAGAAATGAAAGCCACTGAAGCGGATGTGCATTTTTATGATGTGCAGTTCAGAGTTTCTAGCTTTAGTGTAAAAGAAGCTGCGCCTCAAGCAGCTGCTCCTAAAAATCAAAGGAATAAAAGAGAGTAATGAAATACTTGCGTATGTTTCTTAATTTTTTAAAGAACAATAAAAAGAAAGTCTTCTTAGGTTTTCTTGCGTATGTGGTTTTTTTATTTCTACTCTTTCCGTTCAGTGACCTTGGCTCTTATGTGACAACTCAAATTGCAAAGCTCACCCAGAATCAAGTCTTCTTAAAGTTCAAGGAACTGCACTTTTCATTGTTACCAAGTCCAGGATTGGAATTGACCGATGTGAAGGCACAAGGAATTCAATTTCCTCCTATCTCTGCGGATAGCGTGACAGTTTCTCCTTCAATTGCGGGATTATTGTCATTTAAACCTGGAGTTTCTTTGAGTGCTAAGGGAATTTTTGATGGAGATTTAGATCTCACTACTCGCGGGGGCTCAAAGGCCACTTCGGGTGCGTTAAAGCAAAATATCACTATTGATGCCGAAGGAATTGAACTGTCCAAACTCTCTCAACTTCTTGCTCTTCCAATGACTCTGGAAGGAAAAATGAATTTGGATTCCGATGCTGTGATTGATCCTTCTTTTTCTGAGCAGCCCGATGCACAGGTGGATTTAAAAGCGACAAGAATAAATATTACGGCAGCGAGTGTGCCCACTCCGATTGGCCCGCTGGCTCTCCCCGATACGAAGCTTCAAGAATTGATTTTAAAAGGTCAGATGAATAAAGGTGAATTGAATATCGAAAAGGCCCAAATCGGTAGTCCTTCCGATGAACTCTATGCCCAAGTTCGTGGAACCATGAGCTTGAACTTTCAAAGTTCAGGTGGCCAAGTCAACGTAAATCCCGGAGCTTTTGATTTGACAATACAGATCAAAACAAAACCCAGCTACCAAGCAAAAGCCGGACTTTTCCTAGGATTTTTAGACTCTTATAAAAAGTCTGAAACCCCACAAGGCCGCGAATACATCTTTAAAGTCTCCGGAGCCAATTTTTACGGTCCTCCTCGCATGACCCCAGCCAATTCTTTCTAAAAGGTGAGCCGCACCTTTTCCAAAGGTTTGCGTCA
>JANMFM010000126.1:0-2482 GCA_031374125.1 Bdellovibrionales bacterium
GTGTCTTCGATTTTTAAACTGCTCGTTTTATTTGGGACCTTCACATAATAAGTCCCACTCAACGTACAAAGCGGATGAATGTGTAGCGGATGATAGGTATTTTGTGGCATGACATTGATCCAACATGTAGTCATCTTAAGCTTTCTGCCGTTAAGATCGAAATCCAATTCTCTGACGAATTTTTTTACGTGCTTATTCAAATGTTTTTCCAACTCTTCAAAAGTTGGCGAGAGTTGGTGCAGATTTGTGATGGAACTGTACGAAGTGTAACCACCTCGATAATTTTTCTTAGACCAAGATCTACCTGCGTCATCATTATTTTGATAATAGTCGATCTCTTTTAAAAGCTGCTTATTCAAGCTCGCCGACGATGGAAGTTTGGACTCGTAAATTAAAGTTGGAAATAATTTTTTCGTCATCACTTATGTTTATCCTATTCATTGACCTTATAATCAACAATATTCATAATTATAGATCAACCGGAGGAAAATATGCGTTCAGTCTCAACTCGATTATCTACTGTTCTGTTGTTCATAACTCTATTGTCCGGATCATTAATTACAGGTTGCGCAGCTACTCAAAAAATTGGAAACGTTTTTGCCCCTGAAAAAAAAGAATGCAACACAATCAGAGCTGCATTTGATATTGGATCAGGAGCCACAAGAGTTAAAGTTGCAAAGGTTGATAGCTGCAAGAATAAGATTTTAGAAGTTTTACTGGAACGCGAAGAAAAAATTGATTTTAAAGAAGATCTTATTAAATCCAAGAACGACAGCTTCTCAGGGCAGTTCATGACGGATGCTATCGCAACTTTAAGAATGTTAAAAACAGAAGCTCAAAAATTCTCTCCAAAAGAATACGTCGCTGTAGCAACTGCTGCATTTAGAGAAGCAAAAAATGGCCAAAAATTTATTGAAAGAGTAAATGTTGAACTCTGGATCAACCCAAGAATTATCTCTCAAGGCGAAGAGGCACTACTCGGATTCTATGGATCCGCAGAAAGCATGGGCTCCACACCTGAAAATACCATCATTTGGGATATCGGCGGATCAAGCCAACAAATCATCAAGTACAACGGAAAAGAACGCTTTCTCATTTACGAAGGAAAGTTAGGCGCTGTATCTTTTAAAGATTACATTCTAAAGAAAATAAAAAAACAAGGTGGTAAATCTCCGAATCCCATCAATTCTTATCAGGCTAAACTTGCCATCGAGTATGCAAAAAATGTTGCTCTCAAAACGGTGAAAAGCGATATCAAAGATTTCTTACAGAGCTCAAAGGATGTCAAAGTTCTAGGTATTGGCGGAGTTCATTACTACAGCCTGAGAAATCAAATTGATCCCACAGGAGAAAAAGATACTTACACCATCGGCGATGTGGAAAAAACTTTAGACTCCAAGATCGGAAAAACAGACAGTGATCTTGGAAGTTCTAGATATGTAGAGACAGATGTTACAAATTTAGCTTTGGTTTATGGGTTTATGAAAGCTTTAAATATTTTTGAGATCAAAACTGCAAAAGTAAACATGGCCGATGGCCTTTTACTCAATGAAAAATACTGGGCACCATGAGTGATTTAAACGAGGTTCTAGCGTTTACCAAAGTTGTAGAGTACAAAAGTTACTCCAGAGCCGCTGAACACCTCGGGGTTCCAAAATCCAATCTTTCCAGAAAAATTGCTTCACTCGAAGAAAGGCTTTCTATTCGACTATTGCAAAGAACAACAAGAACTCTTTCTCTCACCGAAGCTGGACAAATTTATTACGAAGAATGCAAAAAAGCCTTAGAAAAAATCGAAGACGCAGAATCTGTGGTGAGCAGTCTGCAGGCCACTCCCCAAGGGCTCTTGCGTGTGACAATGTCCGTGGAAATTGGGTATTTTTTTGTAAGATATCTTTTACCAAAATTTTTGGAGCAATATCCAAAGATTAAGCTCGAGGCAATTCTGACAAACGATCGTGTGGATTTAATTAAAGATAATGTGGATTTGGCACTAAGAATTGGAGCTAGCGAAGACTCTACTTACATTGCAAAAAAATTTGGAGCCATACGAGTAGGTCTTTTTGCCTCTAAAGAATATCTAAAAAGGAACGGCACACCAAATACACCGCAAGAGCTAGCAAATCACAACTGCATTCTTTTTAGCCATAGACAACTTTGGAATACTTGGTCCCTCACAAATAAATCTCAGATTGCAGACGTCAATGTGGATGGAAAGTTTGTGGCCAATAATTTTACCGCAATCAGAGAGGGCGTTATCAATGGATTAGGAATTGGATTCATGCCTGAAGTTGTGTTCTTCGAAGAATGTAAGAGCGAAAAGGACAGAGAAGAAATTGTCCATATACTTCCAGAGTGGAATGCTCCCGAAAGAGATTTGTCCTTGGTTTATCCATCTAGAAAATTCACAACACCAAAAATGAAAGCCTTTATGGATTTTATGGAAGCCCATAAAATCCATTTCAATTAATCAAAAGGTGCC
>JANMFM010000127.1:0-2997 GCA_031374125.1 Bdellovibrionales bacterium
AAAAGGTAAAGACAAAAGTCTGTATTAATGTCAAAATTCGAGATGTTATAGAAGACATAAAGAATGGAAAATACAGAAATCAAATTGAGGAAATAAGATCAGAAAATGACCCTGAAAAGAAAAAGCTTTTAAAAGAGAACCTTCCTGCAATCACAGTTTCTGGAACATTCAACAATTCGCATTCTGCAAAGGACTTGATTCAGCACTCTGGACTAATTCAAATTGACTTTGATCATGTAGATACCAATAAGGTAAAAGAAGACTTAGAGAAGGATCAATATACATTATGGAGAATCCGCGCAAAGAGGTCCACTGATTCCGCGGTAAGGAGGTCCACTGATTCCGCGGCAAAGAGGTCCACCTATTCCGCGGCAAATTGACCCACCAAAAGTAAATGAAGGCTCTGCTGTTTTGCAGGCCATAAGAACCACAAATTTCAGTATGCTTTGCATACCCGAAAAATGAGGAAATATGGCAAACAAAAACATCGATATGAGCAAACTAAGGCAGGTATTAAAGCATTACAGCCACAAACAGGGAACACGCACTATACGTGATTTAACCGGGGTATCACGAAACACAGTAAAGAAGTATATAGAGCACTACCAGACCTTAAAAATACCCTGGAGTGAACTCTCAAAGCTTAACGACAAGGATCTTTCCGCATTGTTTTTTGAAGAGATAGCATTGGTCGATCCTCCCGAAAGACAACAGACCTTGTACGCCTTTTTTCCTTTTGTAGAGAAGCGTTTAAAGCAGCCAGGAATGACTTTGAAGCTTTTATGGGAGGAATACTCCTCCAAAAATATTGATGGGTTCCAGAGCACCGGTTTTTATAAGCACTACAGAATATGGAAGGGTCGATCACATCCATCCATGCATATGATTCACAAAGCAGGTGAAAAAATGTTTGTGGATTATGCCGGTAAAAAGTTAGAAGTAGTAGATCCACAAACAGGAGAAATAAATACTGTAGAGGTGTTCGTTGCAATTTTAGGAGCGAGCCAACTCACGTATGTTGAAGCAGTTGAAAGCCAAGACATGGAAGATTTTATTAAATGCTGTGAGAACGCCTTGCATTTTTTTGGAGGTGCGCCCATTGCAATTGTGCCGGATAATTTAAAATCAGCAGTGAGTAAAACCAGTCGTTACGAACCTCATTTGAACGACAATTTTGCAGCCTTCGCAGAGCATTATGGTATGGCGGTATTGCCGGCGCGTGTTTACAAGCCCAAAGATAAATCACTAGTTGAAGGAGCTGTTAAACTTACTTATAACAGGATTTACACCAATCTGCATGGCAAAGTATTTACTTCCATCGCGATCCTCAATGAGGTGATATGGGGTCATTTAGAAAATCATAATCTAACCAATTTCCACAATCGTAATTACTCACGCATGGATCAGTTTAATGAGATGGAAAAGCAGGTACTTCTTCCTTTGCATCCTTATCGTTTTGAGATGCGTCAATCGGCAAGAGTAACGGTGATGAAAAACGGTCATGTATGCCTGCATAGTGACAAACATTATTACAGTGTTCATTACAAGTATATCGGAAAAAAAGTGCGCCTGTTTTACTCTAAATCTCAAATCGAAATTTATTTTAATTATGAATTAATCGCCACTCATGACAGAGTGAAAAGTCCACACAACTATACCACTGATACTTCGCACATGGCAACCTTTAATCTGCACATAGCGGATTGGAATCCAGAGCGATTTTTATCAGAAGCAAGGAAGATACACGAAGATGTGGCGATGTATATCCAACAGGTCTTGATAAAAAAATCGCATCCCGAACAAGGCTATAAATCCTGTCAGGGAATCCTTTCATTCGCTAAACGTGTAGGACGAGACCGGCTCATAAAAGCTTGTCAACGTGCTCATCTCTATGGTGTTTACAATTATAAAATCGTTGAGACGATCCTTAAGCGCAATCTAGATCAACACGAAATGGATGATCAAGCTGCGCCCATGCCAAAACATGACAATATCCGAGGTGAAGAATATTACAATTAAACAGTCTAAACAAAAACAAAAATTATGAATGCAGAAATCATTGAAAAAATGAAAACAATGAAACTGACCGGGATGCTACGAGCGTTCCGGTCGAGTTTAGAATCCGGTGTATTAAACACTTTAACCTCCGATGAAATGATCGCACATCTGGTTGAAGAAGAATGGGATGATCGATATAACAAGAAGATTGCACGTATGACGGCCAATGCAAAGTTCCGTTACAAAGCATCGATTGAACAGATGTATTTTGAATCGGATCGTGGCATCGATAAAAACCTGATCATGCGCCTGGCGGAGTGTACATTTATAGATAGAAAAGAGAATATCCTTATTACAGGTAGCACCGGAATCGGAAAAAGCTATCTTGCATCTGCGATCGGACAACAAGCATGTACACTAGGGTATAGGGTGATGTATCTCAATGCCAGTAAACTCTTTGCAAAATTAAAGATGGCAAAAGCAGATAGTTCTTATATTAGCGAAATAGCAAAAATAGAACGTCAACAACTCATCATCCTAGATGACTTCGGCATACAGCCTCTGGATGCACAAAGTCGTTCCATGTTTATGGAAATCATAGAAGACAGGCATGGAAAAAGTTCAACTATCATAACTTCGCAAGTGCCGGTAGCCAAATGGCATGAAGTAATCGGAGAGCAAACCATCGCAGACGCTATCATGGATCGACTTATACATAACGCACATCGGCTGGAATTAAAAGGAGAATCACTGCGAAAAAAGCAGCTAAATAAAATCGAAAATCAAACAGAAATAATTAACTAAAATTAAACCGGCAAAATGGCATCAAGAGCCTTCATACTAACACTTGGTTTTAGCGGGTCAACTAGCCGCGGAATGGGTGGGTCAATTTGCGCGGAATCTCCAATTAATACCATAATTCTCACAACGAATACTAAGCAAGAATATTTTAAGTATACAAATTTAGGCTATTCCAACCAATTTATTAGCCATAATAGC
>JANMFM010000237.1:0-12997 GCA_031374125.1 Bdellovibrionales bacterium
CCCTCTAAATTATATAAATGGTTTCTATTGCAAGGAGAAGGCCAAGTTATCTGCTTGAATACAATGGGTTTTAAGGGTCTGAAAGATGCCCTTTTTTGGTCGTCTGTTAAGTAAAAATTTCTAAAATCAAGAGCAGAGTGGTTTATGGAATCTAGGAGGATCGGCGGCAGTCAATTTTTAATTAAATTACTGATAACTAAATCCTCACTGTAATAGCCTTCGTGACCTGAGCTTTCAAATATATGAAAAGAATTTTCTATGTTCAACCTCATGGCCGTCCACTCAGGAAAATGGACAGGTGAAAATGTGTCGTATCGACCCGCGTAATAGTAAATCGGAATTTTATATTCAGATATGTTGTTCTTTACTTTATCTAAATCAATTGGATTTGGTTGAAATGTTGGTCGATTTTTGAAGGGTATTATAAAAAGCCTACCAAAGCGACATTCAGAAAATATCAGATTCTCTGGTACATTTGTGCAGCCATCATAAAAAAATCGGCCGGGAATGAGTTCAGTGTACGTTATGATATTTAATGCAGCAACTTGGTTTTTCTTATTAAATCTTAGTACGTAAGTGTGCGCAAAATTTCTAAAAAAAGTATCCAGCTCTTTTAAATTTTTTGATTCAATATACTCTGATATCTTAAATAATTTTTCATGAATTATTGGCCGCATGTTATAGAAGCCAATCATCAAGAACAAACCATCAAAGATATTCTGACCACAAAATTTATTTTTTAAAACTCCTTCAATTTCAATACATAGGTTTTTATAGAAAATTCGTCCCTCCTCATTTCCAGAATGAACTATGATATTTATTATCTCTCCAATAGTTTTTGAAGAAACTTTAGGGTTATTATAGTTTAAAAGGTCATTAGTTAATTCTTGAAGGCGAGTTTCTCTTGCGTCTAAAAAGTCCATTGCGTTTTCTGAAAAGCCAAAGCCGTGAATATGCGCCGACTCTATAGAATTTGGAAACATCTCAAGATATCTAAAAGAGGTGAGGCCACCAAAGCTTTGACCATAGACCTTCCATTTCTTTTCTCCAAACATCTTTTTTCGGATAGCCTCGGCGTCGGTCACGATGGACTCTGAGCCATATTTCTTAAAATTTTCTATATTTTTATCTGTGGGTTCTAAAAATGGTGTAGAGCAACCTGTTCCCCTTTGATCCATAAGGATTAGATTTTCCTCGTTTAGTTTTTTAATCTTACTAAAGATCGGTATTCCGGCAATACTGGATATTGTTGGTCCGCCATTTATAAATATGATGGGTACTTTGTTTTGAACTAAGGCTTGATTTTTAAAGTAATAATAAACTTCGATTTTTTCTGATGTCTCGGGATATTCCCAATCGAAGGGAACCTCAATCTTGTCATATCTCCAATTGCTATCGAGATTTTCAAGTCTTTGTTTACATTCTTCCGTTGGAGCTGCAAAAGAAAATACATTATACAAAAAAACAGTTGCAAGTAAAAAAATAAATAATATTTTTTCCATAAACCCTTTCTGTATGCCTATGTGTTTGATATTTCTTTCGATACCGTTCGAAAGTTTGTTGGATTAATTTCCAATATTATCAAACTCGAACTTCTTATAAGGTTCTTACTTAGCAGGTAGTGTGCCTGGTTAAAAGTGGATTTATTTGGATTTAAAGACAAAAAGGTGCCTAGAGCATCAAAATCTATGCCCTAAAAAGTCTCTGTAAAATCTAGTGCAATATTTTAGCAACAATTTGTATCCGAATTCCCGGAAATGAAAATGCAGACAAGATCGCGGCTCATCTCAATCTACCCATTCATATCGTGCAAAAAGTAATGACGTTTCTTTTAAATCACAAACTTGCTGTGGAAGAAAAAGGTAAAATTAAAATCGGTCCGCAAAGAACTCATATCGAAGCTTCGTCCCCATTCGTGAATCGTCATCATATCAACTGGAGATTAAAAGGCATTGAGCACATGGATAATCTTCATCCGGATGAACTTTTTTATACGAGCCCGATGACGTTATCGGCAAGTCTATGAGTGAAATTAAAAAGATGCTGTTGAAATTGGTTGTGGATATGTCAGAAGAAGTAAAGCTCGCAAAAGATGAGAAGATCGCTTGTCTTAATATCGATTTCTTCGATCTCGATAAATGATTAAGCTTAACGCCCTATTCTTTCTTCTGGCCTTGATAGAAAAAATATTTTTGTTCTATAAAGTATAGCGCTCTTAACTTGCTTTCTTTTTTGCTTTAGAAGATGCAGCCTTGAGTATAGCTCCTGGGCTAGTAGCAGCAACTTGGAGAAGCCTGCGGGCAGCTCCCGATGGTTTCTTTTGTCCTTGTTCCCAAGATTGAATAACTGTCGGGCTCACGCCGAGGTACGCCGCAAAAGCCCCTTGGCTCATATGCAAAATTTCAGTACGAATACGCGAAATTTGTGTCTTCGACATTTTAGGAGGAAGATCTGGCATTTCAACAGTTGTTGTTTTGAGAGTGATTTTACCTTCTTCATGGGCAATGGCATCTGCTAAACCTTGGATGATCTCGTCACCAATATTTCTTTTCTTTTTCATAATCATTCTCCCTTTAACTTTTGGGCTAAAATTCTAATTACTTTTAAGCAGGACCCTACTACCTATCTCTTTCAATCAATTTCGTAAATGTAGGGACTTCGATGAAAGTTCCTACGTGCATACTTAGTATGCTATCACACTTGGTATTATATATGCCTAGCTATAAGCAGGAATTCCCGTGATATGTTCGCCTAAAATTAATCTGTGTATATCTTCGGTTCCTTCGTAGGTGTTTACGCTTTCTAAATTTGCCATGTGACGGCCGCATTGGTACTCATCGGTGATGCCCGCCGCTCCTAAAATATCGCGCGTGGTTCTTGCGATATCGAGGGCAAGTCTTACGTTATTCATTTTGGCCATGGAGATTTGTTGGGGGATTGCCGTTCCTTGATCCATTAATTTCCCGAGTTGGTAACATAATAATTGCGCTTTGGTGATTTCCATAAACATGTAAACAAGCTTGGCTTGAACCAGTTGAAAGCTTGCGATGGGCTTATCAAATTGAATTCTGGTTTTTGCGTAATTGAGTGCTTCGTCGTAGCAAGCCATCGCCGAACCAATGGCTCCCCAAGAAATTCCGTAGCGTGCTTGATTCAAACAACTCAAAGGACCTTTCAATCCTACGACATTTAGTGCTTGAGATTTAGGAACTTTTACGTCTTCAAAAATTAATTCTGAAGTGACGGATGCTCTTAATGAAAACTTATTAATGATATCTTTGGTTTTGAAACCAGGAGATCCTTTATCCACAATTAGACCAATCACTTTTCCGTCGTCGTTTTTTGCCCAGACAATTGCGAGGTCAGCAATACTACCGTTAGTGATCCACATCTTCGTTCCACTCAATATGTAGTGGTCGCCTTTGTCTTTTGCTCTCGTAATCATGCCTGATGGATTTGATCCGAAGTCAGGTTCTGTTAATCCAAAGCATCCGATCATTTCTCCCTTGGCCATTTTCGGTAAGTACTTGTTTTTCTGATCGATGGTTCCGAATTTATAAATTGGATACATGCAGAGTGCGCCCTGTACAGAGACAAAAGATCTCAAGCCAGAATCACCGCGTTCGATTTCTTGCATGATTAATCCATAGCTTGTGTAGTTGAGACCAGCGCAACCGTAGCCTTCGATTGTTGGACCGAAAACTCCTAAGTTCGCGAAACCAGGTATAAGTTGTTTTGGAAAAGTTCCTTCGCGATGATTTTTTTCGATGATAGGTATAACTTCTTTTGTGACAAAACTTCTAACCGAATCTCTAACCATCTTCTCATCCGAGCTGAGCATAGGATCAATCTGATAAAAATCTGGCGCTGCGAAATTTTTCATAAAACCTTTTCCTTTTTAAAAAAACCTGTGTCACAGTTATAGAGGTGCATGGATGCTTCCTTAGGGGATGGGGCGATTAAAGAGCGGGGGAGACACGGACGTCTTTCCTGCCTATTTCCTACCTGCTAAAAATCCTTACAATCTTTCGATTACAATCGCGATACCTTGACCACCACCAATACAAGCACTACCAACAGCAAATTTCTTGTTTCTTCTTTCTAACTCATACATCAAATGATTCATGATTCTTGTTCCGCTCGCTCCGAGTGGGTGACCAACGGCAATGGCTCCGCCATTGACGTTTGTGATTTCTGGATTCAATTTTAATTCTTTTTGTACTGATAAGAATTGCGCACCGAAAGCTTCGTTCACTTCGACAAGATCCATTTGCTCTAGCTTCATGTTTGCTTTTTTAAGAGCATTTTGAATTGCGTAGACAGGTCCTATTCCCATGATCTTTGGGTCGCAACCCACAGACGCATAAGAAACGATTCTTGCCATAGGCTTTAAATTTCTTCTTTTGGCTTCGTCTTCAGACATAAGAATGCTTGCACATGCTCCGTCCACGATCCCAGAAGCTGTTCCTGCTGTTACTGTTCCTTCTTTTTTGAAAAGCGGTTTTAGTTTTTGTAAACCTTCGATTGTTGTTTCGGGTCTCGGATGTTCGTCTTTGGTTACAACAACGTTTCCTTTTGGATTTACGATTGTTACTGGAGAAATTTCTGCATCGAAATATTTTTTATCAAAGGCTACTTTATATTTTTTCTGAGAAGAAAGTGCGAACTGATCAACGTCGTCTCTTGAGATTTTATATTGCTCAGCTAAATTTTCTGCTGTGATTGCCATTGGAGTTCCCGTGTATGAATCTGTAAGAGCGGCAGTTAGATAATCTTCCACTTCGCCTTGACCCATTCTATAGCCCCATCTTGCACCACGAAGAATGTAAGGAATTTGCGACATCTGTTCTACGCCGCCAGCAAGCACAACTTCTGATTCTCCAGTTTGAATCATCTGCACAGCATTCACCCAAGATTGAAATCCGCTACCACAAAGGCGATTAACACCGAGGGCTCCGCGATTCATTGGGATTCCAGCTTTCAGTCCAATGTGTCTTGGAAGATAGATGGCATCTTTTGCAGCTTGTACTACTGTGCCCATTACGATGTGATCAATTTCATCTGGGGAGATTTTGGCTTGCTCCATTGCAGCTTTTGATGCAGCAACTCCTAGATCTGTAGCAGATACGTCTTTTAAAGATCCACCAAATGCACCAAACGGCGTGCGCTTTCCACTTACAACAACGATACTTTTCATAAAATTCTCCTGTATTTATAAAGCTACTGCTGTACAATTGTAATGTAAATGCAAATGTTAAGAGCAATACTGAAACATGGCGGTGAAGCATGAACATTTTGATTATTGGAAATGGTGGACGCGAAGCTGCAATTGCAAAAGAGCTAACTCACTCTAAAAAAGTGAAGGACCTGCACATGCTGCCGGTGAATCAAGCTTTCAGCTCTAAAATCAAAACTCATGACATCTCTGTCGACGACCACGATAAAATTTTAAAATTTGTTAAAGATAACAATATTGATCTTGTGGTTATTGGGCCCGAGAAACCTTTGGTGGATGGACTATCTGATTTCCTTCGCGCAAAAGAAGTGAACGTATTTGGGCCTTCACAAAAAGGAGCTATGCTTGAAGGTTCAAAAATTTTCTGTAAAGAGTTTTTAGAATCTGCAGGCGTTCCAACAGCAAAGAGCATTCAAGTTTTCTCTGACGATGATCTTTTGGAAAAATCGAAAACATTTTCTGCTCCATGGGTTGTTAAGGCTGATGGCTTGGCTGCAGGAAAAGGCGTTTATATTTGTCAGAATGAAGAAGAGCTAAAGCTTTCAGGGAAAGATTTATTCGTAGATAAAAAATTGGGTGAGACTAGAGTTTTCTTAGAAGAATATATTTCTGGAAAAGAATTAAGTTATTTGATTGTAACCAACGGTACATTGTCAGAGCCATTACCGCTTGCACAGGATCACAAAAGAATTTTTGATAATGATCAAGGCCCGAACACAGGCGGGATGGGTGCTGTTGCGCCTTTAAAAATTCCCGATGATCTTTCTAAAAAAATCCAAACAGAAATTGTCGACAGAACATTAAAACAACTTCAAAAAGACAATATCGATTATCGCGGAGTGATTTACTTTGGTGTGATGGTAAAAGACAATCAGCCTTATGTTCTAGAAATCAATGCAAGATTTGGTGATCCAGAAACGCAAGTGATCTTGCCACTCCTCGATGGTGATTGGGCTGATGTATTCTGGAACATCTCTCAAGGCGCTGTAAATAAAATGAAATGGAAAAAATTGTATGCGACAGCCGTAGTGATGGCAGCTCCTGGTTATCCGGAAAATCCAGAGAAGAACGTCTTTATCAATGGAAATATCTTTGATGAAAAGATCGGCGGTTATTACATCTGTGCGGGCGTAAAACAGAATCCTCATGCGCAATGGGTAACCAACGGTGGCAGAGTATTGAACGCCGTAGGAATAGCTGAGACAGCAAAAAAATCCATAGAAGTCGCTTACGGTTACGCCGAAAAAATAAATTGGCGAGGAATTTTAAAAAGATCCGACATAGGTCAAAAAGTCCTAAAGAAAAACGATTTCATTTTCTAAAGGTGAGCCGCACCTTTTCCAAACATTTGCGTCAATTGACACAGATCTGTGGAAAAGGTGCGGCTCACCTTTTACCATGCCCATTGGACTTGGACGAGGCTGAGGTCTTCGGTTTCGTTTGTGGTATGGACTAAGTTTAATTTGTAAGCTTCAAAATCTTCTGTGATTTCGAATTGCGCATCTCCGCTGTCGTATGTTGCAGAGGCATTTACAAATCCTGTGTATTGAAGTTTTGCTTTTGTTTGAATTGGATCTACTTTTACTTTGAATTTATGTTTTACGGATGTTGGGTCTGTAGGGTCGCCACCGATTGCCATTTCTGTATTGAGGCCGTCTTTAAGGCTGTCAGCTGTTTGACCTAGAGATGAGCTCTTTACTGCGTCACTCTTTAAAGCTGATTTTAGAGTTTTATCGAGGACCATTTTTCCTACTGTACTATTCGATGCACCAACAGGAATATCTGTCGGAATAACAGCAGCTACGGATTCTTGAGTGATCGCGGGTTCTGGCGCTACGGGCATCACTTGATAGATATCCAACATCTTTTGCTCTGAAGGAATTGCGGCAAAACTATTGATCGAAAATAGGATCAATAGGACTAAGATAATAAATATGGCTTTTAGATCTGCTCTCATACTGGTATATAAAGCAACCGCCGTACCAGACCAAAGCCTTCGGGGCTTCCAGGTTGATTTTTAGATCAAAAACAAACCGGAAATGTCTATAGAGTTTGCGAATGACATGGGTGTAATGCCAATTTTTGCTCAAAACAAAAAACGTCTCATAATGAGACGTTTTAAATGAATATATTCGATTATAATTCTCAGGTGTATGACGCGGATCTGTGGAAAAGGTGCGGCTCACCTTTAGGCTTCTGGGGCTAGGCCCTTTTTTTTGATTTTTTCTACTAGGGTTGTGCGGTTTAATTTTAAAAGTTGGGCCGCTTGGTTTCTGTTCCAGTTTGTTCTTTCTAAGGCTCTCATGATCAATGCGTTTTCGTAAGCATCAACGGCAGAGTTGAAATCGATTCCACTGTCTGGGATTTCGAGATCTTGGGAATTTTGAACGTACTTTCTTTGTTGGTACTTTTCTGGTAGGTCGAAGGGTTGAACGATGCCTTGTCCTTTGAGAATCGCAATTCTTTCTACCAAGTTTTCTAATTCTCTCACGTTACCTGGCCAGTTGTAGCTGTATAGCATTTCCATGGCTTCGGGAGAAATGCCAGAAATATTTTTACCTTTAGATGCATTAAAGTGTGAAATGAAGTGGTGGAGAAGTAGCGCGATATCGCTATGTCTTTCTCTTAGAGGTGGAATTTGAATTGGAATGACGTTCAATCTGTAGAACAGATCTTCTCTGAATCTTCCGTCTTCTACAGCTTTTTCTAAATCAATGTTTGTGGCAGCAATAATTCTTACGTCCACTTCCATGGTTTTGGTTGAACCTACGGGTTCGAATTGTCTTTCTTGAATTACTCTTAAGAGTTTTACTTGAAGAGTCGGGCTCATTTCGCCAATCTCATCTAAGAAGATAGTTCCTTCGTGCGCCAATTCAAATCGCCCCACGCGATTTGCAATGGCTCCCGTGAACGCCCCTTTCATATGACCAAATAATTCACTCTCTAATAAATCTCCTGGGATTGCTCCGCAGTTCACAGGAATCAATCTTTTGTTGGCGCGATGAGAATTGTAGTGAACAGCTTTTGCGACAAGTTCTTTTCCAGTTCCGCTCTCTCCTTTGACGAGTACCGTGGAATCTGAAGTTGAAACTTTCTCGATCATCTCCATCACTCTTGTGATGGCGTCCGATGATCCTACTATATTATCAAATTTATATTTTTGTTTTAATTGGCTTTTAAGAATCTTGTTCTCTTGTTCCAATTGGTGATGTTCGAAAGCTTTATCCACTAAACCTATAAGCTCTTCAATATTGAAAGGCTTAGTCAAGAAATGGAATGCACCTTGTTTTGTTGCTTCGATTGCAGATTCAATAGTTGCAAATCCTGTCAGGACAATAAATTGGCAGTTTGGATTTGTTTTTTTGATGTGTGCTAATAATTCTAAGCCATTGCCATCTGGAAGTTGTAAATCCACCAGCGCCAAATCAAAATTTTGATTGCTGCTCGCAAACTGAATTGCTTCGGCTTTTGTTTGTGCGGTGATGACTTGGTAGCTTTTTCTTGTGAGTAATCTGAAAAGTGCTGTTCTTAAACTTGAGTCGTCGTCGATGACCAAAATCTTTCTGTTACCGCGATTTTCCTCATTGCGTTCTTGCATTGAGTTTTCCCCTTCCAATAGGTTTCTACGCACTCCATCTTGGAGTCGTTAGACATTAAACTTTCACTTCAACTTATTCCCGGATGTACCCACAACTGATGTCTACATTTAGGATAAGTAAAACGTTTGGCGCTGTCAATTTTTGACGTCAATTTTTTGGTGGTGAAGTGAAAATCTGGACGCTTAAGTTCTGGGAAAAGTGATTCTTGCGCGTGTCTTTTTTTCAAAAACTTGAGTGAGTTCAATATCTCCCGCGTGTTCTTGCAAAATTTGATACGAAGTCGTGAGACCTAGTCCTCGGTGCTGTTCAGGATTTTTTGTTGTAAAAAATGGAGTGAAGACTTTGAGTTGCTCATTTTTTCCTAGACCAATTCCGTTATCTAATATGTCCAAGAAGAAAGAGCTTGAATCATTCGACAACTCGACCTCAATCAAGGGGTTAAAAGTTTTTTCAATTTTTTGTCTCTCAGATATTGAGTCTAAAGAATTCTGCATAATATTCACCAGACTCTGCGTGAGCGGGTTCTCGTGCCCTTCTATAATATCTATTTTTACTTTGGAGCAGAATTTGATTTCAATACCTAGAGGCTTTGTTTTGATCTGAATAATTCGAATGGCCTTGTTGATAAGATCTTGTAAGTGCAGAGGTTCTTTTTTTGTATTCGACTTTCGAGAGAAGCTCAATAAATTCTGAATGATTTCTTTGCATCTCAAGGCACTCTTTTCCATTTCCTCTAAATCATCGAAAAGAGGTTTATTGTTGTCGGTAACAACATCTTGTTTGAGCATTTGAATAAAGGTAATAAGTCCAGCAAGGGGATTGTTTAATTCGTGAGCAATGCTGCCGCCGATCAGCCCCAGTTCTGCGATCTTGGAGGATTCGAGAATTTGTCGTTCGGCTTTTTTCTGCTTGGTGAGGTCTCTATATATATTGATATAAATATTTTCACCTAGATCTGATTTCATTTTTTGACTATCAACCTCAAATAATTTTTCTTGGTTCTTCGCGGAATTCGCCTTATCGGTATTTGTGCGAAGAGAAAACTTTTCGCCCAGCTCATGTTGATGTTCAATTTTGTGAAGCTCCACCGGAAATTGTTTTTCATAGGCAGCATTGTGTTGAACGATTTCAAAATTAGAGCGAATGAGGGCTACGGGTTCGGTGATGGCATCAAAGGTAGATTGCCATTGTTTTCTTAAGAAGTCAGATTGTTCTCTCTGAATCAATCTATCCATCGCAAGTGAAATGGCGTCAGACATCTGTCGTAAGAATTGAATTTCTTCTTTATTGAACTTCGCGGAAGATTTGGAATCGCTCTCTCTGGCGAAAATTATTTTTCCCAGGTTTCTTTTTTCTAAAACAAGATCATGCTCAAAAACGGCGTAGTTCTTGAGTGTTTTCTTTGCATCATTAGTAAAGCTAGTTTGAGATTGAAAAAGAATTCTGACCCAAGAGATATTTAATGGCTCATTTAAGGATTTTAAAAGGGTTCGTTCCATTTCAGAAATGGACTCAGACTTTTGAATAGCGACGAGTGCCACAAGAATGGATCCGTAGTACTTGCTCGTCTGTAAGAGTTTTTCTTTGGACTCCAGCAGTCCTTGTTGTCTGATCACAATGCGATCTTCAAGATCTTTTGTAATGAGCTGAAGCTTTTCGTTCTGTTCGGTTAGAATTTTTAAAAGCTCATTGTTTTGGGCCTTAAGATTGTATTCTTCTAAAGATTCTTGAATTGTTCTGAATAAGAATTTTTCGTCGAAGTTTGAAATAATTTTAAATACCGAAAATTTATTGCTGATCTGCTGCACATTTTGCGCTTGATTGAATCCTTGATTTTCATCAGAAATGAAAATGATTTGTGTATCTGCATTTTTATTTTTTATAAATTGAACTATTTCAAGCGCTTGGTTTGAAGATAGAGCGCTCTGACTGAGCGTGATGGATTGATAGTTGTGATTCTGGATTGCGTGCTTTACGTCTTCAAAGCTATACGCAGTATCCGCACCGAGAGTGTTCTCGCTTGAAATTCTTTTATCAAAAATAAGTACACTCGATTTGAACACTTTTGCCTACAACGTTTAAGATTTTTTACCTAAGATCATTTCAAAGGCTTTTCCGAAGCGATTCCAGGTTTCTTCTTTACTAGCGCCTTCACGCTCTTCTGTACAAACGACACCGAGTTCATGTTCGAGAAGTCCATATTGACCCAGGCTTCCCGGAGTCGGATAACCAATGTCTGCCTCCAAAGGGTATCCTGAAACTTCTGCAAATGCTTCTGCAACTGTTTTTGCCTGATCACCGGTATAAACAACCAGTGGCTTCCATGAGTGGCAGTGAATGATCATATGAGGTTTGTATTTTTCTATAAGCTCAATCACACATTGAGTTTCGATTTCACTCGCGGGGCTTTCGCCAGGATAGTAGCGTGGCTGTTTGTGCTCTGTGGACCAATCTTTTGAGGGAAAGTTGCGATTTAGATCCACTCCGTTACCATTCACGCGTTCATTTTTTGATAAACCGTCGGGATTTAAACACGGAATCGCGATCCAGGGTTTGAGATTGTGTCCTTTAAGCGACACTTCTTTGGCCCACTTTATGAACGATTCGACGAGATAAACACCTTCAGGCTCATCTCCGTGGACTCCACCAATAATTAAGAATGGTTTTTCATTCTCAAATTTTAAATTTTGAGAGGAGGAATAAAGTTGAATATGTCTATCGTGCGCTGTTTTTTTCCATTTCAAATTTTCATACATAGAGGTATAGTATGCTTTGTTTTACTAAACTTGATAAATGATTTTATTATGATTTCATTAAAAACCCAGCATGGAAAAAATTATGGCCGACAAAACTAAACTTAGCGTTATTATTTTAGCAGCTGGACAGGGAACTCGAATGAAGTCGCCACTTCCAAAGGTGCTGCATCCAATTGCTGGCATGCCAATGATTGTGCGAGTCATCAATGCGGCTAAGTCTTTTAAACCCGCAGAAATCCGTGTGGTCGTTGGACACGGAAAGAGTCTTGTTGAGCAAGTGATCATTCCGATGGGCGTATCGACTCACGAACAGAAAGAAAGAAAAGGAACGGCGCACGCGGTTATGGCTGCCGATTATGAAACTCTTTCTGGCAGCGTGCTAATCCTCAACGGAGATCATCCGTTGATTCGCTCAGAAGATATCAATAAGGCCTTAACGGAATTTAACGACTTGAAGGCTGATGTTGCGGTTTTGACATGCGTACTTAAAAAACCAAAAGAATTTGGCAGGGTCATCAGACAAGGCGGAAATGTTCAGGCTATCGTAGAGGTCAAAGACGCTTCTAACGATACATTGAAGATCAATGAAATCAATACGGGCGCGTACATTGTCAGAGCAGAAATCTTGAAAGAATTTCTTCCGCAAATTAAACCCAACAATAAACAAAATGAATTCTATCTCACAGATCTTATTGCTATGTGCGTAGAAAATAGAAAAAAAGTTTTAGGTGTGCAGGTGAGCCAAAGATTTGCCTTTGGCATCAATGATCAAGTGCAACTCGCTAAAGCGACAAGCATCGTGAATAGCGATAAGATCAAAGATCTTATGGTGAATGGTGTGATCTTTATAAAACCTGAGACTTGTTATGTAGAAGACGAGGTGAGAGTTGGTACAGGCGTTGTCATCTATCCAAATGCCTTTATCAAGGGATTCACAGACATCGGAGATTTCACAGTGATTGAGCCGAACTGTTTTATTTTGAGTTCAAAAATTGGAAGTGGTGTACAAATCAAAATGGGATCTCATTTAGAAAAAGTTGTGATCCACGATAAAGCAGAAGTTGGACCTTACGCAAGACTTCGTCCTGAAACAGAAATTGGTGCCAATGCAAAAGTTGGAAATTTCGTTGAGATGAAAAAAGTAAAATTTGGTGAAGGATCTAAGGCGAGTCATTTGACTTATCTCGGTGACGCAAAGATTGGTAAAGACGTAAACATCGGTTGCGGAACCATCACGTGCAACTATGCTGTCGATAAAAAGAAATATGAAACAATCATAGGCGATGGAGTTTTTGTGGGAAGTGATTCTCAATTTGTGGCGCCGGTCACTGTAGGTGCGGGTGCTATTATTGGATCTGGCTCTACAATTACAAAAGATGTTCCTGCAGATGCGCTTGGAGTTGCGA
>JANMFM010000255.1:0-2305 GCA_031374125.1 Bdellovibrionales bacterium
CTTTGGCCAGCTTTCACTACGTCTTCAATTATCTTGTTGGGCACTATGTGATGAAGACTCAGATCCCCTTTATTTGACCCATCGACTATCCTGGTACTGCCATCTGGATCCATTACTGTATACTGACTATGTGTCATATTCCGTTTAATCATATTCTTCAAGCGTAACAAATAAAAAAACACATTGAATTTAACAAGCATAACAAATATATATATATATATATATATATATATCATGAATTAGGTTATTGCCTGATGAAAATAAAGCTAAAACGTTAGCATTTAAAAAAAGTAAAATTTCCTTTAAAGAAATCCTCACATAATAACAATAATTATTAGTAAATTCAAGTATGTAAAGATGTAAATAAAAAAAGTTATATAATATTAATATAAAATATGTTCAATAAAAAAATATGCAAAATAAAGAAGTTAAATAAAATTTATATAAAGTACATTAGATAAAAAATGTACAGTATAATACTATAGATAACTCGACAACAACGTACAATACAATACAATACCCTTTTGAATTCATTTCTCTTTGTTAAAATTTCGTTATATAGAAAATCTGATAATAATTATAATAATTATGATCGTATTATAATTATGTTGTATTGTAAGATTACCTTAAATGGCAGAGCGTACACATCGCCACGAAGTCTTTTTGCATCTGTAACTTTAAGAGATTGGTCAAGGTTATGTACGTCAGCATCCTCCGTTTCCAGTGAATCTATCGCAACATTACCCTGTGAATCAACGTGTGAATGCACGATTATACCCACGCTAAAGAGCAGACTGTTCGCCGTCGTCGGATATCTCTCGTAGATCCACTGTTCCGCTTCGAGGACCTTTGCCATGTTGGAATTGGACGCAATGGCTTCAGCGGTCATTCGGCGAAGCTCGCCGACCGTCTTCTGAATGCCTTGCATCTCTAAAAGCTGGCTGCAGACCGCGTAGTAACAGTCGTTCGGCTCGGAATCCACGTACATCTTTACACCGTCATCGCCGACAATGTAAGCGTGACCGACCTGCTCCACCCCGTTCTCGTCTGGTGCCCCTGGGTGAATGTAGAGTACTTGGACACCCGCCGCAATCTCCTCCGCGGTCGGCTTGTAGTTGAGATCGGTGGTTTCCTTTATCTTGACGCCATTGAGCATCTTGTTGAGTATGCACATCTCGGCCATGCTCGCCGGTTTGTTACCGAGAATGCCGTTTACCAAGTTCAGGATCGCCTGACTTATTGTATTGCCCGCCGCGTCAGGATGCTCTGTGTAGTACTTGATTGAGTACTGTTGATAGTCGAGACAGTAGGCCTGCGCGTTGTAGTTGATTTGTTGTCCGTAGGTGCGGTACGCGCCGAACTGCTTCATGAAGGTCTTGTCCGCGTCGGAGAGCTTCTCGCCGTTCTCCTCGCACTTACTGAGCGAATCAAATCTGTTAGGCACAGTCACACAGGTTAAGCCCAAATTCTTAAAGAAAATGAGAAATACTTCAAAGAAAACTGTTTCAGTACTGTTTCTTGAATTATATAAAATTAGAAATTTTGTAAAAAAAAACCACTATTTCACTGTTTCTTGATTTGGAATTTTAATAGAAATATCTTCGATATTCTTTTAATCTAGTCTTACCACACTTCAATACTCTAGTTGTAGCGAGTATAATTCAATTATTTTTAAATAGCATTTATAAAACAGCTGCGAGAGAAATTCAGAGAAAAAACAAAATTGCACTCAAGTAAATTGTTATCGGAAACAAGCACAAGTTCCGTTCGCACAAAGAGACCAATTGATATATCACTATCTGCAATTAACCTTTTAACATCTAGGACAAATTTCATAAACCATGATTTAGAAAACGATGTATTTTAAAATATTACTGTCCTAGAAAATCGCCTATTTAAAAAAGTTGATGCCCAAAAAAATCTGCTATATTTCGGCTGAAATTAAAAATTCAAACAACTGTTTTAAATTCGCTGCAACTCTGGGGCTATACTAGCTAGAGTCTAGATTTTTAGACCAGCTTGTAGGGAATTACCTGGCCAACAAAATGGATCGTTAGAATTTTTTTCAGGGAGGTCGGAGGGGGGCGGCGACGATTTTTCCCCCTTACGTAATTTTTCGGCTTTTTCAAAAAGTTACGCGATGAAGTTTCTCCAATATTGATAAATTTATATCAGAATTGTATGTAATTTTCTTCTGCACATTTTGGTCCAAAATTATCAAAATCCGATGATGGGTTAGATTTTCTTTTTTTTCTTTTTTTCAATCATCTGTATACTTGTGTTTTTGAGTTAATAAAGATGATTG
>JANMFM010000267.1:0-8361 GCA_031374125.1 Bdellovibrionales bacterium
CCAAAGCTAAAACTAAAGATCTTAAAAAATATCTAGAAAAAGAAGTTAGAAAACACTTAGAACCTATACTTAAACACAAAAGATACTTCAATTGTCCTTATGACAAGAAGATTTTTATTGGTACCGGTGGAAACGTAAAATCATTGGGCAAACTGGGTGAAATGTTTAAAGGAAACAGCAAGAATGAGATTTCTGCATTTGAAATCGAAATTTTGGAAAAATTAATTTCAAGTTATTCCGTTCAAGAAAGAATTCAAAAATTAGATTTAAAGCCCGATAGAGCTGACGTTATCCTACCTGCCACGATTATCATTCAAGAAATAATGAAAGCCATGGACTTTAAAAAAATCAGAGCACCAAACGTGGGCGTTAAAGATGGTATTTTAATTCAGCTAGCTAAGTTTTAAGAATACTTTTTGGAGAATGGAGGGTGATGATTTTTGAACTTCTACCCAGCTCTAGGAGGCAGGCCCCACCCTTCTTAAGCTCCACAATAGATTTCTTCTGACCAACGACAGCTTGACCAATGAATCTACTCAAAGAAGGCTCGTGGCCAATGATCGCTATAAAATTATTTTTAGAATTTTTTAATTTTTTCAGTAGAGCCAAAGAATTGCCCTCAGGCCTTAGCTCTTCAATGATTTTATAGTTTTTCTTAAATTTCTTTTTTAGAATATCTGCTGTTTCCGTCGCCCTAAGGAGTGAGCTACAATAGAATTCTTGGACATCCGGATAAAGCCTCTTGTAGGACTTGCTCACCTTTTCAAATTCTCTTTTTCCCTTGGTCGTCAGCGGTCTTAAGTCATCATCGAAGGATTTAAAATCTTCTCGATCTTGCGCGATAGCGTGTCTGATAACCAGTACTTTCATGTGGATGTTCCAATTCTATTTTGTACATACGACTGATATTTCAGCAATGCCTGCTTCATCAATAATTCTTGAGAGCCTTCTAGCAAATCATTGTTATCGCTGCGAAGATTATAATTCCCAGAAGAGTCCATATCCCAAGCAGATACCTGATCCTGAAGATAGACTTCTAAAAGCTCATGGAGTTTGATTTTAGCATTGCGATCTTCGATGGGAGTCACAACTTCGACTCTATTATTAAGGTTCCTCGACATCCAATCCGCTGAGCCGATAAAGTATTTTCCTTGAACCTGATCCTCTTCACCATTTCTAAAATAGAAAATGCGAGAGTGCTCCAAGAATCTTCCCAAAATAGAAGTCACATAAATATTCTTACTCAAATCTTTCTGTTGTGGCCTTAGGCAAGAAAACCCTCGAACTATCAATTGAATTTTTACACCTTCTTGAGAAGCATCATAGAGAGCTTTAATAATATCTTTATCTTCTAAACTATTCATTTTTGCTATGATTTCAGCTGGTTTGCCAGATTTCTGATTTTCAATTTCCGCTGCAATCATTTGTAAGAAAGAGTCTTTGAGCGTTACCGGTGCAACCAAGATTTTATTGTACTGAGTTTTAAGTGAACGGCCCGTCAAATAATGAAAAAGATCTGTTAAGTCTTTCGTAATATCAGTATTGCAAGTGAGCAATCCCACATCCGTGTAAAGCCTTGCCGTCACGGGATTGTAGTTTCCGGTTCCAATATGCGCGTAAACCTTAAAGTCATCTTGTTCTTTTCTTACAATTAGAACAATTTTCGCATGAGTTTTAAGACCAGCGATTCCATAAACAACATGCACCCCAGCTTCTTCTAGAGTCTGTGCAAGATAGATATTTCTTTCTTCGTCCATTCTGGCCTGGAGTTCGATAAGACACACCACTTGCTTGCCAGTTTCTGCGGCCTTGATCAAAGCTTCTACCAGAGCGCTATCTTCCGCAGTTCGATAGAGGGTCATTTTAATGGCCATCACATTCGGATCGTTCGCTGCAGTTACAACAAGTCTCTCTACACTGTTTGTGAATGATTCATAAGGGTGATGGAGTAAAATATCATTCTGTTTAATGGCATTAAAAATATTTTGGCCATTGTCCGCAAGCTGCGTAGGAGCCACAGGACTCCAGAGAGGATATTTGAGCTCTGGAATATTTTGTTTATATATATTTTTTAAATCTTTAAATTCAAGGCGCCCCGGATAAGGATAGACATCTTCTTCTTTCAATTCCAATTCTTCGAGAAGAAACTTTAAGAGCCAAGGATCCGGATTGTTTCCATGCTCAAGCCTTACGATCTCTGTGTATTTTCTTTGACGAACTTCCTCTACAATGAGCTCCAAAAGATCTTCGGCGTCTTCATCCCTATAGTCTTTGATGTCAATACTTCTCGTCACTCGGAAGGTCATCATGTTTGTGATTTCCATATTAGGAAAAAGCTCTTCCAAATGTTGAATAACAATATCAATCATACTGATGAATCTAAAATCTCTTTCGTTTTGACGAGGCTCGAGCCTTACCCACATTGGAAAAATTGGAGGAATCTTAATTCTTGTAAACAAAAGCTCTTCTTCTTGCGGATGCTTTAAAGAAACTGCAATCGAAGTCGAAAGATTAGAAATATGCGGAAACGGATGAGCTTGATCAACGGCCATCGGAGTCAGTACAGGAAAAACTTTATTTTTAAAAAAATCTGTAACCCAAGCTTTTTCTTTTGCATTTAAGTTTCTCCAACGCAAGAGATGTACGCCATTGGCCTCAAGATCATTCTTTAAATCTTTATCCACAAAGGCATTTACCTGTTTGTTGAGTTCTAAAATTTTCACGCGGATCTGATCGATCTGTTCCTTTGGGGTTAACCCATCCAAAGAGTAAGATTGCAATCTGGCTTCGTGTTGTTTTTTTAAACCGGCGAGCCTTTTCATAAAAAACTCGTCCATATTGGAATGAAAAATATTAATAAAATTCACTTTTTCTAAAAGTGGAGTCCTTTTATTTAAAGCTTGATGGAGTACTCTTTCGTTAAACTTCAAGAGCCCCATTTCTCTATTCAGATATGGATTCACAGGCTGAGAATGCGACATTTGCTAATATTAGAGGAGCTGAGGCCTTTTTGCATCAAGGTTCTGGCACTCAAAGTCATCTCTAACTGTTTTATAATGCTGGGTTTATATAAATTATTCGATGCGTTATGAAAAGCTTAGGGACCAGCTCCTATTGTTACAAAATAATGACAATAAATGAAAGCCATTTGATAACTTGGAGCTATCAACAACATTAGGAAACAACTATTTGAACTTGCTACTTTGGTCATTTCACATTCGTAACGTCGGGGTCGACGGCCTAAAAGAGATCTCGAAATCACCAGAAGCGGCGCCTGCTTTTATCAAACAGCTTTTAAGAGATCTAAATGCACAAGAATGCTTCTATTTAGCAACTTGCAACCGTGTTGAGTTTTTAATCCTATCAGAACAAAATCTTTCTAAAAAACGTCCTCACTTTACACAATTAAAGCCCAAGTCTTTTACAAGACTCGATGACATCACTTCTCACCTTTTGGAAGTGGCTTGCTCTATGGATTCAGTAGTTTTTGGCGAAAACCAAATTTTAGGACAAATCAAAAATGCTTTCACGGAGCAACAAAAACAGAAATTAATCGGTCCAGGACTATCTAAGGTTTTAAATCTAGTCTTAAGAGAAGCAAAAAAAATCAGAACCGAGACTCAGCTCTCTAGACTTCAAACTTCCGTTTCATCTGTGGCTGGAAAAATCATTCACCAAAAATCGAAAGAAAACAGAATCGGAAATAAGGCCTCTGTACTTTTAGTTGGATACGGCGAGACGCATAAGCTTTTACACAAATATCTAGAAAAAAAGAATTTCAAAAACATCACAATCACAAATAGAACCGCATCAAAGATTTCTTCTAAAGATCTTAAAGCGAATACTCTTCCGTGGAATGAGTTCTTAGCAGGCAATCTTGAAAAATACGATGTCATTAGTTTTGCAACTTCTTCTGAACAAAAAATCCTGACTAAGGAAATGCTCACCTCTTCTAAGGCAGAAATGGTCGTGGACCTTTGTATCCCACCGAACGCAGATTCAAAATTGTCCGCTTCGAATAAAGCAGAATACCTAGGCCTTGATCAAATCCAAAAGATTTTATCTAAAGATAAAAAAGAAGCTGCTCAACTAAAAAGACAGCTAAAGACTCATATCTCTCAATCCGTTTTGAATATTCTCTCCGACCTTTCAATCCAATCGATTCAGTCTTTGATTACAAATAATATTCAAAAAAGCATTCAGATTCACGAAGAGTCTCTTGCAAATGGACTAGAGAGTTTCTTTGGCCCTCTTACCTTTGAACAAAAAGTTGGACTTGCTCAGTGGTCAGAAAAATTGATTAAAAAAATTAACCACGTACATTTAAAAACATATAAAGAAGTTGTCAATGCAGTCCAAACTCAGAGTCGGAACACGCAAAAGTGATCTTGCGCTTACACAAACTAATCTAGTTAAAAATACCCTAGAATCTAAAGGCTATGCTCCAGAGATTCAGCATATCATTACGGTGGGCGATAATGATTTACGCCCGTTTCAACACATGACTGGCGATGGATTCTTCACAAAGGAAATCGAGAAAAATTTGCTCGCAGAAAACATCAACCTCGCCGTCCACTCATCCAAAGATCTACCAAGTCAGATTCACAAAAGCCTTCCTTGGGTTGCCTACAGTGAGCGCGAAGAGACTGCGGACATCA
This sequence comes from Bdellovibrionales bacterium, assembly GCA_031374125.1. Classification (GTDB taxonomy): domain Bacteria; phylum Bdellovibrionota; class Bdellovibrionia; order Bdellovibrionales; family JAEYZS01; genus JAEYZS01. The sequence goes on from JANMFM010000267.1 coordinate 4,659, forward strand.
TCATCGTTAAAAAAGAATTTGTTCTTTCAGATAAACCTTTAAAACTTAAAAATGGAATTCTCATCGGCACCTCATCCCCAAGAAGAACAGCACAGCTAAAAAAAGAATTCCCTACAGCAAGAATAGAATCCATCCGGGGAAATGTTCCTACCAGAGTTGAGAAAGTACTCAGCGGAGAATTCGAAGCAACAGTATTAGCAAAGGCTGGAGTGAACAGACTCAATTTACAGCAATCTATTTTAGAAAAAGGACTCATAATCGTTGAGCTGGGTTTTGTTACAGCGCCTTGCCAAGGAATTCTTGGTGTGCAAGGGCATGAGAAATACAAAAGAGTTTTAGATCAAATTAAAAATAAAGATCTCACAGATATCGCAATGGCAGAAAAAAGTGTTCTCGCTATGCTTGGCGGTGGTTGCCAGCTGGCCGTCGGTTGCAAAATTACAAAAGACAAAAGCTACTACATGGATTTCTTTTTTAGTGAAGATGGTAAAAATACTGAACTGAAATTAAAGGCACATAGCCTAGAAGGATTATTGAGAGATCTCTTTGCAAAAATTTCCGGAGCGAAAGTCTCCGGGTCAAGAGACTCTGGCCAACGAGTCATTTCAACTCAGCCACTTCAACATCAACTAAGAACAGCAAAAAAATTAGCAAAAAATAATTTTTATCCCATACCTTGGGTTATGAGAGAAATTCTCCCCACTTTTAGCCATGAAGACTTTAAAAATATTCATGATGGTTTTGTTAGCTTTGATGCTTTGGTTTTCACGAGTCAATTCTCTGTTCGTATTTTTATGAACGAATTTATCTCCCAGTATCCCGAACACTTAGACGCTGTAAAAAAATTAAAGCTTTACGCTGTTGGCGATGCTACGAAATCTGAGCTTTTGGCTTACGAGATGACAAACATTATCGTCCCAGAAGACTCTCACGGAGAGGCCCTTTTAGAGATCTTGGAAGCCCAAAATCCTCTCCTCATGGGCTCGGCAGACTCTATTCTTATGAAACTAGCTGAGGAACAAGGTAGAAATTACAAGTTTTTAAAACTCTATGGGAGTTTTGTCTGCCAAAACCCTCTCTCTCGTTTACCAGCTTTAAAAGATAATGATAAGTTGGTCCTCACAAATCCACTCTGTGCGAAGGACTTTGTAGAGCTACATAAAGGCAACCCAACTCAGTTTCAACATATTAAGATTTACGCCTTTGGCCCATCGACGAGTAAGATTTTATTAGAAAATAATATTGAACACACCGTGAACAAAAAATCTGGTTCATGGGATGAAATGATAAATACATTACGATAGAAATATTTTAGGAAAACTACAAAACAGGAAATAAAAATGAGCTTAGAAAAATCTCAGGCCCTTTACAATGACTCTCAAAAACTTGCGCCTGCTGGCGTGCACTCTCCGGTAAGAGCTTTCAAATCTGTTGGTGGAACACCGATCTTCTTCAAAAAAGGAAACGGACCAAAGCTTACAGATGTAGATGGGAATACGTATGTGGATTTCTGTATGAGCTGGGGAGCATTACTACTCGGCCACGCAAATCCAAATGTTGTGCGGGGCCTTCAAGACCAAGTTCAAAATGGAACGCACTTTGGAACTCCAACGGCTCTGGATGTTGAACTTTCGACTTACATTCTTTCAAAACTTCCTTTCTTTGATAAAATCAGATTTGTAAACTCTGGAACAGAAGCTGTTATGACAGCTATTCGCCTTGCAAGAGGAGCAACTGGCAGAGACAAGATCGTAAAAATTGATGGCGCTTATCACGGCCATGCAGATAGTTTACTTGTAAATGCAGGCTCCGGGCTTATGACTCAAGGAGTGGCAAGCTCTGCTGGAGTTCCTGAAGGTTGCATCAAAGACACGATTACAATTCCCAGCAATGACATTAACGCCATCAAAGAAGTTTTTAACTCTTACAAAGACCAAATCGCAGCAATTATTGTTGAGCCTGTGATGGCAAATAGCGGATTGTTTGTTCCAACAAAAGAATGGATGCAAGCTTGTCGTGACCTCACAAAACAAAATGGTGCGCTTTTAATTTTTGACGAAGTGATCACTGGTTTTAGAATTCATCCACAAGGTGCTGTTGGATATTTTGGCATAGAACCAGATATCGGTACTTACGGAAAAATCATCGGCGGTGGTCTTCCTGTGGGAGCAATCTGCGCAAAAGATGCGATCATGAATCACGTCGCTCCTCTCGGAAGCGTTTACCAAGCGGGAACGCTCAGTGGAAATCCTCTTTGCATGATTGCAGGACTAAAAACAATGCAAACTGCTTTTGATAATGATGTTTACTCTTACATTGAAGATGACTTAGGAAAATATTTGGATGAAAAAATCTCAGCCTTTAAAAGAGATTCTAAAATGCCTCTTCATTACAAACGTATCGGAAGTATTTTCTGGCTGGCCCCAGGCCTTGACAAAGAACCAACGAGCTACAAGGACATCACCAAAGAAACCGTGCAAGCTTTCAAAGAAATTTACCATATATTGCTAAGCAAAGGAATTTACCTATCACCTTCGGTTTATGAAGTAGGATTCCTATCACTTTCTCATAAAAAAGAAGACGTTGATGCATTAGTGGACGCACTCAGAGGAATTTATTTTGTATAGACGTACGAAGATCACATTCTCACTTCTCGCTTTGCTTGCGATGGCGCAAGTAGTGTGGTGGGCTTATCTTCTGATCGATCAACAGAGTTTGATCGCATCTCTCAATCCTGATTTCCAAGAAAAAACCTATCATTTTCAAAGAATGATTATTTTTGAAAGTGCCTTCTTTATTTTTTTCTGGGGATTGAGCCTTTGGTACACTTATAGAACTTATAAAGAACAAATCCAATTGAAGCGCGCACATACCACATTTCTTGGCGCGATTTCGCACGAGCTAAAAACACCAATTGCGAACATTAGACTGTGTCTTGATACATTGGAAAGACCAAATATCGAAAAATCAAAACAGGAAACTTATATCGCTCGCGCCAACGAAGCTTTAAACACGCTGTTTGAACAGGTGGAAAATATTCTGACACTGACCTCTGTAGACACTCTCAAGCAAGAGAAATCTCAAATCAAACTTAAGAGTTTGATCGAAGAACAGCTTCAGTCTTATCTACAGCACAATAAAATTTCTGAACAAAATCTTAAAATTAAAATTGCCGATGACCTACAAGTTTTTTCTTCCCAGCTTTCTTCCCAACTTGTAATTAAAAACATTTTAGACAACGCCATAAAATATTCTCAAAAAGCAGAGGATAAGACGATACAAATCGAAGGATCTAAGAAAGACAATAAAATTATCCTCTCTATTTCTGACAAAGGCATCGGAATGACTGAAAACGAAATTCAAGCCTCCATGAAGCCTTTTTGGAGAAGCGATAGAGTCATTAAAGAGGCCTTTCCTGGAACTGGAATGGGTCTTACTCTTGCCCAAGAGATTGCAAACAAAGCCAATATTCATATTCAATTTGAAAGTAATGGAATCAATCAAGGCGTAAAAACCCAAATTACATGGGAAAATGGTTGAGGCAAGATTTATGATTGGACACATTCTTTTAATTGAAGACAATGATCTCTTGTTCTACAGGGATTTCGGACCCGACTTTCCCAGCCGCTATCAATGGATTATGGACCCGACCACCGGAGCTTACGAAATCCGCCAGGAGGACATCCTCAAGGGAACCGCCATC
>JANMFM010000286.1:0-2542 GCA_031374125.1 Bdellovibrionales bacterium
GTCTTTAACTCCACCACCACGCTTGACCATTCCTTCTGCGATTACATTTGCCTCGGTGATTAATTTTTGTTTTTGTGCGAGAACTCTTTCTACGGTTTTTGTAGGATTTTGAGATCTAGCGATTTGAATTTGTCCGATGATGTCTTGGCCTAGAGCACGCGCTGTGATTTCGCCGTTGGATTTTACCCATTTCGCAGTTTTGCTTGCAGCTGCAATAATAGATGTTTCCTCCACTGCCATTGGAATGACTTTGTCTTCGCCATTGATATTAAAGTGTACCGCTACGCCGATTGGCATTTTGTAATTGCCGATAGAGTTTTCAATAAAGTGATCTGATAATCCTGGATCCATTGGCATTTCATTCATCAAGAAATCAAATTCAACTGGACCGATGTAACCAAGATCTAAAAGACGCTGATACCGCTCTTCACGAGATAACTTAGAAAACCCATCTAAGGGGTTTTCTATGATTTTCGAAACCTTATCGCTAGTTGTAGATTGCTCTTTTCTGATGTCCATTATTTTCTCAACGTCCAATTGGTTTTCTTTAATTTTTTAATGTTGGCTGATCCCGTACAAAACATAGCCGTCTTCAGTTCATATTCTATCCTTGCCATCCAGTCGTTCAGTGCGGCTTTGCCCTTGAGGGCTTCTTCCATAGCGGGTTTTGCAAAGCCCACAGCCTCTGCTCCCATTGCTAAAAGCTTAGCAGCATCTAGACCTGTTCTAACACCGCCGGATGCCCAGATTGAAAAATTGGCTTTAGAGTTTTTTGCCTTAGATATTTCTCTTGAGATCTCTCCTGATATTTCTCCTGTTATCTCTAAAGTATTGAGCATAGATTGGATAGTACCAATTCCCCAATTTTCAAAAGTCTTTGCTGCATTGGATTGAGTAGAGTTTCTTTCGGCTCTTGCGCCTTCAATGCGCCCCCAATGTGTTCCACCGAGGCCGCTGATATCAACTGCGTATATTCCTATATTTTTTAAGCTTTTCAAGGTTTTAACGGAAAAACCACAACCAGTTTCTTTAATAACGACTGGTACTTTAATTTTTGAAGTTAATTTTTTGATGGCTTTTAAACCCCCTTTGAATTCAGGAGTTCCTTCCGGCTGCATACACTCTTGAAGCGCATTCAAATGAATAAATAATGCCTGAGCATTGATAGATTCTACAAGTTTTTGAATATCTTCTGGTTTTGCTTTAATTGCTTGAGCTATCCCAATGTTTCCAATGATTAAAGCATTGGGAGCTCTTTTTCTTAAAGCATTCCATTCAGTGGTCTTTGTTGAGTCTTCGAGCTGCCTTCTTTGAGAACCGACTCCCATCATCCATCCACGAGTCTCGCAAACTTCCGCCATCATCACGTTTAAAGCGATAGCGTCCTTGTGACCGGCCGTCATGGAATTGATATAAAGTGGAGTTTTAACCTTTTGAGCTAAAATAATTGTTTCTAATGTAATTTCTGAAAAATCGAGATCAGGAAGAGCTTCATGTTCAAGCTCCACACGATCAAATCCTGAAAACCCAATGGCTTGATTTTCCGACTTCATCGAAAGCTCGATATGATCTCTCTTGCGTTTTTCAAAACCTACAACATCCATAAAATCCCAGATTTGTGTCATTTGACGCAAAGTTTTGGAAAAGGTGCGGCTCACCCTTGCTTTGCGTCATGGTGAGGGTATAAAAAAGGGCCAATTGGATGTGGCCCTTCTTTAACATTGGTTCAAAGATTATGCTTTTTGAACCATATCAACAACTGCTTTGAATCCTGATGGATCTAAAATAGCTAGCTCTGAAAGAGCTTTTCTATCCAGTCCCAAGTTCAGCTTCTGAACGCCGTTGATGAACTTTGAATAATTTAAACCGAAAGGTCTTACAGCTGCATTGATCCTTTGGATCCATAGAGCTCTGAACTCACGTTTTTTAGTTTTTCTATCTCTGAAAGCATAAGCTAATGCTCTATCGTTTCTTTCACGCGCGATGGTGAATGCACGTGATCCAGCTGCATAATAACCTTTTGCTCTTTTTAACGTTTTATTTCTTCTTCTTCTGGCTTTAACGCCTCTTTTTACTCTCATGACTGAAATCTCCTGTGGGCTTACAGTGCTTCTCGCAGAAGCACTAATAAATTAATTAAAATACTAGCAATCTTTTTACTTGAAGCATGTTTGCATCACTTACGTAAACGGGTGCTGCTAATTGCCTTTTTGCTTTTGGTGATTTGCTGTTCATAAGATGGCGACGCTTAGTGCTTTTTCTTTTCACTTTGCCCGACGGTGTCTTCTTGAAGCGTTTTTTCGCTCCAGAATTGGTCTTGTTCTTCATTTGATCTCCTAACCTTACAGGCGAGAATTCGAATTGAATCCTACTTTTGAGCCGTATAAAAGTTCGTGGTACAAGTATTTTCGACTTGAGGTAAAGGTTATAACCTTAGAGTTGATGACTAAACAAGTTATTTTTAATCCCTAAAAGAGGTTTTTAGGGCACATAGTGCTTCCTTCAGGAAGCACTGGATAAGGGCTAAGACTCTTTATCGTCC
>JANMFM010000299.1:0-11279 GCA_031374125.1 Bdellovibrionales bacterium
TGTCGAGTGCTTTTGGTGTTTTTGGAAAGCCCTACACTTTCACAAAAGTAAATCCTCCAGTAAAAATTGAAGTGTTGCCGGTGCCATCTCAAGGTCAGCCTACAGATTATTCTGGTGCGGTTGGAACATTTGATATCAAGGCCTCTGTAGACAAAACAACAGTGGCTGCAAATGAACCTTTCACCTTCAAGGTGAGATTTGAAGGTAAAGGAAACGCCAAGCAGATTGAGATTCCAGCTTTGAATTTGCCTGAGGGATTTGAGCAATATGATACAAAGAGTGATTCAAAATTTTCAACTGATGGATCAAGTTTTAAAGAATTTGAAATTCTTTTGATTCCAAGAAAAACCGGAGAACTTACGATTCCGGGTCTGAGTGTGAGTTTTTTTAATCCGAACACTCGTCAATTTGAAAAAAGAACGACTCAGACAATTCCGCTCAAAGTTGTGGCGGGTAAAAATCAACTGCCATCGGGTGGCGATCAAGGATTCATGACTCAATCTCAAGAAAAAGTAAAAATCACTTTGCCGAATTTGGTTTACAAAGAATCTTCATTCACAATGACACAAGAAATGTGGAATAAAATTTGGATGATGGTCACAGTCCTTACAGCGCTCGCCTTGATGGGGCTTTATGCCAAAGAGATTCGAGTTGGTGAAAAAAGAATTGTGCTAGTTCAAGAAATGAGCAAGCGTATGAATGGAGTCTCTAAACTTCAGAGTGACAAGAAATTCAGAGAAGCGGGCGTATCCGTGGTGAATTTGGTGGATTTCTTGCTCAGTGAAATGACGATGGATCAAGATACACATCAAATTGACCAATTAATTGAAAAATTGCCCCCAAGTGTTTTGAGAATTTTAGATGATAAATTTAGGCAGAGTTTAAAATACTTTGAGACATTGGGCTTTGCTCCGGAAGAAATTGTTGGACCAATGGCTAATGATAAGAGGTTTAAAGAGGAAATCAAATCTTTAAAAGGTTATTTGAATCGTGCTATAGAAATCTATCAAAAGAATAGTTAGGATCAAAAAAAGAGAGTAGGACTTGCCATGGCAAGTGCTGAGACCAGAGAGGTGCGTGGTGAAATTTAGCTTTACGAAATCCATAAGTCTAGGAATAGCAGTTATCTTTTTATCGAGCGACGTGATGGCGAGTCTTCAGCCAGTGCAAATGAATTTTCAAAAAGAAGTTCCACAAACACGTTGGATTTTTGATAAAAAAGCCAAAGACCTTAAGCCTGCATATAAAACATTGGCGCAGCTTAAGAATTCTCAGATCACAAGAAACTTCAGTGCTTGTCAGTCACAAGGCAAGGCGGCTTATGCTTCTAATAAAATACTAAGACCTTGGATCCTTGCGGTTCAGTACGATTGTGAATTGAGCTGGATAAACTCGAAAAAGTCCGGCGTGGCTCAGTTAAGAGTTTTAAATGGTTTGCTGAAGGCGCAACCCGATTGGCTTTTGAGAGGTCCATACAAAGACAAATTAAAGAGCGGCTATGTGGATAGCCATTTTGCAATTTTAGAATGGGAGATCAAAAACAGACCGCAATTGGCGTGGTCTTCGGTGGGAGAGCTTTTGGACATTCAAGACTGGATGAATTCAGAGCAAAAAGCGCGTGCTTTCCAAATGGCCGGAGAACTTTCATTTTTACAGCAAAATCTTTTAACAGCAAAAGCTTATATCCTGAAAAGTCTCGCTCAAGTAGATGATGCAAAATTAAGAGACAAGATAAAGGCGATTGAATCAGCTCTTCTTTTTAAAAAAGATAAAGATCAAGATGCCACTGCGGAAGAAAAATCAGCTCCTGTGAATCTGGGGTTAGAGGAGCAAAAAATAGTAGAGAGAATGACAGGAGCATTAAAATCTGGAGATTTATTCTCAGCAACTCAAGATGGCATGGAGTTGATCGAAGAGTATCCAGGAAGTCTTCAAGCCGACTGGGCCACTCAGAGAATCAGTGAATCTTACCAATCAATTTCTCAGCAGGATGATAAACAATTTAAAGTTCTAAGATATGATTTTATCAATGTGATGAAGCGTGCAGATTCAAAAAGACTTTTAGATTGGGCAAAGAGAGCTTATAGGACGGGTCAGTATAAAGATGCCACGGATCTTGCAGAAGAGGCCTATACAAAATCAAAGGGCGACATTGCTTCCGTAGAAATCGTAGATCTTTTGGCAAAATCCACAATGCACAATAAGGATTTTAGTAAAGCACAAAAATATTTTAAAGAAGTGACCGAAAAATATTCTGGTACAAAAGAATCCATTGATGCTTATTTCTATTTAGGAATGATGTTGTATGTGGATAAAAACTATTCCAAAGCCATTTCGAACTTTGAAAAAGTAATATCTCAGCCTCAGTATTCAGATTTAGAATTGATGGCGAGATACTGGCTTTGGAGAACCGCGCAAAAAACAGATTCTCAGCGAGCTCAAGTTGAAGTACAAATGCTCATTCAGAAATTTCCATTTTCATATTATGGATTGAGAGCGGTTGCAGAATTGAACAAAGGTGAGTTGAGTTTTGATAGCTTGAAGAAAAAGCTCACACAAAAACAGGACATTTGGTTGAGTCCTCAAGAAAAACTATCTTGGGATAGATTCCAAACGTTATCAGCTGCCGGTTGGTATGAAGAAGCAAATTTGGAGTTGAATGAAATTCCTGTTCCAGAAAATCCAGAGGGAATTGCTATGCTCGCAAGACATTATGCAGCGGCATTCAATTATCCTAAAGCAATTTCGATGTTGAATAAAGCGTGGGATGAAAACTCTGCTTTGAGAAACTTTTCATTATTGCAAACGGCTTATCCAAAAGAGTTTGAACCATTGATCATCGAACAAGCGAACATCAGAAAAGTGGATCCTAAACTCGTGATGAGCTTAATCAGGCAAGAAAGTTCTTTCAATGTATTTGCCGTTTCATCGAGTAGTGCCTATGGATTGATGCAAATGATTCCGCCTACAGCAAAAGAAATTGCCACAACCTTAAGAATTAAAAATCTAGAAATTCCGTTAACATTATTTGAGCCAGATACAAATATCCGAATGGGAACTTATTATTTTGCAAAAATGATCACAGATTTTGGTAACAATGTTCCGTTTGCATTGGCTGCGTACAACGCAGGTCCAACTCGATTAAAAAGATGGATGCAGTCCGCAGGAATTTCTCCTCAATTAACGTCGAGTCCAGAATATGAGGTCTGGGTGGATCTACTTCCGTGGAATGAAACAAGATTTTATGTGAAAGCCATATTGCGAAATTACCTGATTTATCAATTGATTGACTCGAGTAAGGTGCAAGTCAAAGATCCGGTTTGGGTCAATTCTACAGCACAGTCCAGTACTCCTTCGGGAAACTGAGTTTCATTGATTATTGATTGCGGTGCCAAGGTTTTTTATACTAAATTAGATAGATGCCTTACGTAAAATTTTTTGGCGCTAATTGTAGACTCTCGACCATTGGAGATTAAGATGAGAAATTTCACCACGTTATTAAGCACTTTACTTTGCGTGCTTTTACTTTCTGGTTGCGGTTCGATGAACAAGAGATACGAAGCGAAAAATGATGGGCATGAGGATGAAATTGTTCAAATTCCCGTAGACCCAGATCAACCCAACGTTCTTCCTATTGATGCTGAAGATGCGGAAAAAAAAGAAGATGTGGTGAATGCTCCCGATGTAGCTCCAGATCAAGAAAAAGATGATGCTGGCCAATCTTTAGAGAAATCCAGTCAAGCCGAACCTGCTCGTGTAGAGATTCCGGATGCAAAAGTATCTTTAAAAATCTATCCAGATATTCCGCATCACTATAACCGCCACGTACAAAAGTGGTTGGATTATTTCCAAAGTAAACGCGGATCTGTGCACATGCAAAAATATCTCGAGAGATCTGCAAGATATCTTCCGGCGATGAAAAAAATCTTAAAAGAAAATGGTCTTCCTGAAGATCTAGTTTATATTGCATTGATTGAATCAGGATTTGGTTCTTCAGCAAGATCACATGCGGGAGCTGTAGGATACTGGCAGTTCATCGCGCCAACGGGAAGAAGATACAATCTTCAAATCAACTCCTTGATCGACGAAAGAAAAGATCCATTCAAGTCTACGCTTGCTGCGGTAAAATATTTTAGAAGTTTATACAATGTATTTGGTAATTGGTATTTTGCATTCGCAGGCTACAATGGCGGTGAGAACAGAATGTTCAGAGTGTTAATGAAACACGATTCTAGAGATTTCTGGACAATAGCAGAAACAAAAAAGATGCTCCCTAAAGAAACTGCGAACTACATTCCAAAATTTATCGCAGCCAGAATGATAGCCAAGAATCCAGAGAAGTATGGATTTACAAATTTAGAATATCATGAGCCTCTCTCATTCTCGGAAGTGGTGGCGAGCCAAACTGTGAATTTAAGAACCATGGCGCAAGAAATGGGCGTGGATTACGAAGATTTAAGATCTCTAAATCCACAATTCAATACAGAGTTTGCTCCGAACTTCAATAATCAAAGCCTAGTGATCAGAGTTCCAACAAACTCAACGGAGAAAGCAACTGTAGCTATGTCTAAGAGCTATGTGGCAAATACAAGAGCGATCGCCATGGTTCGTTCAAATGAAAGTTACAGATACAAAGTGAAACCAGGTGACACTCTTCATAGAATTGCAAAGAAACACGGAACTACGATTTCTAGAATTAAATCTATGAATAACTTGGGCTCAAAAAGCGCACTGCGTGTAGGGCGGTTTTTAAAAGTTCCAGAGGGACAAGCAAGTCAAAAGCAAATCATTCAAGATTTACGGAGGACGCTTAAAGAATCTAGAACAGCTGAAAAAAAACCTCAAAGCTCTAAGAGAATTAAAAAAGACAAGAAACAGCAGATCATTGTAAGACGTGGAGACACACTTCTGAATATTGCTAGAAAATACAATGTATCGTTATCAAGAATCTTGGCCGCCAATGATCTCAGTAGAAGATCTAAACTTCTCGTTGGAACCAAGCTTGTGATACCTGAGTAGTTTGAGACAGGGTCAGTGGAAAGTTTTTCTCGCGGATTCATAAGCCTGTAAAAGTTCTTTCCAGGCTTTTTCAAAACCAGTTTTCATTTCGTCTTTTGCAAAGAGTCCTTTGTCTTTAAGGTCGTTTATTTTTTCAGAGGCAGTTTTATACTTCAACTCTAGGTCTTCGATCTTTTGCTTGGCTTCGTTCTGTATATCAGAACCTACTCTGGTGAGTTTATGTTTAAACTCATCTAGCTTTTTGGACCATTCATTGAGTTGGCTATCAAAGTTCTCATAAGAATTGGTCGGTGGTGGTGTAATGTGCGAAGTTGTTTTATCTGAAGTTTCCGTAGTTTTCGTTTTCATAAAATACCTCCATGCCAGATTTCAGCTATATATAAGATCGGTGGAAAAGCTAAAAACCACAATGGATGGCACGAATGTTTGTCGTGAACTACACATTTTAGACTCAAAATTGGAAAAAATAACAAGGCAAAGGCATCCTGCCTACCTAGAGCTCTGCTCTCGGACTCTCGTTTCGCACAGCCATCGTGGACGTCCGATCTTTTATTCAGACGAATTTACGTAGAATTTTTTCTGCGAGTTCTCCGAAGATTTTTCCCTCTAGAGAATCAGGTTTTGACTGCACAATTGGAATTCCAATTTCACAACCCAGAGCTGTATTTTGGGTGAATGGAATTTCTGCGAGTTTAGGAATTTCATTTTCTTTGATGTATTTGTCCAATTCGCCTTTTGGAAAAAGACCCATTCGTTCACCACTTGGGGCCAGGAAATAAGACATATTTTCGATCAATCCAAACATTGGAACGTTAAGTTTTTTGAACATATCGATAGATCTCGTCACATCAATCAATGCAATATTTTGCGGAGTCGTAACGGTAATAGCCGTAGACATGGGGATCTTTTGGCAAAGTGTAAGTTGAACATCACCAGTTCCCGGAGGAAGATCCACAAGTAGGTAGTCTAGCTCTCCCCAATTCACATCTCGCAAGAGTTGTTCTAGGGCTTTAAAGAGCATTGGGCCTCTCCAAATAAGCGCTTGATTGTCCTCTACAAGAAGTCCCATGCTCATGATTTTCACGTTATAGCGCTCAATGGGCTCTAATTTGTTGTTTGAGTTCACAGGTGGGGTTTGATTCAAGATCCCAAATATTCTGGGGATAGATGGACCGTAAATATCCGCATCTAAGAGTCCAACTTTTGCCCCTTTTTGAGCAAGGGCCAAGGCGAGGTGAGAGGTCACGGTACTTTTACCAACTCCCCCTTTGCCTGAAGAAATAGCAATCACATGCTTGACGTTGGGGATGGGCTTTTGCTGGTCGAATGGATTAGGATTTGCCATAACTTTAGTTCACCTTTAATCTTAGATTATGAAGTGGTTTTTACTGGCAAACATATTCTTTGTCATCATTCTTTTTATTCTCTATAAGAGGGACAACAAGTCTCAAAAACCATCCAAACTCAATTTTTCTAAAAATAAACGCACAATCGAAGCTGGTGAATTTGAGGCCGTTTTTCGGGAGAAACAAGAGAATAACGATCAATATGAGAAAGTTCTAAATATTCTATTTCAATTCAACGGTGAGACTTGGGATGCTTATGAGGTTCTGGGTTTGCCGGCAGGAAGCAATATCCCGGAAGCGCGCGTAGCTTTCGAAAGAGCTCTTAAAGAAGGCAAGGATTCCGAAGCTTTTCTAAAAGCGGCCCTCAATGCCATTGTTCATATCAAAAAAGGCTAATTTTTCTTCATGGGATTTAGATCATAAACAATAGTGAGATTAGGAATGGAAGAAGTAATGGCGGCGAGCACAGATTCTCTAATGGGCTCTTTGGGTTCAAACACTATTTGAAAATAAGGTCTTCCATTGGAATCTTTTTTGAGTTTGTATTTGGTGTTTAAGAGTTCTTCCATGCGGGCAACTTGAGCTTTACCTTTCGGTGAATTGAGATAATTCTGATGATAGGTGACGGCAAGTTAAAGACATCGAGCTTTTGCTCCAGCACGAATCCTGTCTGCATAAAAAGAGGACCGCATGCGTTCAATGCGAAGGATTGTAGACTAAAAAATGTCAGAGCCAAAACCACCAGAATCTTCATATCGTACCCCACGTACTCGAAGGACACTAACAGAAAATCCATAGAATGTAGACAAATTTGATTCCTTAGAAATCTTTTTAGGCTGAGGAAAGTAAATAAAGTTCAAAAAAAATGATCATATATTGGTCAGTAGTGACTAACAATTTTGGGCAAAGAATACACCATCCCCTAGTATATTTGACCTAAAGCGCTGAAATTGGTATCCAAAATTGCATTAGCACCTATCGTACTGGAGGTGCGTGTGAGTCGTCTTTTGTGTGGAGTAGTTATATGAAAATTCTAGGGTACGTTGTAATTGCGTTGGCTATAGTGTCTTCGCTAAAAGTAAGTGCGCAAACTTGTGCTCAGCTTTTCAATACTATTGATCCAATAACACAAACAGAGCAATCAAAACTCTATGGTGCTTACATTCAGATTGCTAGCAGACTTAGTCATGAAAATTTTCAGCCTTTAAATCACACGCAATCGAGTGATTTTTTATCATTGCCAAAAGTGAACTTTATAAAGAGGTACCAATCGTCTATTCAGAGCCTTATAGCAAAAGGTGAAGTTTCTTTAGAAGAGATCGTAAAGGCACAGGTGTTTTTGGCACAAAGTATTAATATTAATGAAGGAATAGCAAGGCCCCATTCTTATGTGTTTATTTTAAACAGCAAAATATACTCATTTGATTTGAAAAGCAGAGGTTACAAAGTTCTGGGCGAAAACAAAGTTGGGTTCACGCAGGCGTCTCTTTCCGAATTTTTAAGATTAGGAAAATTAATTTCGATTTTGGTACAAAACGAGAATGTTTTTATATTTCCAAGAGAAAATAAAGATCCTTCATATTTTGAAGAGATCGCAAAAGCAGGAAAGATACCACTGCACCTCAAAGAACTTTATGCTTCTCATAAAAAGGAAATAATTGAAATTCTAACACAGACAACTGCGACAATTGGAAGTCTGGCGGTAGGATCTCCTCAGAAAGTAACAACTGAAAATGGTGAAGCTGTTACTTTTCTAACAACAAAGATTTTGCAGGCGGACGGAAGTGCCGCCACAACGATTCTATATTTTGCACCAAAAGGTCAGGTCCTTGAGCAAAACAATAGAAAGCGATGGGGAAATTTACGTTTTTCTCCTCACATGGGCTACGGACTGAATGCAGAGATTAAGCTAAAATCTGAAGATGGAACTGTAATGGTGATAGAAAATGGTATGCTACAGCTTTCTAATCAGGCAAAAGCAAAAAATTTACTTCTCTCTATGAACTCCGTAGTTGAAAACTCAGAGACCAGTACTTTTAGGTCTGATTTCATTAAAAAACATGGGGAAGTAGTGAGAGGACTAATAGCAAAAAATGCTTTCAATGAAGCTGACTTTAACCAAGTTCTTGTTGGTCTTGATATGATCGTCAATAAAAGAGGTGAGAAATTTTATATCCTACCTTCAAAAAATGGTGACTTATACTTCTCAATCGAAAGCTCACAAATGGGCAGGCTGATCGATATATCAATCTCAGAACATGGAAGAGATTTTTATACAGCGTCTGGTGAGAAAGTTGTAATTGGAAGATCGTTTGGATTTTTATCAAAACCGGAGTCTAAGCGTTTTACATCAGATGATTTTTCAATTACTAAGGCCGCTTTCTTCGCCAAGATTGAAGTTGCATTAAAATTAAATAGTTTAGATCAGGCGCAAAAAGATAGCTTAGGTGACGCAAAGAAAAAGGTTTATGATAAACAAAATGAACTAGGGCCTCTAATGAATTTACCCCCACAGAAATTGGTGGAAATTGCAGCAGAAATTAAAACAGATTTGATCAACAATGGTAAGTTTGCACCAAGCCAGTCAGATCAGATTATTAAAGTATTATTTTAGACACGAGCTTAAGACCTAAAATACATAGGTGCCAAGAAAATAAACTTCCTGAAAATAGCAAAATGGAATCTATTGATTTCGACTTTGCCGATATCTATCAGCCTAAAGTAATTATTGGTTATGAACAGCATGGAAAGAGTTCTCAGCCACAATCAAAAGATATGATGGTCAATCTACTGACCGGAAAAGAAATCTAGAATTTTTCTTTCTTTTCTTTGAACTCAGGTTTCACGACGCCTTTGTGGCACATGTAGCAGTCGACTTTCTCGGAGAAAGAATTTTTGTATTTATCGTTGATCATATCCACCATTTCTATGTGAGCTTTGGCGATTTGGTGGGTTTTCTTAGAGGCATCCCTATAGTTTTTGGTGTCGTGACAGTGGTTGCACGTCACGCCCAATTGACGAGAAATAGTGATCATCTGATCGCGGTACTTATCCCAAGCTTCCCAGGGCTCGAGCTGTAGGGCTTTAGCTTTTTTGCCTGCTTCTTGGACAGATTTTTGAGCAGCTTCCTTCTTGTGAGCGTCCTTCTGAGAAGGTGTTTCCGCATGCATTACAAAGGCACCCAACAAAATGGCCACAAAAGTGATGATCATCGCTGTGCGTTTAAGCTTTAAAGTTGTGTTTCCCATATCAAAATTCTTTAATATTTTCCGTGATAACACAAGCCCCAATTGTTGACTCGTCTAGGGCTTGAAGTTACTTCTATAGCCACATGCACAATACTACTGAGAACCACAGTTCTCAGTGTAACAGTAGCGACAGCATCCAGCTGCCGGTACGGGAGATATTAATGGAAATCAAAAGGCTTTCAGATCTTTCAACCCTCGTTTCACTTTGCAAAAGACGCGGCTTTGTTTTTCAAAGCTCAGAAATTTACGGTGGACTCAATTCTTGCTGGGATTACGGACCACTTGGAGTAGAACTCAAAAATAATATCAAAAAAATGTGGTGGGAGGCGATGACTTCTCGTGATGACGTTGTGGGTATCGATGCTTCGATCCTGATGGCGCCACAAGTATGGAAAGCATCGGGACATATTGATGGATTTTCTGATCCCCTTATAGAATGCAAAAAATGTAAAGCTCGTCATCGCGTAGACAAGATGAAAGATCCCAAAGTGTGCGACACTTGCGGAAGCAAAGAATTGTCAGAACCAAGAAACTTCAATTTGATGTTTAAAACTTTTATGGGGCCCGTAGAGGAATCAGCGTCGATAGTTTATCTTCGCCCAGAAACTGCTCAAGGGATTTACGTGAACTTCGAAAATGTTCAAGTCACCGCTCGTAAGAAAATTCCATTCGGGATCGCGCAAATCGGAAAAGCTTTTAGAAACGAAATCACTCCAGGAAACTTTATTTTTAGAACTCGTGAGTTCGAGCAAATGGAGATGCAATACTTTGTAAAACCAGGAACAGACAACGAACACATGAGTTACTGGAAAGAAACAAGAAATGCTTATTATTCTAAAATTGGTTTCAATCCTGAAAACTTGAGATTCCATCAACACAAAGACGGTGAGTTAGCTCACTATGCTAAAGAAGCTTACGATATCGAATTCCAATTCCCATTCGGTTGGCATGAGTTGGAAGGTATTCATAACAGAACTGACTTCGATTTAAAAAATCACCAAGAACTTTCGAAAAAGAAATTGGAATATTTCGACGAAGCGAACAAAGAAAAGTATTTGCCATTTGTGGTAGAAACTTCGGCAGGTTGTGACCGTATGGTGCTGGCGGCTCTGTGCGATGCCTACCGTGAAGAACATGTGGCAAAGGACGGGGAAACGGACGTTCGCGTGGTGCTTGGATTCCATCCAGAATTAGCTCCTGTAAAGGTTGCGTACTTGCCACTCTCTAAAAAACCAGAATTAATGAACATCGCCACTCAACTTCGTTCAGATCTTTCTCACTACAGATCTCAGTACGACGATGCGGGAAGTATCGGTAAACGTTACCGTCGCCAAGACGAAGCGGGAACTCCACTTTGCGTAACGATTGACTTTGATACTTTGAACGATAAAAAAGTTACGGTTCGTCATCGAGATTCCATGGTTCAAGATCGCGTGGCGATTGATGAACTGGATTCATACATTAGAAAATCGTTCAAGAATTACAAGAGACCATAAAAAAACGGTCGGCTAACGTCGGAGGAGTCAATGCAGATGCAAACGAATCAGGCTACGGGTACAAATAAATTTATTTATTCTTTCGGCGCCGGAAAAGCCGAGGGAAATGCAAAAATGAAAAATACCCTCGGTGGAAAAGGTGCCAACCTTGCCGAGATGTCTTCCTTGGG
>JANMFM010000309.1:0-8433 GCA_031374125.1 Bdellovibrionales bacterium
ATTTACATTTTTTAAGTTAAATCCAAAATATTCTAAGTAAGTAACAATTTGCTCATTGGATAATTCAGCAAGCGTAGGAGAGCTAACACCGATACGGACAACTCTGTTTTCCTCACCAATTGACAGATAGAAAGCTTCAACAATATCAGATATTGTTTGAGTATCTCTACCTAAAAAAGCAAATGTGGCGCCAGGATAAGCTGACTCAAGTTTTACTATAAATTGCGCAGCGCCTAGTCTAAGAGCATCTCTAAAATGGCTGTAATTTAGTTTACTCCCAGAATATGGAATTCCTTCTTCTGGTTTATAATTTGGATGCATTTTTCTAATTTCATTTATCGTAGGACGCAATGAGCTTTCTAAAACCTCAGCAATAGAAATCGCATGGACAGATAGCACTGTAGCAAGCGCACTGATGAATAATAATTTAATCTTACGCAGTTTACTCAAACGAAATACCCCTTCAATCAATCAATTAAATCAAAAAATCTAAAAATCCCCACTACCTTCATAGTCATCATGCAATTTAAACAAATTATGTTTATAATCTTTCTTGGGTGGTTTTATATATTCAGGTTGATTTTTTCTGGGTTCCTGCTGTCTAGAACGCTCTAAATCGACTTGGTACTTTAAACCTATGTTTCTCATTTCTTTAGAAGAGTCTATTAAAACTATTTTTTCTTTTATTTCTGGTGATATTGCAGACTTTTGTATCCAATCAAAAAGTTGTCCATAATAATCACTATCCAAAAATACTATTTGCTTAATATCATCGAGTTTTCCATTTGCACGAACCAGAGAAACCGCAAACTCCTTGATAGTTCCCGCACCTCCAGGTGCAACAACAATAATCTTTCTTGAATCCTTGCCATCTCCTAACAATATTGGAATTCTTTCCTCATAACCAGTGGTAGAGATTGTATTTGTTTGGATCGATTTCGATACTTCTAGTTCTGTAGCTAAAGAACTTTTCCCTCCAAGAGGTACTCCTATAGAAATTGCGCCACTATTATAAGCTCCAGAGTTTGCAACCTCCATAGCTCCACCGGATCCTCCCGTTGCTACTGCGTAACCTAATAAACCTAGTTGATATGCAGATTCATAAATTAGAGGCGCAGAATAATCATCTAGGCGACTAGAGCCAAAGAATACACTTCCCCCTAAACCACGGTTTTGCTCTAAGACATTTACGTAACTAGTAGCCTCCTCACCAATACGTATAATTGAGTCTGCTGATAGGTCGCGAACCTCAAATCGCTTAAATGGTATAAACTCACGTACTTCGTCTAATTTATGAGTTACAAAAGAATAATTCTTTTTATAAGACAGAGTATCCACAGCGGCTCTGACAACCTGTGGTTTATTGAATTTAACGCCTAGATCCCTCTTCTTATTAAAAAGATTCCAGCTCCAATCAGAAATTGAGTTTACTTCAAATTTTCCGGAGGTATCAAGAACATGTGTAATTTGACCTTCAAGCATTAGACCTAAGCCAGCTACTGAATGTGGTGTAGTAATAACTAACTCTGATTCGGAAAATGCACGCATTCTAAGATAATCATTATTAATTACGATATTATTTTGAAGAGTCTCTGAGTCTAAGCTAGATTTTGCGAATATTGGGATGCCGTTCGAACCTAAAAGTTTTGAAAGATGAGATGCATATACAGACTCAGCATCAAATACAACAAGATATTGTCTCGCTAATAGCTCATAAACTATTTTTTCTATTTCGACCAAATCAAGAAGATTAATTTGTTTATGACTCCCGCCCACCAAGAGAGTTACCTTGTTTTTTTTAGGAATAACGTACAGCGAATGGTAAGAAAGTAAACTTTCTACGGCTGCGCTAGCCATAGGACTTTTAGAAAATAACTCTAATGACTTTATAAGAGGCTCTCTCGAAATATTTTTTTGTTTAATTAGATATTGCTTTCTATCCCTCAACTCAGACAGTTTTAATTTGAGTTTTACTTTTTCGTCTTCTTTTTTTTCAATTTCTTTTTTTGAAAGATGCAGACTTGGTTCCCAGAAATATTTTAATTTGTGTGATAAACCGGAGGGGGGCTCTAAAGTGAAGTCGATAGCTTTAATGGAGCTCTCAACCCCTGTTATTTCCTGGTTCACTTTATCTATTGAGTCTGAGATTGATCTAACCTGTTTCGGAATTGAAAATGTAACTACAGGCTTAGGTTTTTCTGATTTTTCAGTAGAGGCCAAGGAATTTTTATAGGAAAATAAAGAACCACAGTTTAAGTCAGCTGCAAATAGATTAAAACTTAGAAGAGAAATTATACAAAAAATAATCTTCACTTTCACACCCCAGGATTTTATTAAATTCTAATAAAAAGTAAAATATGACAAAAACGAAACAAACGCAACGCAACAAAAGCATAAATGAAGTTTATTTAAAATGAATTATAAAAATTACTTTGAACATATTTGACCCACAAAAAGAAGAAAGAGGGAGTGACGTATTTACAGAATCAACACTCAAATCCAATTTTTACATAAACTAGAATCCTGGTTGTGATTTTAAGTCAAAGCATCCAAAGTGCCATGAGACGTGGGGTAACGTTTGAAATTTGGTGTGGTTTTATCAATTTTATTGGTATTTGTAGCTCTGAACTCTCATGCAGATGGTGGTTCTCAGTGTTCCTCTCTTTTTAGAGATGGAGTAAGAGCTCAACCGCATTTTGAGAATGGCCACAATACATCTCTACGCAGTGTTATGCTCAGAATAAAAGAGTTCGATGATAATATCAGAGAATTTGTAGATGGCCTCACTTTGAAAACTCCTAGTAAATACATTCCTGATAATTCTGCAAAGTATAGAAATGCCGAAGCTCTAAATGAAATTTTAGATATTGTTCATAAGTACGAAAAGATTTTAAGTCATTTGGTTGAACATTCGGAGCATATGATGATGAGTCCTAGAATCCAAATGATTCCTGCTGCGAAGCGCGAAGCATTTATTGAAGCGTATAAGCAGTCGTATGTGAACTATCTTGCTACTTTCCATAGGCTTACAGAAAACTTAGAAAGCTTTGAAGGAAAAGATCCTGCTACATGGAACAATCGAGAAGCTAGAGATATCTTAATGGAGCTCCATACTCAAATGGGCCTGGCTCATAATAAATTCTAGATGTATTCTTCAAATGCTTCGGGAATATCCGATTCGATTTCCATCATAAAATTTGTGGCAGGATGTTTAAATCTTAATTTGTGCGCATGCAAAAAGAGTCTTGGATAATTCTGGGATCCATCTTTAAAATAAAGAGGATCGCCTAAGATCGGTAATCCGTGTTCAAATAAATGCACTCTAATTTGATGGGTTCTGCCAGTTTGAGGTTTGACTTCAATCAAAGCATACTTGTCGTTTTTTTCTTTCACTTGAAAGTCCGTGATGGCGTGATCGCCACCACTTTTTACAGATTGCATAACTTGAGAATCGGGTTTTCGCGCAAGATGGCTTTCAATTGTCCAAGAATTTTGATGCAAGTTTGCACTGTGGATTAGGGCCACATAAGTTTTTACTATTTTTCTTTTCGCAAAAAGATCGCCGACCGCTTTGTTTACGCTCTGTTGTTTTGTCAAAAGCACAATTCCTGAAGTGTCCTTGTCTAGTCGATGATGTAGTCCCACATAAGAAATTTTTCCGTCACGCTCTTTTAAATATCTTTTAAGACCGGCCACTAGGTGATCTCTGTCAGGATCCAGGGTCGAGTGTGTCGGGATACCGATGGGTTTGTTGAGAACGATAATATACTCGTCTTCAAATAGAATATTTTTCTTTCCAAAATTGAATTCTACTTTAGGTGGTTTTTGCACGCGCTTGATGTCTTCGATTTTTAATACGATAGAAGCAAATTGGCCTTTTTTTAAAAACTTCTGTGGAAGCTTTTCGATGCGATCATCGATTTTTACAAACCCTCGAGTGATGTAGTTTTGTAAGAGTTGATCAGAGAATCTGATTTTTTTCTCTACTACTACTTTTTCTTTTAAGAAATCAAAAAGATTTTCGTGAGAGGAAGTTATTTTTTCGAATAAAAAATTCTTCCGGTTATTTTTTTTAGGTGCCATAAGAGTTCTCGTTTACCTTATACTATTTTCTAGTATTAGCTTTTTAGATTTATACAAAAATCGTGCAATCAAAAGTATGGAAGAGCAGAAAAGACTTATACCTAAAGCGGCCCAAATCCCAATGTGTTTTAGGCCCACCACAAATGCCAAATAATATCCCAGAGGAAGCGCTACAACCCAATAAGCAAAGAACGCAATGATGGTCGGCGCTTTAACGTCTTGTAAGCCTCTGAGAGCAGACATTGCCACGGCTTGAGTACTATCTGAGATTTGGAACAGACATACAATAATGAGAATCTGCGCGGCCATCTGTTCCACTTCGATATCGGAAATAAATAATGTCGGTAAGAAATTTCTAAAAATCAAAATCAGTAATCCACAAATTCCTAAGGCAATAGCAATAAAACTAAAAGCACCCACGCCCACGCGTCTTAGACCAGGATAGTTTTCTTCTCCACGGAGTTGGCCGATTCGTATGCCAACCGCAAAAGCTAAGCCTAAAGCCACCATAAACGTTGTCGATGCAATCTGTAGAGAGATTTGGTGGGCGGCGAGGGTCTTGGCACCTAGCCAACCAATCATAATTCCGCTGCCGGCAAAGGCCGCCACTTCAAACAAGAATTGAAATCCACTAGGAATTCCTACACGAGCGATGTCTTTAATCGAAAACACATCGATTAATTTTCTAGAGAAATTGATGTGGTATTTTTCGAAAGTTTTGGATTTCATCAAATATATATAAAGAGCGATAACAACAAGCCATCTCGAAATCAAAGTCGCAATTCCAGCGCCTTTCAGGCCCATGGCAGGGTAGCCAAGGTTTCCGTAAATCATAATCCAAGCCAGTATAAAATTACAAACTAGTCCGCCAGCCAAAAATAAAAGAGGAATTGCAGGTCTTGAGATGCCTTCTGTAAAATTCTTTAAAACAAAAAATAAAACAAAAGGCAGAATAGACCAACTGGTGAGTTTGTAAAAATCAAGTGCCTCGTTTAAAACCTCTTCAGGTTGTTGGAATACAGAAAGGTAATTGGTGAGAGCTACTAAGCAAATAATAATGGCAAGAGTGAGGGACCCAATAAAGACTAGGCCGTTATTTAAAATCTTTCCGCAATTCCTATAATTTTTTGCACCATAATTTTGTGCGATCAAAACGGAAACAGCAGAAGATACACCCAATGAAAAGACCATTGGAATATTTGAAACGTTTAAAACAAAGGCCGAAGCACTCAATGGAAGCGCACCAATACGTCCTACCATTGCCGTATCCATAATTCCAAACATCAACTGACCCAATTGTGAAAGCACAATGGGGAAAGCAAGCTTCAGTGTGAGCTTAAGGTCTTTAAGGGTGAGTTGCAGTGGAGTGTCGGTTATCATGAAAGAGCATCATCATCTCTCCCATAATAACCGTCAAGCTTTGAGCCTAGATTAATGGAAATAGTTCTTCTTCATTTCAGTATAATGAACTTCTTGCATCTTTCCTGCGCGGCTACACATCATGTTTGCAGTATCGATCTGGTAGTTCACCATGGCTTTGAGATTGTTGTCGTAAAATTCTACGTAGCAATCCGGAAAACCAAGGACGTGGCCAAACTCATGGCGAATAGTCCATTGAACATCCCACTCCGTGAGGGGGGCGTTACCATCCATAGTGATTTTGTTTCCGCCGAGTCCATCAACGTGAGGAGTGTCGCCTGGAACGAATTCCACGTGGACAGCAGCATTGGATTTGAATTCGAGATCTAGATTCCATCCATCCCATTTCCATTCATCTTCGATATTGTATTCTAGGAATTGATTCACTTCTGCGTTCTCTGTTGGACGAATGGGAATATATGCTTTGCTTGGATCAGCACTTGTCCATTTGATGTCGGTTCTTATACCACCCAAAACAAAGTTTTCATCAAAGGTCGCTTTAGATTTGCTTAAATACTTTTCGTAGAATGCTAAGACAGTATTGGTTTGAAGAGCTTTTTTGAATTTATTCTCACAACCAGTTAAGCCATCTTTATTTTCGCACATGTTTATAAGGAGTGGAGTCAAGCGGGTTTGGTCGTCTGTAGAAAGAGAAGAAAAGTTTGTGAGTTTATCTTTTAAATTTTCTTCTTTTGATAAGAAGTAGTAACCACGGATGTCGCTCACTTTATTTTGTTGGTAATATGACATGTAGGGCTTCAATGTTAACCAACGAGCTGCTGTTTGGTACATCTTGTCTACTTTTTTGGCCCAGTGGATGTAAGTTTCAAGATCTATTCCTGGAGTGTCGGTGAAATCTGCAGTTCCAAAAATAATGTTTTTCATGTTTTCAGGGACTGTGGACAAAAGTTCTTTGAAATCTCTTTCTACAGTTTCTGGGCTATAAACTTTAGGTTTATCGATTGGAATGGGCGTCAATTCACCGGGCTTGGTGAGAGCAATTTTTTGGCCGTCAGATAGAAGTGCATTCATGTGTTTTAGCCAGTCCATGTTTTTCTTGCCCACACGGATGGCTTCGTTCACGTAGTCAGAAATGGTTTCGTCTAGTCCCATCATCGTGATTTGTTCATAGCTGATATTTTGATCAGGCATAATGTGAACAGGATAATCAGCCCTCTTCGCGGTTGGTTTGTGGGCTACTGATTTATAAGCAGCTAAAGATGGATGTAAAAAGGTGACTTGAGATAGACCCAAGACGACAAGTGTAAGTATAAGATTTTTCATGTATTCCCTCCCCAGGGTACGACCGAGAGCTTGAGGCTCTTGGCATAATAAGACCAAATCAGCCTTGCATGACTTTCTGGGGTGGTCAATTATCTAGCAGGTGGCTTGATGTGTAAAAAGGGTTTGACAGTTTTCAAGTCGATCAGCTAACTTAGCCTCTTTCTCTGGATCTGTTCTCATTGTACGCGGAAGTAGCTCAGCTGATAGAGCGTCGCCTTGCCAAGGCGAAGGTCGCGGGTTTGATCCCCGTCTTCCGCTCCAATTTCCACTCTGGAAATTGGAGCGATAAATTCCAAAAAATAAAAACTCCATGATTTCCTAGGTTTGTAAGTAACGAAAAACACTGAGGTCCAATTCATTGTTGTTGGCGATTAACAGTCGCCATCAGCCTTCATAAGTGAATTTCCCTGCCAATTCCCTGCCACCGCTGCCTCTCTCAAGACAATTTTTACCGATATTCATAATTTCTGAATATGGGTCAAACAAGCACAGCATTCATTTTTACTTAATGAAAGTGCAAGAAAGAGAGGTAGTTATGGAAAACGCAGGACTCATCATTCGTAAGCTTAGAGCAATGGCCGGAATGAGTGTTCAGAAATCTGCAATCAAAATTGGTTGTAGTGCCGGATGGCTGAGCGAAATAGAAAACGGCACAGGAACTTCGAGAATCGACGAATCTGAATTTAATAGGGTTGTGGATATACTCAACGGAACAAGCTATCGTTCGATGTTTAAAACATGGGCTGCTACATCCAAAAATCTTGAGAAAGTGAGAAGAGATTTTGATGGAGCAATTCTTAAGTTCATTCGTAAAAAGAAAAAATTAAGATTATCTGTCGCCTCGGAACTAACGGGATACTCGACAAGATATTTATCGAATATTGAGAATGGACACAAATTGATCTCACAGAAAACTAGAGATCATATTATGGCTTCCTATGGTTACAGTCCTTCCAGTTTTAAAAATCTGAGCACAGATCCAATACGTTCTAAAGCTGTTCCATGCGATTACAAGTTGGCAATTTTGCTAAGAAAATTAAACTCAAAACAAGTTTTTCAGTTATTCGAAATAGCTCAAAAAATGATTGAGACAAACAAAGAATAAATTAAAAAAGGAGAAAATTTATGGATTCAGTAAAAGAAATATTATTTGCAGTTACTCTTCTCGTAGGAGGAGGATTTGCGATTGAAAAAATTCACGATAAAGTGCGTTTGATGGCATTGGAGAAAGCCCATAAAGGACTTACGCCAATGACTCATTTTACGAGTAAATTGACAGGCATCAATTCTAAAAACATTGAGAAAGGTTATCTCGAATCTGGACAATCGGTGGATCAACAAATTAGTACTATTGAGGCAAAAGAATTTCAGGTAATTCATATGCGACTAGCGATGGCAGATGAAAATGGAATCGAATTAGTTCCGGGAAGTCATTTCAGGTGGGATAATCAGAAAGAACTGGATGTTCGTTTGCAACAAAACGGAAAAACTTCCTCCGATAAGATCAGTAATTCTGAGGCCATTCCTTTAAAAAAGGGAGATCTTCTGGTTTTCGATGCAAACATCATTCACCGTGGGTTATACGGAAGACATCGCTTCGCATTCGATATTCTTTTTTGTAAACCCTTACCAGATATTACTAAATTC
>JANMFM010000152.1:0-11266 GCA_031374125.1 Bdellovibrionales bacterium
ATCAGAACCGGTGGAAAACAATATCGCGCTGAGGCCGGACAAAAATTACTTGTAGAAAAAATTGACAAGAATCTTGGTGAAGAATTTGATTTAGATGACGTTCTTATGGTTGGTGGCGATAAACCATTGATCGGACCAGCAGCTTTAAAAGGAGCAAAGGTTACTGTTGTTGTAACTCAACAAGATCGTGGACCTAAAATTCTAATCTTAAAAAAGAAAAGAAGAAAAGGTTACAGAAGAATGAATGGCCACAGACAGCCTTTCACTCAATTATTCGTATTATCAATCACTGCTGGCGGACAAACAGTTAAAGCTGAAACAAAAGCACACGTTATTGATCCAATGAAAAAATTAGAGAGAATGGAAGCTCACGAAGCAAAACTTCAAGCTCTGCCAAGAGAAGAAAGAGTTGCGAAGAAGACAGCGAAATCTCAAAAGAAAATCGCAAAAAAAGTAACTGCTCCAAAGAAAAAAGCTAAAAAAGCAGTTAAGAAAAAAGCACCAGCGAAGAAAAAGAAAACAACAAAAAAATAATTCAGAAAAAGTAAGTAATTTAGGGAGACATCATGGCATCGAAAAAAGCGGGCGGTAGTACCAGAAACGGTAGAGACTCACAAAGTAAAAGATTAGGCGTAAAGAAATTTGGTGGTGAAACTGTAAAGTCAGGAATGATTATTCTTCGTCAAAGAGGAACACAAGTTCAGCCAGGTAAAAATGTAGGTCTTGGAAGAGATCATACGATTTTTGCCGTAGCAGCAGGAACTGTTCTTTTTGAACGTGTAAACAAAACGAAGCTTAAGGTTTCAGTTGTTCCAACAACAGTAGCAGCTGGAAAAGCTTCTTAATTTAAGAGTTTTCCAATCAGCATAAGACAACACATAAAAAAAGTACGCCCATAAAGCGTGCTTTTTTTATTTTAGGATAAAGATGAAGTTTGTAGATGAAGCAGTGATAACTGTCGAGTCAGGGAAAGGGGGCCCGGGCAAGGTTAGTTTCCGTAGAGATAAGTTAGTTGCTCGTGGTGGACCCGATGGCGGCGATGGCGGCCGTGGCGGCAGTGTTATTTTTAAAGCCACCTCTCATTTGAACTCCCTATTGGGTTTAAAATACAAAAAAGTTTTCAGAGCTAGCGACGGCGAACCCGGTGGAGCCTCAAGGCACACGGGTCCAGACGGACAAGATGTCGTTTTAGAATTTCCCATCGGCACAATTATTCGTGAAAAAAATTCCGACGATACACTAGAACTTAATGTGCACGGCAAAGAGTACGTTTACCTTAAGGGTGGTCGTGGCGGAAAAGGAAATAATTTCTTCAAAAACTCCATCAACCAGGCCCCGATGTTTGCTCAACCCGGTGAACCTGGGGAAAAAAGAGAAATCAAAATTGAATTAAAACTTCTAGCAGACGTAGGCATTATTGGATTTCCGAATGCAGGGAAGTCTACGCTCATTTCTAAAATCTCCGCGGCTCGCCCAAAAGTGGCAGACTATCCGTTCACTACTCTTGTTCCCAATCTTGGCGTAGTGGATTCTGGAGATTACACCACATTTGTGGTGGCAGACATTCCAGGATTGATTCCAGGGGCGCATGCTGGTGCTGGTCTTGGAGTGAAATTTTTAAAACACATCGAAAAAACAAAATGCTTTTTACATTTGATCGACGTGAGCCAGTTCAACGAATACAAACCAATGGAAAGTTTTGAGCTTATCAATCATGAATTGAAAGCATACGATGACACCAAGCAATCTGAAGAGCCTTTGGCAACAAGGCCGCAGATCGTTGCCCTCAACAAGTGTGACATTGTAGATGCTGATGAACTCCAGGGAATCAAAAGATCATTCGAGAAAAAAGGTTACAAGGTATTTATGATATCAGGTCTTAGCGGCTATGGGCTGAAAGATGTGGTTTTTGCTTTAAAAAAATTAATCGATAAACAAGCTTTGCAAGCAGCAGAAGGATAATATGGCAGAAAAAATCGGAATATTCGGTGGAAGTTTTAATCCCATCCACGCAGGACACTTAAATAGCCTTCGTTATGTAATGAAGAAAAATAAACTTTCAAAAGTTTTTTTGGTCCCTAATAATAAAAATCCATTAAGAGAATCAAGTGAAGATATGCCTTCTGGCGAGCATCGCGTGAATATGATTAAGCTTGCTCTTAAAGATGAGAAAAATGTTTCTGTAGATGAGCAGGAAGTTATTCGCGGTGGGACTAGCTACACCATCGAAACAATTCGTTTCTACGAATCAAAATATGGATCCGAAAACATTTTCTTTATTATGGGAGCGGATAGTTTTGAGAACTTTGATCAATGGAAAAACTATGAGGATATTTTAAAAGCTTCAAACCTCATTGTAACAACAAGACCTCATTCAGAGCTTCCCTTCGAAATTGAGGATTTCCCAAAAGGACTTCAACCACTAGTAAAAAGCTTTGAGCCCAATGGCGTTGCAAAGCTAAAATCCGGAAGACAAATTCTTTATACGCAACTAGAAGACTTGGATGTTTCGGCAACTCAAATTAGAAAAAGATTTAAATTAAGAAGAAGCGTAGACTCATTTTTAAACTTTGAAGTTGAGCAATACATTAAAGAGCATGATCTTTATGCTCCCCTCGATAAGAAAATTCCTGATTTCGAAGAATTCACAAAGCTTTGCGCCCAAGTCCTCTTTGATAAAAAAGCCATCGCCGTTCGTGGTTTTGATTTAAGAAAAATGAATGCTCCAAGCGAATACTCACTGGTTTGCTCAGGTACGAGCACAAAGCAAACAGTATCACTTGCTAACTCTCTCGTGCGTTACGTGAAGGAAGAATACAATGTTCTGCCGATCAGCTTAGAAGGAATCGATGAAGGTCGCTGGGTTCTGGTGGATTACGGAGCACTTATTGTGCATGTATTCTATGATTATGTTCGTAATGAATATCGTCTAGAAGAACTTTGGAGAGAAGGTATCGATTTGCAGCTTAAAGACACAGCGACATCACCTAAAAAATAATCATGAAGGTTATCTTTTTATATATCGAGTCTCAGAAAGAAGATTGGGCCTTAGAAGCCCAATCTCTTTATACGGAGAAAATAAAAAGATTTTCAGAATTTGAAATTATCAAAATCAAAAGCCCTTCCATCGCAAGGGATAATAAAGCGCATAAGATTGAAGAAGAATCCAAAATGATTCTTGGAAAATTGAAGAGTGATGATTATTTTGTGCTTTTCGATGAAGATGGAAAGATATTTGATTCCATTACATTTGCTCAAAACTTTAAAAAAATTCAAGAATCCAATCCTAAGAGAATAGTATTCCTCATCGGCGGTGCATTCGGGGTTTCAGCAGAGATAAAGGCAAGGGCGAACCAAAAGCTTTCGCTTTCAAAGATGGTAATGAATCATCACGTCGCTCTCACAATGGCCTTAGAACAAGTTTACCGCACTTTCACAATCCTAAAAGGCATTCCCTACCATAATTCTTAGTAGCTAAGAATTCCGCGCGAAAGTGATCATGTGGAAACTACAGTTCATTACCTATTATAGACAAAACAGAAATATTCGTGCTACTTAAGAAGTATGAGTAAAGTTTTTTTAAAATTCTTAATGATGATTTCGTTATCAGTATATTCATTCGCTGCCCTTGCAAAGACCTTTTCTTGTGGCGGAACTTATGAGGATCAAGCGGAAAAACCATATCCTTCAATGCATGTTGAGCGTGATTATGACCCCGTCAATACCATTAACCACATTGAGCTTAATAGCGAAGATTCAAAGTTTAAACTTAAGGGCTATTTTAAAATTAGTGCCGGCGAAGAGCTTTTAAATATTGAGCTCATCTCAAAGGATAATGGCTTTACAATCTATAATGATAATTCTCAATTGGGACAGCCAATCACGAATGATTTCAATTTTGTTTTTTAGGCCTGAAGAATATTGGAGTCGTTACAACATCAAGCGGAGTCGCATTGAAAGCAGTTAAGGGATCTTTTCAATGCCAAACATACTAAATGAGTTCAACAAAAGAACTATTTGAGCAATATAGTACAGACATAAACAAACATAACTTCGACCTTATAGAACCTTTACTTTCTGAGAATTGTCGGTTTTGGTTTTCTAACGGAACTCATGAAGGAATTAAAGAGACCCGAAAAGCATTTGAAAAAACGTGGTCTCTAATTAAAGACGAAGTTTATACTATTTCTGAGATTGATTGGATCGCAGAAGGCGAAAGATCTGCAACTTGTACCTATACCTATACCTGGAAAGGTCTGATTAACGGTTTTCTTAAAGAAGGTAAAGGGCGCGGAACTTCGTGCTTTAAAAAAATAGGCGAGCAGTGGAGAATTGTTTACGAACATTTAAGCTCATTTCCTGAGTGAAAAGCGTGCTAGACTCTAAATTCATTTAATCCACCATACACGATAGTGATTGGGGTATTTTTTGTCTCCGATGCTCCAAAAACCATCTTTTATGAAAATCTGTTTAAGATTTCAAGCCCTCTTGATTTTTATCAAGAACCACTCAAGACTGGACACTGAGATATGGTCTTAAATATAGAATATAGCAACATTTTATTTTCAGTTAAAAATGAAGTTATTCTAGGTTACAGAAATAGCTAGAAGCTTATTCCTAGACTGGCCATGATCTGCAATCAAAAGTATCATTATAAAATGAGGCTTTTAGCATTTATCTTATTTTTCATGTCAGCAATTCAACCTCTCCAAGCTAAGCAAAGAAAAGTGGCTGTTCTTTTAGGCGGAGGAAGAGGCCAGTATGATGATGTAGCACCTCAGATTGCAAACCAGGCTAAAGCCATGGTGAATACTCTAGGAGAGTATAACTATGAATTCTATTCCTCCTTTGGAGGGTCAGATATCAACGATCATATCTCCAACGATCATGACTTTGATATTAAAGATAGAAAAGTCAGAGAGCGATTCTTTAAAGGTTTAACTCCCTCTTCTGAAGAAAATTTTAATGCCCTTATTGCAAACCTAGAGAATCAAGTGAGAACAGGTAAAATTAATTCTGGAGATCAAGTTGTTATTCAGATTTCAACTCATGGAGCTCAAAAAAATAAATCAGAAAAAAGTCACTCCGTATCTCTTCCCTCCAGCTTAAATGACCAAAATGAAAACGTACCTCAAAACTTTTCTCTTGATAAGCTTATGCCACTTCTTCGTATGTTGAATAGAAAAGGTGTTAAAGTCGCATTATTAGACTTTTCTTGCTTTTCAGGAAATAGTCTTGCGCTTGCTTTAAAAAACGTATGCGTTGTCAGTGCAAGCAATAGATACACTCCGGGAACTGTGGCTGATTATGCCAGTGCTGGAACAAATTTTTGGGATAAGATGAATGCAAATCAAATGCCTACAATTGAAGATGCATTTTTAGATATCCGAAAAGAAGCAACTAATGCGCTTCAATATCAAGTCGATAAAATGGAGATCTCAACTCCAGAGCATTTACGCATTAGGAATATCATTGATCCTATTTTCGCCGAAACCTATGCTTTTTCTCCTGGTAAAAATACAAGTCGCAAAGATGCGATTAAGCCCATTCTTAAATGTGCTAGAAATGTAAACTCAAATGATATCCGGTTATTTGATCAGCTAACAACTGATCTTATTCAATTCAGCTTTGATCAGAAAAAGCTTAAGCAATACGCTCAAATATTAAAACAGTACGCAAAACTTATAGATCAAGCAGAAAAAATCGAAACACGCCCTGTCGGTTATTATGCAAATAGAGCCATACGCCTTCCATCATGTTTTGGATATTATAGCGATCAAACCTTCACCTTAAATGATAAATCCAATCATGAAAGTCTTGAAGGTTATCGAAAAAGATTCAAAGAAGCTCTTGAATCTGAAAAAGAAACACTTCAAGAGGAGTTAAATAGGGAAACATATCGTTATAATGTATGCAGTACTGAAAAAGTCCAAGCTGATATAAAAAAATATCGACCTGATCATTTAAAAATATACAATTCTGGAATAAAAATGCGGGAACAACTCAAAGACTTAGCTAGGACTATTGGCCCGAAAGAAACGGAAATTTATAATACCCTTTATACCGAATTAAAAAAAGACACGGTTAATTCATCTCATCCTTGCCGGGATTTTAAATTTTAAACGGATTTATTTTTGTACATAAATATCCATAACACCATAATTAAGGCATTGAATAAAAAATCAAGGCCTTCGTTTTGAGTGCGCGTGCAGGATCGCCAATTGAAACAACCTTGTCCGGATTTTGATTCCGTCCGTGACCTAGAACTCTAAAGATATTCTCTTAAGATGACTTAAATTGATTCAAAATCTGTAACAAAAGCCACAAAATTCTTAAAGCGATTAAAGTTATACTCAAAATCTGACGAAATACTCTATAGCTTATATAGTGCATTCGTAACCTCCTGGTATAGGCCAAGGGGTTTCATCCAAAAGGGATCCTGCAAACGCAGAGATTCCTTTTGCATTTTTAAGACCTAGTCCAAATCAAATTAATTCCATTTCAGAAACAGACTTCGGACAAACTGACGAGAATCGACATCATAATTCTTAACAAAGAGTACATTTTGATTTATTTTTAAACCTATGAAAGCTCTTCTTATTATCCTTGATGGTTTCGGTCATTCTGAAAAACACGAACACAACGCTATTTATATGGCCAAGACGCCAACCATAGATCGTTTGATGAAAACGTATCCGCATAGCTTACTCAAGAATGCGGGTGAAGCTGTTGGTTTGCCCGAAGGAATTATGGGGAACTCAGAAGTGGGTCACTTAAATCTTGGCGCCGGTCGCGTGGTCTATCAAGAACTTACCAGAATCAATAAATTCATTCGTGAAAAAGGTTTTCATACTCTTCCGGACATTCAAAGAATTGCTCAAAACCCAGCGGGCGCTTTACACTTTATCGGGCTTCTTTCAGACGGAGGAGTGCACTCGGATCAAAAGCATCTATTGAAGCTGATTGAATCTGTAAGAACTCTTTCCAAAGATAAGCCGGTCTTTATTCATGTCATCACGGATGGAAGAGATACTCCTCCGAAAAGTGGAATTGATTTCGTTAAAGAACTGCAACACCAAGTTGATCTCTTGCCAAATGTACAAATTGCAACCGTTGTTGGAAGATTCTATGCGATGGATAGAGATCAAAGATGGGAAAGAGTGGAGATAGCTTACAAAGCTCTTACTCAAGAAGGGTCAGTAGAAGAATTCGATAGTGCGGAAGAAGCAGTTCTGGATGCTTATAAAAAAGAAGAAACCGATGAATTTATTTTACCAAGGCAAATTCGTGGCGGCGTAAGGATTTCTCCGCAAGATCAGGTCATGTTCTTTAACTATCGTGCCGACAGAGCCAGAGAAATTTCTCTCGCAATCGCGGGGCCAGGGTTTGATAAATTCAAAACTCCAGTAAAAGTTTTCCCAGAAAACTGGGTAACCATGACAAGATATCAAAAAGATTTTCCGTTTAGACCACTATTTGATCAAGACTCTCTCAAAAATATTTTAGGTGAAATTGTCTCTCAAAAAGGATTTAAACAGCTGCGCGTTGCGGAAACTGAAAAATATGCGCATGTGACGTATTTCTTTAACGGGGGATTAGAAAAAGCATTCGATGGTGAAGACCGCATTTTGATTCCGTCTCCCAAGGAAGTAAAAACCTACGATGAAAAACCTGAGATGAGTGCCTTTGAAGTTACAGATAAACTTCTTGAGGGAATGGATAAAGATTATAAATTGATCGTGGTGAATTACGCGAATGGCGATATGGTTGGTCATACTGGAAACGAGCAGGCTGCAATTAAGGCTGTCGAGACTCTTGATAAGTGTGTCGAAAAGTTGGTAAGTAAGGCTAAAGCAAGAAACTTTGATGTGATCATTACGGCGGACCATGGGAACTGCGAAGAGATGATTTCGGAAACTGGCGAGGCAATGACTCAGCATTCGATGAATCCGGTTCCTTGCATCTTGATTTCTGAAAAACATAAAAACGTAAAAATGCATGACGGGGCACTTTGTGATGTGGCACCGACAATATTAAATTTGTTTGGCTGGGACAAACCAAAAGATATGACAGGAAAATCTCTTTTCTAATCTAACTGTGTGTTGATTATTTGCTAGCCCTGTATTGATAACTATCTACAGACATCGCAAGGCCAAACGCCTATAACAACATCATGGGGGATTTATGAAAACAAGATTTTTAAAAAAATTACTTATTGTCTCAATTTTTATTTTGAGTGGTTCCGCGAGCCAAGCAGGTGGATTTTTGTGTAAAGAATGTCCTGCGGAAAGTAAAAATTGTGTTCCTTTGAACTGTGGTAACTCGGACGGCGATATTTATGATATTGAAAACGGAATTTGCCCGTCTGCTAGCGCTAGTGAATGCAGAGGAAAGGCTATAGATGGAAAATGTATAACAAATCACAAATCTGGCAAGTGTCACTTAATGCCCCCAATGGCAGGCAGTTTTTGTTTATGCAGAACTGCGGCAGATTAGTCCGAATACTGTTTGTTGGTTCAGGTTTCGAACATCAAAGTGCGTAAAAGGCAGATCGAGAGGTTGGCACGGCTTGCATTTTAGTTGAATATGAACTCTTATTCTAGAAATTGTAAGCACTGCGGACTTAGTTTTTTTCATAATGATTTTAAGCCCATAGACTTTTTTTGTAAGAAGTGTTGGTTTGGATTAGAAAAATATAAAACACCGCCTCAATTTAAAATCTATAAATCTCCTGAAGTATTAGTCAGACCATTGTTTCTATGGGATGAAAAAGAAAGTGAAGTCGGAAATCTAATTCATGGATTGAAGGGCGGAACACCATTCGAGATTATCCGTAAACTTTCCCTGGAAATCATTGCCAGGGAATCTCCGGCGCAGGACGCTATTATAGTGCCGGTTCCCTCGTCCAAAGTCGGGGAAAAGGACCATGCGTATCAGATCGCTGGTATCATTTCTGAGGAATTGGGGTTGAGGCTATGGTGCGGTCTTCAGTGGGAAAATAAAAGCACCAATCAAAAGTTTCTGAAGAAAACCGAGAGGTTCGTAAGCACCATGATAAAAACCGAAAAATTACCCTGCACAAAAAAAGTGATTCTCATCGACGATTTGGTGACTACGGGAGCCACAGCAATGGCTGCCTACAAAGCCATCAAAAGTCTAAATAAAATTGAAGTTTGGGCACTTGCTTGCAGGATTTGAGAGATTACTGATAAAATTAAAAGATATGGCCTTTTCCTTTATTGCACCTTTTATAGTTGCGACAGTCGTTCTCGTCCCAAAAACAGGAGTCGAGGATAAAAAGCAATCTCAATCTCCTCTGAATATATCTAAAGAAGTAGAAGCGTCTGTATCTGACGGAGCCCTTGTGCTCAAGGAAGAAAAAAAAGAAGGAGTCATCACTCTAAGAAAGGCTGTACCCAAGTATAAATACGTCAAAGTTGGCAAAGGTAAAAAGGCTAAGAGAAAAAAAGTTTTGATTAAAGAAACTCTGCCAAAAACAGAATTTGACGAAGAAAATTTAGATGCCATTTACAAAAAAGAACGTGAATATTTCAATACAACTCGTGGAGCATTTTTTAAAAAGAAAAAAACTTCATCAGGCGTCTCGGGTGCCTTAGCATCAATTCCCGCAGCAGTTGCAGATTCTATAGCAGTAAATGTTTCTGAGGCAAAAATTGCAAGAACGCCAAAACCTCTCCCTCCACCACCAAAACCTATAGTGCAAACCGCCGAGCAATTCTTAAACGTAGAGGATGCCATTCAAGAAAAAAGAAAAATCGCCACAAAAAATTCTGAGAAATCTGAGAGACTAGAGAAGGCAGAAAAAAAATTAGCCGAACTCAAAGAAAAGAAAAAATCTAAGGCAGACAAAGATAAAGCGCCATTAACTGACGCCGAAGTCAAAGATGAGCTTCAACAAGAGATGTTGCGTGCTGTAGTTATAGAGGGCGAAGCTGAAGCCACAGAAAATAAGCGCGGTCCAAGCTCGCTGAAGGAAGAACCTAAAAAAATTCTTAAAAAGATCGAAACCAAATACATCACTCACTTTGTGAGAATAGATGTAAAGTCTGAGGTTACCCAAGCCCTTTTAGAGCGCACAAAAACCTATACAGGGAAGCTTTATATGGCTCCGGAAGGCCGTTTTAAGATGGATATGAGGGAGCCCAATAAGCATATGTTGCTTATGAATGGTAAAAATATCTGGGTGGTAGATTATCCTCTTGACGAGACGCAAGATAAAGTTCAAATACTACACTCTAAATCAGCCAAGAACCTGAAAAACCAAGCTTTTTTAGATATTTTCATGGGCGTTGGCAGTTTAGAAAAAAGATTTAAAATCGAAAGTTCAGATAAAAAAAATGATGAAATTACGTACAAACTTATTCCAAAAGAAAAAGATGCACAGGTTGAGCGAGTCGAACTCAAGGTTGACGTTCAGGCTGAGCTCATCTCCAGCATCACCTTCTGGGACTCACTGGGCAATAAAACACAGCTTCGATTCAGCGAACAAGACTTCAGTGAAAAAGTGGACAAAGAAATCTTCAAGTTTAAGCCTCCGAAGGACGCTTCCATTACCTACCTCTAGCTGCGAGATAATTTAATGATAAAAAATAGCCAAGAACAGGAAGCAAACACTTCTTCCTCAAACACTTCGAAGCAAAAAAATGCCCAGAAAAGAAAAGTTCACTTCATCAGCTTAGGCTGTCCTAAGAATTTAGTGGATTCAGAAATGATGATCGGCTCTCTTACGCAATCTGATTACGTGATCACAGACAGTGCAGAAGACGCAGAGACAATCATTGTAAACACATGTGGCTTTATCGAAGACGCAAAAAAAGAATCTCTTTCTACAATTTTTGAAATGTCTCGCATGAAAGAAGATGGAAAATTAAAACAACTGGTAGTTGCGGGTTGTCTCACTCAAAGATACAAAGAAGATCTAGTGAATGATCTTCCAGAAGCTGACGTATTCGTAGGATCTGGCGAATTCCAAAATATCGTAAAAATCCTAGATGAAAACAGATTGGATGCGACGAAGAAAAGATTCTTCAATCTTCCAACTTATTTACAACAAGAGAACACTCCTAGAGTGAATTCGCAAATGCCTCACAGAGCTTACCTAAAAATTTCTGAGGGCTGCTTAAAAAGATGTGCGTTCTGTGCAATTCCAAAAATCAGAGGAAATCTACAATCGAGAACTATTGAAAACGTCGTGAACGAAGCAAAGCTTCTTGTTGCTGGCGGCGTAAAAGAATTGAACGTGATC
>JANMFM010000156.1:0-17497 GCA_031374125.1 Bdellovibrionales bacterium
ATTGAAACGCTAAGGCCCATTTGCTCAAACATTTTTTTATAAAGCAAAAACTCGAAGTAAGCTCTTTGCATCGTTGGGTCTTCGTCAACAAGGGAAATGGTTTTTAGCATTTGATTGGAGAAGAGTTTCCATTCGTTTAAAAATGAATCTTTTAATTTTTCAATAGCATTTGGAAATGCAGAATTTCTACCTTCAGTTTTACAAACAAAATCCTCCATTAATTTTGAAGTTAGAAAGTGAGAGGCATTTGTATTGATCTCGATAAGCTTAGGATTTCCATTAACAATGTGAAAATCAAAGCTCATAAGAACAGAAAGATTCGGATGAACTGGAGTATTGCCCAGGATATCTTTTTGATAAGAAGCATTATTTCTTAAGTGATAAGCCACTTGAACGAACTCTTTGATCTTTTCAAAAGTCTCTTGGGGCATGGTAACGGTTTGAAAGCTAAATAGATTCGGAGAAGGTGATTCTTTTTCAAAAACCTCCTTAAATTCCGGGTACGTTTGCTTACAGAATTCTATAAATTCATTATACATGGGAAGAGACTATGATAACGCGGCAATCTAATCAACGGAACTGTTATAAAAACCAGGAATAAAGATCAAGCCTGTTCTAAGAAACACCAATGCCAAGGTTCGTAAACGATTCCTTTGTCATTGTTGCGAGGATAGCTTAAATAAAAACTGAATCTCTCGGCATTTTTCATCAGCCAATCGAAGGCCTTCGTGTTTTCAAAGGATTCATTGAGAAGATATTTTCCTTCTGTACAGATATCTACTGCATAACCTGTATGATGTTCACTAAATCCAGGAATAGCCGTTTCTGTGAGAATGATATCTAATGGTTTTCTTTTTTCTAATTTTCTTTTGATGAGCTGCTTTTGATACATATAAGATCTAAAGCCCGAAAAGGGTTCGATAGAAACACCATTTTGTTGTGCTTCTTGGTACATTTTTCTCCAGGCGTTGGCTGCAGGGATTGCTAAAATAAATGGTCTACCCTCAAAATCAATTTCAACTATCTCCAATTTACTAAGCGGAGGTTCTTCACATCTACTCAAACGATTGGAGTTAAGATGCGTTTCTGTGATGCCGAGTTCAGCATAGATCTGATCTAAAGATATATTCATTAAAAATAGATTAGGCGGCTCACTATCGCACTGTCAAATAACCAAACAATTTTAAACCAATAAATAGCTTAAAAATCATTGCTTCACCATTAAATGCCATCAGCTTTATGTCGATTGTAAAGATCCAAAAAAAGCCAAGGACCTTCAGGGTACTTGGCTTTTTTATTTTCAGATTTAAAAAACTCTTAGTTAGTTTTTACGAACTTATCTCCAGCTTTCCAGCCTGCGCCGCAGAGTTCGCCAGTTTGAAGGGCAGAGACAACTCTCAACACTTCGTTAGCATCTCTACCAACGTTCAAGTTATGAATTCCCATGTATTGAACGATGCCTTCTGGGTCGATGATGAAAGTGCCGCGTGTAGCGATACCTTTGTCTTCAAGAAGAACGCCGTAATCACGAGATAATCTTTTTGTAACGTCGCCAAGTAATGGGAAGCCCAATTCTTTGAGGTCGTCTTTGATCCATCTTTTGTGCGAGTGAACAGAATCCACAGATGCGCCCAAGATGATTGCGTTCTTTTCTTTGAATTTTGGAAGTGCATCTCTGAATTGAATAATTTCTGTTGGACAAACAAATGTGAAATCTAGTGGGTAGAAAAATAAAACAACCCATTGTCCCTTAAAATCCGAAAGGCTGATGTCTTTAAAGTCTCCGCCGCCAACTACTGCTGGAGTAGTGAACTGGGGAGCTGGATGACCGATCATTGGCATGTGAATCTCCTCTGGTTGCACTAAGCGCTGTGGCGCCTAGTACGAAAAATCATTTAAACTTCGTTTAAGTTGCCATAAAAATATGGTAAAGCCAATGCTAAGACTATTTAGCACAACCTGTGTCACAAGGACTGATGGAACAAAAAGGAATCTAGCGGTGAGAATCATATCTTGGAACGTGAATGGAATTAGAGCTGTATATAAAAAGGGATTTTTGGACTTCTGGGGAAATCTGAAGCCTGATGTCTTGTGCTTACAAGAAACTAAATGTCAAAAAGACCAACTCACTCCTGATCAAATCAATCCTCTGGGTTTTGATAGTCACTGGTCGTGTGCAATCAGAAAAGGTTACTCTGGTACTGCAACTTTTCATAAAGACGTCGTAAAAGAGATGATTCCTGGAATTGGTTTGGAGAAGTTCGATAGTGAGGGTCGTGTCGTAATGACAAGGCATGAAGCTTTCACCTTATACAATATCTATTTCCCGAACGGTGCCTCAGGTATCGAAAGGCATAGTTATAAGATGGAATTTCTAAACTCTCTCAGTGCACACCTAAAACCAAAAGTTGCTAAGGGTGAGCCTATTATTGTTGTTGGAGACTACAATATCGCGCCGACTGATATTGATATTTATGATCCCATCAAGCACGCCAAAACGAGTGGGTTCTTGCCCATCGAAAAAGAATGGTTTCAGTCATTTCAGAGTATGGGGTTTATCGATACATTTAGGCATTTTCACCACACGGAAAAAGATCGTTACTCTTGGTGGAATCAGATGGAAAGAGCCCGCCTAGGAAATCGTGGTTGGAGGATTGATATGATTTGTGCGACCAAGAATCTTGAAAAATATTTCAAGGCAGCCGACATTCACGATGAAATTGAAGGTTCAGATCACAGCCCTGTTTCCTTGGATTTATCATTTTGAGACAGAACCAAATAAAGATGCCATCTGCTTCGTTGGATCTCCTCCAACGTACAAGTAGTACGCTTCCGTCGATCCGCCTCACATCTGGCATCTTTATTTGATTCCTAAAGTAAGGTTAAGTTTTCACAGACATCATCCGATACCTTGCGTCATACATTTAAGGCAATTTAAGAAATTTAGTTGCACAATGGAACCATTAGAGTGTAAATATTTCATCTTGAAAGTGGTTCAATCTTTAGACCTAGGGGGGAACAGAGATGAGAATGCCAGAAAAAGTGATTAAACAATGTAAAGAAAAGTTACTCGAAGCGAAGATGGATATCCTGAATCGTTTCCGTGATAGCCGCAGCAATTTGATTTCTGATGACCGCGGGGGCGACGAAGCAGATCAAACTATGAGAATCATTGCGGAAGGTGAATATCTAACTCAACAAGAACGTCTAAGAGACAGACTTGCTGAGATCGAAGCCGCTCTCGCACGCATCGAAACAGGGAAGTTTGGTGTTTGCGAAGAAACAGAAGAGCCAATTGAGCATGATCGTTTGTTAGCGATCCCTTGGACAAGGTTGTCTATTGAAGGTGCTGAAATGCGCGAATCTCTAAATAAGAGATACGCAAGATAATCAATTAGATTGAGTAGCGGCCCTGGGTCACCATGGCCCAGCCGCAAAGTTTGTAGAGCATTCTTGCTCCCACATTTCCATTCCACTCATAATTGGGATTTGAATCATCGGTTCCACCAGAAACTTCTACCAAGTCAAAACCAACAATCTTTTTTCCCATCTCATGAATGGTAGAAAAGAGTGCAAGTGTTTGCTCGTAGCTCAATCCACCGGGAACGGGAGTTCCTGTATTTGGGCAAAGGGTTGGGTCCATGCCATCGATATCAAATGAAATGTAAATCTGATCTGGAAGTTGTGAAATTGCTTCTTTGCAGATTTTTAACCAACTTGTTCCATTCAAGAGCTGCTGTTTTGTAGGAAGGTCGTAGTAAGTTAAAAATTTTCCCGAGTGATCTTTCATGAAGTTCACTTCGTCTTCACAGAAATCTCGAATGCCAAATTGAATGATCTTCTTGGGTGCGTGTGGAAGCTTGGTAACATTGTTCATAATGGACGCGTGAGAATGTTGGTATCCAAGATACGCGTCTCGCAAGTCCAAGTGAGCATCGATATGAAGGATTCCGAAATTTCCATTGGTGTGTTCGCTGAGTGCTTTGATTGCGCCGTAGGGAACAGAGTGATCGCCACCGATTATACCGAAGGCCTTTCCGCTTTTTAGAATTTCTTTTGTATTCGTGTAAACATAATCAATCATTTCATCGTTGGCTTTGTTGATTTTATTTTGAATTTTAGTTTGTGCCGTATTTAATTTCTGTAAGTTCTGAAGAGTCTTATTTACTTTGAGGGCTTCTTTCCTCAAAGCGATGTTTTGTTTTTTCATTTTTTGCGGAACCGGAAGCATATAGTAGCCGCATTCGTAAGCATTTTTTACTTCGATATCGTAAAGATCCACTTGGGAGCTTGCTTCGAAAATCAATTCTGGACCAGACGAAGTACCGCCTCCGTAACTTGCAGTCACTTCCCAAGGGACAGGTATAAGGACAAGTTGAGACTCTTGTTTTGCGGTCTCAAGACCAAAAATTTGCAGTTCCACGGGTTTGGTTTTTTTTGTTTTATTTTTCAGGTCTTTCTTCTGGCTTTTCTTTGGTGTTTTTTTGCTCATTTTCTCTTCCTTGTCTGGCTTGATTGAGCCACGACTAGACTTGCTTTAAATATCTGAAAAACTTAATCTATTTAGAGGTTTTAAGTCAATAGTGCTTCGACGGAGTTACATCATGAAAATACTTTTATCAGCAGTTGTTTTGTTCTCTCTATTTAATTCACAAGCTTACGCACAAAAAAGACCGCAGGGCGGGGATTTTACGACCGCAATTACGTCTGAACCGATCACGCTCAACCCAATCAATTATTCAGATGCCTCAGCGAGTACGGTATTGGGTTATATCGTTGAAGGTTTATTAGGTAAAAACGTAGACACTTACGACTGGGAACCGAATCTTGCAGAGAAGTGGGAAATTTCTAAAGATAAAAAGACATTCACATTTACTCTAAGAGACAATTTAAAATGGTCAGATGGTAAGCCTCTTACAGTTGAAGACGTGAAATTCAGCTTTCAAACAATGAAAGATCCAAAATACAAAGCAATGTCTAAGATGCCTTATTACGAAGGGCTATCGTCTTGCGATATCGTGGATAATAAAACTGTAAAGTTCACAGCAGCTACAAATTATTTTTTAAATTTTGATGTAGCAGCAGAGCTCACAATTGTTCCAAAACATATTTATGAAGATTCTAAGGCAAAAATAAACAAAACAGTTACAGGATCTGGCCCTTACATGATTGATACTTACGAAAAGGGCAGAAGAATTGCTTTAAAAAGAAATCCTAACTGGTGGGGTTGGGAAAAAGCAAATAAAGACGGCGAATACAATTTTGATCGCATCATATTTAGATTTGTAGATTCTCCGAATATTCAATTAGAGATGCTTAAAAAAGGTGACATTGATTATATGGGACTGGAGCCAGAGCAGTTTGTTAAAAAAACAGATGGTCTGGAGTGGGGAAAAACCTTAATCAAAGTTAAAACAAAAAACGATGGCCCTAAAGGTTACAATTGGGTTGGATTAAATTTACAAAACAAAATTCTAGCTGATCAGAAAGTAAGACTAGCATTTGCTCATCTTATGAATAGAGACATGATGATTGAGAAGTTTAGATATGGATTAGCAGAAAAAACTTCAGCGCCAGGTTTATTGAGCGAATTTAAATCCCCTAGCTTAAAGCCAATTCTCTTTGACCCGAAAAAGGCCTTGGAAATTTTAAGATCCGCGGGTTGGGAAGACACGGATAAAAATGGAATTCTAGATAAAGTTATCGACGGTAAAAAAACAAATCTAAAAATTGAAGTACTACTCGCTACAGAACAGTGGACAAGATACCTTACAGTGTTTAAGGAAGATGCAAAAAAAGTTGGGGTGGATATTGGTCTTAAGAATGTGGAGTGGAATACTTTTTCAAAACTCTTAGATGAGAAAAAATTTGATGCCGTGACTATGGCCTGGGCTGCTGGAGGAATTGAATGGGATCCAAAACAAATTTGGCATTCAACCAGCAACAAAGGTGGATCAAACTTTATTAGCTATAACAATCCAGAGGTTGATAAGTTGATCGACGACGCCAGAACAACTTGGGACCGTAGTAAAAGAGCTGAAAAATTAAAAAAGGTAAATGACTTAATTGCGGCGGATGTTCCGTATATTTTCTTATTCAACCCAAGTAACGTTGTGTACGCACATCGTTCAAGCCTGGAAAAAGTAAAAGACACTTACAAGTTCGGCGTGGGTACGAGTTTCTGGTGGAAGAAAAAATAAAAATATAAAATGCTGAAGTACTTACTGAGAAGACTTATCTTGATATTACCAACACTCTTCGGGATCACCGTTGTGGTGTTTATTATTATCAATTTGGCTCCTGGCGGACCTATCGAGCAAAAGATTCAACAGATTAGATTTGCAGGTGGAAATTCAACTTCAGAAAAAAATGCGGTCAGTGAGGAAGTAATTGAAGCTCTAAAGGTTCAGTACGGTTTTGATAAACCTCTCGTCACTAGATATTTCATATGGCTTAAAAATATTGCCACTTTAGATTTTGGGGAAAGCTTTTCTTATGAAGAGCCTGTGACAGAGCTAATCGTCAGTAAATTCCCAGTTTCTATTCAATTTGGAGTTCTTTCTTTTATTTTGGCCTATTTAATAAGTATTCCTCTAGGAATTATTAAGGCTGTCAAGAATGGGACTGAGTTTGATTGGTTCACAAGCTTTATACTTTTAATTTTATATTCGGTCCCTCCTTTTATGTTGGGGATCTTAATGATAGTTTATCTTGCAGGCGGAAGCTTTTTAGATATTTTTCCAATCGGAGGACTTTTCTCAGATGGGTATGCAGAAATGTCCTTGGGAGCTAAAATCTGGGACAGAATCCATCACTTTGTATTGCCACTCGCTTGTTATGTGATTGGCAGTTTCACAACCCTAACTTTGTTAATGAAGAACTCGCTTTTGGAAGAAATTTCTAAAGATTATATACGTACAGCAAGATCCAAAGGATTGGATGAGAAAGCTGTGGTTATGAAGCACGCTCTTAGAAATGCTATGATTCCAATAGCTACCGGATTTGGTGGATTCATTGGAGTATTTTTTGCGGGAAGTTTATTGATTGAAAAAATATTTCAATTGGATGGAATTGGACTATTGAGTTTCAATTCTACAATGGCTCGTGATTACAATGTGATTATGGGTTTAGTATTTATTCAGAGTGTACTGTTTTTGGTTGGGAATATTATTAGCGATATTATGTATGTATTGATCGATCCTAGAATCGATTTTAATTGATGCAAGTGCGACACATAAAGGTGCAGACCACCTTTTGGTTTCGCAAGTGCTAAGGATTGTATGGTAGAGAAGTTGATTAAAAATGAGCTGACGTTAAAGCGTTATCGCACTTTTAAAAAAAGTAAGCGTAATATTATAGCGACAATT
This sequence comes from Bdellovibrionales bacterium, assembly GCA_031374125.1. Lineage (GTDB taxonomy): Bacteria > Bdellovibrionota > Bdellovibrionia > Bdellovibrionales > JAEYZS01 > JAEYZS01. Next base: position 7,368 of record JANMFM010000156.1, read on the forward strand.
ATTTTTTCAATCTTCTTGATTGTCAGTTTAACGTCAGAATTTTGGGCTAACAATAAACCTTTAATGATGAACTATAAAGGCGATCTCTACTTTCCAGTTGTAAAAAATTATCATCCATCACTTTTTGGCCATGAAGATATCTTAGTCATGAACTATAGACTTCTTTTGTTTCAGGAAGGGGATTGGGCAATATGGCCGCTGGTAAAATGGGATCCTTACGAAGCAAATGATTCCCTTTCTGATTATCCAAGTCCACCCACAAGAGATAATTTATTGGGTACAGACGATAGAGGAAGAGATGTTCTGTCTAGATTAGTTTATGGGTTTAGATTCTCTATCACATTTGCAATCCTGGTTTGGTTTTTTTCCTTTGGATCAGGAATGTTCATTGGCGGAGTGATGGGATATTGGGGTGGAAAATTCGATCTTATCACTCAAAGGATTGTTGAAGTTCTAAGTACGGTTCCGCAATTTTTCTTACTGATCATTTTGGTTTCAATTTTTGAACCTAGTATGAGCCTATTGGTTCTTATCTCAACAGCCTTCGGGTGGATCTTTATAAGTTATTATGTTCGCGCGGAATTTTTAAAATATCGTAAAAGAGAATTCGTGGAAGCTGCTCGTGCTATGGGTGGCGGACATATGCGTTTGATCTTGAAACATATTCTTCCGAACGCTTTGGGGCCGGTGTTGACGTTTACTCCTTTTGTAATCTCAGGACATATCGTAGGACTAGCATCACTTGATTTCTTAGGATTTGGTTTACCGGCGCCAACTCCCAGCTGGGGTGAGTTGCTCGCACAAGCAGAAAAGTATTTCACAATCGCATGGTGGCTGGCAATTTATCCAGCATTAGCAATGTTGATTATCTTAGTATTACTCAACATGATCGGAGAAGGCTTACGAGAAGCGTTCTCTCCAAAATCATAACGCAAACCTTTGGAAAAGGTGCGGCTCACCTTTATTCGAGGTAGGTATAACCAGAGATGCCTTCTTCGTAGTTTTTCATTAGAAGTCGGGCGTCGGCTCTTGAAAGATTTTTGTTGTTGATCGCTCTTTCGATGGAGTTTCTCATTTTTCCGAGAAGTTCGTTACGTGAGTATTCCACGTAGTTGAGTACGTCTGTTACTGTATCGCCTTCTTCAAAATGTTCTAATGTGTAACCTGTCTCAGAGATATTGATCTGTACGGAATCGGTGTCACCAAAAAGATTATGAAGATCTCCCAAGATTTCTTGGTAGGCGCCCAATAAGAACGCGCACATAAAGTAAGGCTCTTGAGGATTGTACGCGTGAACAGGAAGAGAATTGCTCACTTCGTTGTTTGATACAAACTTATCGATCTTACCGTCAGAATCACAGGTCAAATCCACAAGGACTGCGTTCTTCGTAGGCTTCTCATTCAATCTATGAATTGGCATTACTGGGAACAACTGATCCACGGCCCATGAATCGGGAACTGATTGGAACACCGAGAAGTTGCAATAGTAAGTGTCATGCATTTCTTGAGAAAGAGCTGCATGAATTTCTGTATAGTCTTCGTTGTCTTTGGTGATCGTTAACATTTTTGACATTGCAGACCAAATTAATCTTTCGGCTTTTGATCTTGGTTCTAAGCCTAAGTATCCGTAAGCAAAGAGTTGTAACGAGTCGTTCTTGAGTTGAAGAACATCATGGTAGCACTCTTGAACATTATCTTTATTGAGTTTTTGATAAATATCGAAAAGATCTTTGATGATCGCGTGATCAGTCGCTAGTGGAGTGAACATATGTTTTGCATCGTTCAATTCATTCACGCCCAGAACGTTGAACACAAGTACTGAGTGATGGGCTACAAGCGATCTACCAGATTCTGTTACGATATTTGGATGTGGAAGATTTTTTTGATCACAGATTTCTTTTAGAGCGTAAACTACATCGTTTGCATATTCTTGCTCGTTGTAGTTTACAGAGTTATCGGACTTTCCTGTGCCGTCGTAATCCACGCCAAGACCGCCACCAACGTCGACGTACTTCACGTTCGCACCCATCGCTACCATTTCAGCGTAGAATCTTACGCCTTCTTTGAGAGTTGTTTTGAAAGCTTGGATGTTTGAAACTTGTGAGCCGATATGGAAGTGGAGTAATACTAAAGAATCTAAAAGATCAGCGTCTTTTAATTTTTGCATTCCCTCGACCATCTCGGGAGAAGTTAAGCCGAATTTAGATTTAGCACCGCTAGAATCTACCCACTTACCGAAACCACGTGAATCGAGTTTTACTCTGAATCCAATTTTTGGCTTCATGTTTAATTCTTGAGAGCATTTGATAATTTCATCAAGTTCAGTGAATCTATCTACAACAATAACCATCTCTCTACCTAATTTTTGTGAGAGAAGAGCGGTCTCGATATATTCTCTGTCTTTAAATCCATTAGCGATACAAAGACCTTCGTTGTCTTCCATCATTCCAAGAGCAATTAGAAGTTCAGGTTTTGATCCGCACTCTAGTCCTAGTTTTGTTTTCTTACCGTGTTTTACGATTTCACTTACGATGTGTTTTTCTTGGTTTACCTTAATTGGGTAAACGCCGTTGTATTGACCTTGATAACCGTAGTCGGCGATTGCTTTGGAAAAACAGTTTGCAAGAATTTCGATACGTGCACGAATAATGTCTGGGAATCTGATCAAGATGGGCGGTCTGATTCCTCTTTCCATCAATTCTTCCATCAAGTGCATCATGTCGAGTTGTGGCCCTAACTTTCCGCGCGGAGTGATGCAAACGTGACCTTTTTTGTTGATACTAAAGTATCCTGCGCCCCAAGCATCGATTCCGTAAAGTTCAGCACTCTTTAGTGCGTCCCATTCTGCCGGTGCGGCTTGTTCTGGGTTGAGTTCTATTCCTTCAAAGTATTTTTTTGTAGATGGTGCATTTCCATTAAGTCCGCCAGTTTGAGTTGGTCCATTAGAATTGTTTCCAGGCATTGCATCCATCCTTAAAGTTCCCTTAAATATATCGCCAAAAATAGTTTATGACGCGCAATTGAATAGTGTGAGTTTAATAACAGTTTTTCAGTGCTAAATGCAATAAAAAATTTGAACTTCTGAAACTTGCCCCGAAGGGGTTTGGCCAGGATAGGCGATAGATCTTACCTGATGGTAGTTTTTACGTCGCAATGATGTTGAGGATTTTTCCAACTTTGTAGATTACTTTTTTGATCGTGAGGCCATTTAATGCGTTCTGAACCGTCGCGATCTCTTGAGCGGCCTTTAAGGCAACGTCTTCTGAAGCGTCCGCTGGGATCTCAATGCTTCCACGAGTCTTCCCATTCACTTGAACTCCCATGGAAATTGTATCGTCGATAACAAGTTTGGGATCAAAAGCAGGCCATTGAGCAAGTGAAACCAAGCCAGTTCCACCCATCAAGCTCCAAAGCTCTTCTGCAATATGAGGAGCAAAGGGCATAAGTAACTGCGACAGAGTTTTTAAAACACTTACGGGTCTATTTTCAGTTTTGTAAATCTCGTTCACTAAGATCATCATTTGAGAAATGGCCGTGTTGAAGCTTAAAGATTCAATGTCTTCAGTCACTTTCTTGATGGTTTTATGCAGAACTTTTTGAATTTCAGGTGATGGTTCGGTGTTGGCGAAGATAGACTTGTTATTCACCTCATCCCAGCAAAGTCTCCACACTCTATCTAGGAATCTTCTTACGCCGTCGATACCAGAATCTTGCCAAGGTTTATCGCGATCGAGTGGGCCCATGAACATCAAATACATTCTCAGAGAATCAGCACCGTGCTTGTGAGTCACATCATCAGGGTTGATCACGTTTCCGCGAGATTTTGACATTTTTTCGCCGTCACCACCCAAGATCATTCCTTGATGAACCAATTTGTGGAAAGGTTCTTCATGCGTTACCATTCCGGCGTCGAACATTACTTTTTGCCAGAATCTAGAGTAAAGCAAATGTCCCACCGTGTGCTCAGCGCCACCTAAATATAAATCTACAGGCATCCAGTAGCTTTGAGCATCGAAGCTGAAAGGTTCGTTATCATTTTGAGGATCAACGTATCTTAAGAAATACCAAGATGAACCCGCAGAGCCCGGCATGGTGTCCGTTTCTCTTGTCGCTTCTCCTTTGTAGTCTAGCCATTCTTTGTTATTTGCAAGTGGTGATTCTGCATTTTCTGTCGGTTCGTAATTCGCTACCTTTGGTAAAAGTACGGGAAGTTCATTTACGGGAACTCCTTTTAAACCTTTTTCAGGATAGTGAATAATTGGGAATGGTTCACCCCAGTATCTCTGACGGCTAAATAACCAATCTCTGAGTTTGTACTGAATTGTTTTTTTGCCGATACCTTTTTCTTCGAGGAAATTATTCATTTTACTCACGGCATCTTTGGTCGATGTTAAATCATTTAAGAATTCTGAGTTGACGTATTTTCCATCACCAGTGTACGGAAGATCGGTTTCGGATTCGATCACGCGAATGATTTTTATTCCGTGCTTTTGTGCAAATTCAAAATCTCTTTCGTCATGTCCTGGAACGGCCATGATAGCGCCAGTTCCGTAACCCATGAGTACGTAGTCCGCAATCCAAATTGGTATTTTTTTGTTATTTGATGGATTTGTAGCATAGCTTCCTGTGAAGACACCTGTTTTATCTTTATTTGCCTGTCTATCGATATCGGATTTACCGGAAGCTTGTTCTTTGTATTTTTTTACGGAATCTTTGTATTCGCTTTGAGTGATCTGTTCTACGAGTGGATGTTCAGGTGCGAGCACCATAAATGTAGCGCCGAAAAGTGTGTCAGGACGAGTGGTGAAGACTTCGATAGAATGTTGAGAATTCTCAACGTTGAAGTGAACTTGCGCGCCCTCTGATTTCCCGATCCAATTTTTCTGAGCTTCTTTTGTTCTTTCTGGCCAATCCACTTTGTCTAGATCGGTGATCAAGCGTTCCGCATAGGATGTGATTTTCAACATCCATTGCTTCATCGGCATTCTCACAACAGGATGTCCTCCACGCTCGGATTTTCCATCAACCACTTCTTCGTTGGCTAAAACTGTTTTTAAAGCTGGGCACCAGTTCACAGGAACTTCTTTTTGGTAGGCCAAGCCTTTTTCAAAAAGTTTTAGAAAAATAAACTGTGTCCATTTGTAATATTTAGGATCGCACGTAGAAATTTCTCTGGACCAATCGTAACTGAATCCAAAAGATGAAAGCTGTCTCTTAAAATTTTCCATGGCCTTAGCCGTTGTGATCTCAGGATGAACTCCGGTTTGTATGGCGTATTGTTCTGCAGGTAATCCGAATGCGTCCCAGCCCATGGGATGGAGAACGTTAAAACCTTTTGCTCTTTTGTAGCGAGAAACGATATCGGTTGCGGTGTAACCTTCTGGATGACCGACGTGAAGACCGTTGCTTGATGGGTAAGGGAACATGTCTAGCGCGTAATATTTAGGCTTGGTTTTGTCGAGTTTTGCCTTAAAAGCACCTTGGTCTTCCCAAAGTTTTTGCCATTTTTGTTCTATACCAACATGATCGTAAGCCATCTTTTTCCCGTTTTATTTCCCGCTTTAAGTTAAAGCTTAATAATATGGAAAACTTAACAGTGTTTTTGACCTTAGGCCAGCTTAAAAATAAATTTAAAAATCGATCTAAATCAGGCAAAATAAGGAGATGTTCGATAAAGATTTAAAACCTTCCAATTCTACTCGGAAAATCATGGTAGTAGATGATGACAAAGATCATCTAAAATTTGTTAGGAAAACGTTAGAATACGAAGGTTACAATGTGACGACGGTGGATTGCGGCGAAAAAGCGTTGCAAGTTATTGAGGACAATCCACCACATCTTTTGATCTTGGACGTCAACATGCCTGGCATCAGTGGAATCGAAACCCTAGATCTTTTACGTCAAAAACTTTCCTACGTGGCCGTTATTTTTGTATCAGCCAATGATAGGCCTGAAGATGTGATTCGTGGTCTTGATTCGGGCGCAGATGATTACATTCGAAAACCTTTTGATATCAAAGAATTGATCTCAAGGATCAAAGCCAAACTTCGAGTAAAGGATTTGAATGACCAATTGCGTGCTGCCAACGAGAAATTGAAAGAGCTTGTCGAGATTGATGACCTTACGGGTCTTTTTAATATGCGTTCTATTTATCAAAGATTGGAAAATGAAATCGTAAGATCGCAACGTTTCAAAAAGTTTTTAGCCATTGTGATGATGGATATGGATCACTTTAAAGAAGTGAACGATCAGCATGATCATCTCTTTGGTAGCCATGTGCTTTCCGAAGTGGGAAAGATCATTAGAGCGAACATTCGTAAAGTGGATTTTGCAGCCAGATATGGTGGTGATGAATTTTTAATAGCCATTACGGAAACTTCTCGTGAGGGGGCGATGCTTTTTGCGACTCGTTTGAGAGAGAAAATTGCACACACACTTTTTAAATCTGGAAATGATTCTGTAAAATTGACAGCAAGTTTGGGTGTGGCCATCACTCATCCCGATGTAGAACTCGATGCGAGGGATCTTGTACGCAAGGCTGATGAATATTTGTACGAAGCTAAGAAAAAAGGTCGAAACAGGGTTGAATTCTTTGACTATCTTGAGTTAAAAGGGGAATCGAAAGATTTTAAAACACTCAGGAAAAAATAAATTGAATGAAACCATCTGAAAAAATCGTAAAACTCAACGGAAAAACTTTTGAAATTAAAGGTAACGAATATACCTCGGAACAGATCATAGAAAAAATGAGTTCACTTCTCACGCCCGAGAGAAAAGAACGTATTCGCGAAGTCGTTGATAAGCGCACTTACGATATCATTCCTGTGATGGATGGAATTCATGACCTGGGAAACGTGAGCGCGGTTTTAAGATCAGCAGAGGCCTTTGGATTGCAGGAAGTTCATTTCGTTGAAAACCAACCTAAATATAAAATTTCACAACGTACATCTAAGGGCACAGACAAGTGGTTAAACGTCATTCGCTGGAAGGAATCTTTGGCTTGCGCAAAGGATTTGAAGGCGCGTGGATATCAAATCGTTTCAACTCATTTGGATGATACGGCGGTTCCAATCAGTACAGTGGATTTCAGTAAAAAGACTGCGTTGATTCTTGGAAACGAGAAAGATGGTGTATCAAAAGAAATTTTAGAAATGTCCGATGTCCGATGCATTATCCCCATGCAAGGATTTGCGGAGAGCTTTAATATTTCTGTGGCGGCGGCGGTTTCTTTTTATCATATTTATCAAGACCGCATGAAAAAACTCGGTCATCACGGAAATCTTACGCAAGAAGAAAAAAATTATCTGATCGCTGATTACTTTTTAAGAACTACAGATAATCCAGAGCTGTATTTTTCTTAATTAAACTAATTCGTGAAGAGCGCTGATTGCGGTGTCTCTGTCTTTTGATTTTACCAATACAGAAATACTTTGTGGCGTGTAGAATATTTTTTCAGCGTGTACGTTTTTCTTTTCTAATTGCTCTAGAATTTTTAAACTTAAATCTGTGTTTGTGCTTCCAAAACAAGTTGCAGTTACTGTTGAGTGTTGGTCGTCGCAGTTTTTGTATGACTTTGATTCTTTGATGGCGCCAATTACAACTTTTAGAGATTCATCGCTTGAAGAGATAAATAATTTTGTGGAATTTCCTGTGGATTCTGTGGCTAAAATTTGTGGCCAAGGAAGGGTATTCTTTTTTAAGAATTCTCCGACTTCGCTTAATGTTTTTTTGAGATCGCTTGTAAATTCGCATACAGCAATATTTTTTACGGATGAAATTGTTATTACTTTTTGGGACTCTAACATTTTAACATCTCCACGGATGGTTGTTGTGACCTTTGGGTCATCGATATGTTTAATTTGGATGGGAATATTCAATTTCTTCGCCAGTTCCACCGCGCGGAAGTGCAAAATCTTTGCGCCCCAGTAGGTGGCTTCAAGAGCCACGTCGTAATTTAATTCTTCGTAACGTTTTGCTTTTGGAATTTGCGCAGGGTCTGCGGAATAGATTCCACCCACTTCTTTGATGATCTCGCAGCGATCGGCTTTTAAAGCGTAGCTCATTGCCACAGCAGTTGTATCTGTTCCACCACGTCCAAGTGTCGTGATCTCTTTTTCCATATGAGAAACGCCTTGGAAGCCTGCGATAATGATCATGTTCTTTTTTACGAGCTCTGCCTCGATACGAATCGGTTTTACATCGTAGATTCTAGCTTGAGTATGATCACTCTCTGTCAGAATTCCAGATTGGCTGCCCGTAAAACTTTTTGCAGGAACCTTAAGATCATTTAGTGCCATCGAAAGAAGTGCCATCGAAATTCTTTCACCCACACTGAGTAACATATCTAGTTCACGTCTGATGGGCTTAGTAGAAACCTTGTAAGCAAGCTCGATCAATTCGTCAGTGGTTTTTCCCATGGCGCTCACCACGGCAACAGCTTGATCACCTTCATCTATTAACTTTTTAATTTTATTAGCGACAGCCAAGACTTTTTCAGGAGTCGATAGAAGATTTCCGCCGTACTTTTGAACGATGAGTGCCATAGGAAGAATAATAATATTTTTGATGCAGTATTGCTACCAAAAGGTAGTCCGCACCTTTTCGTGTCGCTTGTGCGTTATTGATAGCGGTTTTTGAAGTAAGCAGCCACTTTTGCGAGAGAGCCTTTGGGTATGCGGATTTTGTGGCCAGTGACTTGATCTGGAATAAAGCCTTTGATCAATTCTGGGTTCATGTACTTTAGTTCTTTCTCAGAATATTTTAAATTTTTTGCTAGCTCCCGAATGGAAGTTCCGCCTGGCGCCCAAAAATATTCGTATTGGATTGGATCTTTATACTTTAAATCTCTAAATCCATAAAGGCTTGGAGCTTTTGCAATCAAAATGGCCGCGATTAATTTGGGAACATAGTCTTTTGTTTCTTGAACTAGAGATTCTGAAATATCCCAAAAGCTTTTTGAGTTGTGGCGCTTAATCAGTCGTTGGATTCTCGCTTCGCCGGTGTTGTATCCAGCAGCAGACAAATACCAGTTGTTGAATACCTTATTCATATCCGTCAAATATTTTGCAGCGGCGTAGGTGCTCTTGTGTATGTCGCGTCTTTCATCCAACCACCAGCTGACTTTTAAGCCATAGCGTTCAGCCGTTGGTGCAATGAACTGCCAATAACCCACAGCCTGAGCTGCGGAATTGGCGAACGGAGAAAAACCACTTTCAATCATGGCAAGATACGCAAGGTCTGAAGGTAAGCCTTTTTCTTTAAAGATGCCTTGGATTTTTGGCACATATCTCTGAGATCTTTCTAGCCAAGTTGAAAAGCTTTTTTTGCCTGTAGTTTGAAAGTAGTTAATCCAGTATTTTACTTTGTCGTTATATGTGATGGGCAGATCGAAAACCAATGAATCGCCGGAGAGAGAAGCTGATGGTTTAATAGGTGTATCGGAAATTTTTTTAAGATTTGGTTTTGTATAAATGAATGCGTTTTGACTTGTGGCAGGCTTATTCACAGCTGCATAAGCAGTTGTAAGACTAAGTTTAGATGTTAGAATAAAAATCACGAACGTTAGTAACCGCATTTTTCTATTATGTTGTTCAATCATCAAAAGGTCGATATTTACATTTTTCTTATAGACCTTAAGTGAGGATGCTCAAAAAACAAACTGACCCATCCTTTTGACGAAATGACAAAATATTGACTCTAGATGTTCATCTAGGTTGTGTGAAAATCTAAATATAAACAAAGTAATTTCGATCTGAGGGCTTCAAAAATTTTTACTTATTCTAAAGTCCTGTGTGGCATATGACTTGCTCTACTTGTTTACAGCACTCGCTTTGGTGAGTCCTAGGCTAGCAGGGGAATCATGAGCACAAAAGGTATTTACACAGCATTATCCGGAGCGATGGCGCAAAACCAGAAAATGGAGACCATTGCCAATAATCTTGCTAACGTGGGTACAACTGGTTTCAAAAAAGACCAACAGGTTTTCCAAGAATATCTCACGGCTTACGAAAAAGCTCCGGACGCAAACACTGTTCCCCGTGTAACAGCAAGTATTGAAAGCTTTTATGATCTTGCGGGTGGCGACAAGTCTTTCGTCGATACAGCAGGAACATTCACCGATTTTTCTCAAG